>PNOJ01000012.1 GCA_013824755.1 Gemmatimonas sp.
GTCTACCGCTTCGAGAACTGGAAGCGCTTGCGGGCGCCGGGCTGGCCGTACTTCTTGCGCTCCACCATGCGGGAGTCGCGCGTCAGCAGGCCGGCCTTGCGCATCGCGACGCGGTTCTCCTCGTTGGCCGCGACCAGGGCGCGGGCGAGGCCGTGGCGCAGGGCGCCCGCCTGGCCGGTGGGCCCGCCGCCGTTGACCGAGGCCCACACGTCGTAGGTCTGGTTCTCGACGAGCGCCTTGAGCGGCTCGTTGATGGTCTGGATGCGCATGGCGTCGAAATAGGTCTCGGCCGCCTTGTTGTTGACCGTGATCTTGCCGGTGCCGCCGGGGGTCACCCAGACGCGGGCCACCGAGGTCTTGCGCCGGCCGGTCGCGTAGTACTTGTCGTCCAAGCTGATCTCCTTTGCCCGCCCCGCGGAGCGGGATCGGTCCCTTGATCTAGACGCTCACCGCGTGGACGCGGGGCAGCTGGGCCTCGTGGGGATGATCGCTCCCCGGGTAGACCCGCAGGTGCTTCAGCTGGTGCCGGGACAGCTTGTTCTTCGGCAGCATGCCGCGCACGGCGTTGGTCACGACGAACTCCGGGTGCTTCTGCGTCATGGTCTGCAGGGGCACCCGCTTCAGCCCGCCGATGAACTGGCTGTAGTGGTCGTAGATCTTGTTCTGACCCTTCAGGCCCGTCAGCTTGACCTGCGCCGCGTTGATCACGATCACGTTGTCGCCCATGTCGAGATGGGCGGTGAACGTGGGCTTGTGCTTGCCACGCAGCAGGCCGGCGATCTGGGTGGCGAGGCGGCCGAGCGGGATGTCCGTCGCGTCGACCACGAGCCATTCCTTGTCGATCTCGGCCAGCTTCATGTTGTAGGTCTTCTGGTCCTGGGTCTTCAAGTCCAGCCTCCACGCGCGCCGCCGTCGGCGCGCCACTCGTCCGCCGCCGCCGGTCGCGCCGTTGCCGTGCGCGTCCCGCGATGCCGCGGCGCAACAGACCGATGCCCGACAGCCCACCGGTTGTCGAGTCGCCCTCTTCAGGGTCCGGTCCCGTGAATGCGCCCCGATCCGGGGCGCGGACCGCGCACTCCGCGTCCGGGACGCAGACCACGCAAGAACTCCGACGGAGCAGGAACTCCAGGGGAGAAGGGGGGAAATCTAGCAGAACGGCAGGTTGCTGTCAAGGAAGGGAATCGGACGCTCCGGTACCGATCCCCGCCAACGAGGCGGCGTACGGGGGCCGGTGGACCCCCCGCTCGGTGACGATGGCGGTCACCAGGTCGGCCGGCGTCACGTCGAACGCCGGATTCCAGGCCGCCACCCCGGCCGGCGCCACGGCAACGCCTTGACATTCCAGGACTTCCGACGGATCGCGTTCTTCGACGATGATCGCGCTCCCTTCCGGGGAACACGGGTCGAAGGTCGACGTGGGCGCCGCCACGTAGAACGGCACCCCGTGGGTCCGGGCCAGCACGGCCAGGGGGTAGGTCCCGATCTTGTTGGCGACGTCGCCGTTGCGCGCGATGCGGTCGGCCCCGGTGATCACGGCGTCGACGCCCCCGCGGCGCAGCAGGCTGCCGGCCGCCCCCTCGCAGATCAGCGTGACCGGGATCCCGCGGGCCTGCAGTTCCCAGGCCGTGAGGCGGGCCCCCTGCAGCAGCGGGCGCGTCTCGTCGGCGAAGACCCGCACCCGCTTGCCGGCGTCGGCGGCGGCGTACACCACCCCGAGGGCCGTGCCGTAGCCGCCGGTCGCCAGCCCGCCGGCGTTGCAGTGGGTCAGCACGGTCGCAGGGTCCGGTAGCAGAGCGGCGCCGGCGGCGCCCAGCGCCCGGCTCCTGGACACGTCCTGGTCGCGCAGTTCGGCGGCGGCCGCGGCCAAGGCCTCCCCCGCCCGTGCGACGTCCGCGCCGGCGGCCACCAGCCGCTCCGCCAGCGCCGCCTGGCGGTCCAGGGCCCAGAACAGGTTGACCGCCGTGGGGCGGGTCGCGGCCAGCAGGGCGCGGTCCTCCCGCAGGCGCGCCAGGGCGTCGCCCGCGTCGCGGCCCGCGCGCCGGGACAGGTCCCAGGAGAGCGCCAGGCCCCAGGCCGCCGCCACGCCGATCGCCGGCGCCCCGCGCACCGCGAGCGTGCGGATGGCCTCGGCCAGTTCCGGCACGTCCCGGCATTCGAGGATGGCGTACGCGCCCGGCAGCCGGCGCTGGTCGATCAGCGCCACGACGCCGTCGCGCCAGGCGACGACCGGGAAGGGGAACGGGACGGGGCGAGGGACGGCGTTGCGGGGCGGGTCCGCCGGCGGCGTCGGGCTCATGCCCGCTCCCGCGCGCGGCGACGCGCCATCGTCTCGCGCAGGGCGACGCCGAGCAGCGCCAGCGGCAGGCCCATGACGTTGAAGTAGCAGCCCTCGACCCGACGCACCATCAGCGCCCCGTAGCCCTGGATGCCGTAGGCGCCGGCCTTGTCGCGCGGCTCCCCGGTGGCGACGTAGCGGCGCAGGGCCGCATCGTCGGGCTCGAGGAATTCGACGCCCGTGGACTCGTGCCCGCGCCAGGCGCGCTCGGCGTGGTCGTAGAGGACCAGGGCGGTGACCACGACGTGGCGGCGCCCGCGCAGGCGCTGCAGCAGGTGCAGGGCGTCGTCGTCGTCGACGGGCTTCTCCAGCACGTCGCCGTCCAGCACCACGACCGTGTCCGCGCCGAGCACCAGCCGGTCCGGCCGCAGCGCCGCCACGGCGCGCGCCTTCGCGTCCGCCAGCGTGGCGGCGTAGGCCGCCGGATCGTGCAGCAGCATCGCGGCCGCCGCCGCGTGCGCGGCCTCGGCGCCCGGCGCGGGGTGCACGGCGAACGGCACGCCCGCGACCGCGAGCAGCTCGGCGCGGCGCGGCGAGACCGAGGCGAGGACCAGCTCCTCGCCCGTCGGCCAATCCAGGAAG
The DNA here is from genome assembly GCA_013824755.1 of Gemmatimonas sp. Lineage (GTDB taxonomy): Bacteria > Krumholzibacteriota > Krumholzibacteriia > LZORAL124-64-63 > LZORAL124-64-63 > PNOJ01. Next base: position 2,918 of record PNOJ01000012.1, read on the forward strand.
GGGCTCGTCAGCATGCCGGCGCGTTCCTCCCCCGCGCGACCGCGCGGTCCAGGATCAGGGTGACGGGGCCGTCGTTGACCAGCTCGACCGCCATCGCGGCGCCGAAGCGGCCCTCGGCGACCGCGGGCCACTGCGCGCGCAGCAGCGCCGCGAACTCCTCGTAGAGGCGCCGGGCCGCCGCGGGCGGCGCCGAACCCGTGAAGCTGGGGCGCAGCCCCCGGCTCAGGTCCCCGTAGAGGGTGAACTGCGAGACCAGCAGGATCCCGCCGCCCACCTCGCGCAGCGAGCGGTTCATCAGCCCCGCGTCGTCGCCGAAGAGCCGCAGGTCCGGCAGCTTGCGCGCCGTCCAGCCCAGCTCCGCCGCGGTGTCGTCCGGCGCGAAGGCGGCCAGCACCAGCAGGCCGCCGCCGATCTCGCCGACGACCTCGCCCGCCACCCGCACCGCGGCGCGGGACACGCGTTGCACCACACAGCGCACGGCCGTCCCTCCGTACCGGTCCGGGCGTCAGTTGAGCTGGTAGCGCTCCACGCGCTGCACGCCCTCGACGCGCCGCACCGCGAGCAGGACCCGCTCGAGGTTGTTCAGGTTGCGCACCTCGACCAGGAACGACACCACCGCCAGCTCGTGGTCGCCCTTGAAGTCGCCGCTGTGGATGTTCGTGCCGACGCCGCGGATCGCGTCGCTGAGGTCGGCCAGCAGTCCGCGGCGGTCCAGCGCCGTCACGGTGAGCTTCACCTGGAAGACCTGCTCCTCGCCCACGTCCCAGGAGACGTCGATCAGGCGCTCGGGCTCGATGTTCGCCAGGTTCGAACAGCCGAGGCGGTGGACCGAGACGCCGCGGCCGCGGGTGACGACGCCGATCACCTGGTCGCCGGGGATGGGCTCGCAGCAGCGGGCGTAGCGCACCATCAGGCTGTCCAGCCCCTGGATCTTCACGCCGGACACGCGCCGCCGCAGCAGCGCCGCGTAGATGTCCTTGCCCATGTCGACGAGTTTCGCGGGCGGCTTCTTCTCCCGCGGCTCGAGCCGCGCCAGGACCTTGGTCGCCGTGAGGTCGCCGCAACCGACCGCCGCCAGGAGCTTCTCGGTCTCGGTGTAGCCCATCTCCTGGGCGACCCCGTCGAGGTCCTTGTCCGGGTGCACGTTCAGCTTGTGCCGGCCGAACTCGCGCACGAGGATGTCGCGCCCCAGGCGCACGCTCTCCTCGAACTGGGTCGAGCGGATCCAGCGGCGGATGTGGTGCCGCGCCTTGCCGGTCTTGACGATCTCCAGCCAGGAGGTGCCCGGGTGCGCGCTCTTGCTGGTGAGGATCTCGATGGTGTCGCGGTTCTTCAGTTCGGTGGTCAGGCTGACGATGCGGCCGTTCACCTTCGCGCCGACGCAGTGCAGCCCGACCGCGGAGTGCACCTCGAAGGCGAAGTCCAGGGGCGTGGCGCCGCGCGGCAGCTGGAAGATGTCGCCGCGCGGGCTGTAGACGAAGACCTCGTCCTGGAACAGGTCGAGCTTCATGCCCGCCATGAACTCGCGCGGGTCGGTGACGTCCTCCTGGTACTCCATCAGCTGCTTCAGCCAGCTGACCATCCGCGAGAAGTCGATGTGCTCGTCCCCCGGCCCCTCCTTGTACTTCCAGTGCGCGGCGATGCCGATCTCGCTGCGCTCGTGCATCTCGTAGGTGCGGATCTGGATCTCGACGAACTTGCCGCCGGGCGCGCGGATCGTGGTGTGCAGGGACTGGTACATGTTGGGCTTGGGGTTGGCGATGTAGTCCTTGATGCGGTCCTGCAGCGGCGTGAACAGGCTGTGGACGATGCCCAGCGCGTGGTAGCAGTCCACCTTGGTCCGGACCAGGATGCGCAGGGCGTGCAGGTCGTACACCCGCTCGATCGGGATGTCCTGCGCCTGCATCTTGTTCCAGATGGAGTAGAAGTGCTTGGGCCGGCCGACGATCTCGGCCTCGACGCCGGCCTCGACCAGGCTCGCCTGCAGCGGCCGGCTCACCTCCTCGATGAGCCGCTCGCGGGCGGCGCGCGTCTGCAGCACGCCGTCGTCCACGGCGTAGTAGGCCTTCGGGTTCAGCACCTTGAAGGCCCGGTCCTCGAGCTCCCACTTGATCTTGGCCAGGCCGAAGCGGTGGGCCAGCGGCGCGTAGACGTCCATCGTCTCGCGCGACATGCCGGCCTGCCGCTCGTCGGCCAGGAACTCGACGGTGCGCATGTTGTGCAGGCGGTCGGCCAGCTTGATCAGGACCGTGCGGGGGTCCTGCGTGATCGAGAAGACGAGCTTGCGGTAGTTCTCGGCCTGGCGCGTCTCGGGGTTGTGCGAGCGCAGGTCGCTGATCTTCGTCACGCCGTCGACCATGTGCGCCACGTCGGGCCCGAACTCGCGGCGCACCGTGTCGAGGTCCAGCGAGGTGTCCTCGACGACGTCGTGCAGCATGCCCGCCACCAGCGTGTCCACGTCGAGCCGCAGGTCGGCCAGGATGTCGGCCACGGTCAGGGCGTGCACGAAGTAGGGCTCGCCGCTCTTGCGCAGCTGGCCCTCGTGGGCCTGGCGGCCGCGCCGGTAGGCGGCCCAGAGGCGGTCGATGTCGGCACGCGGGTTGTAGGTCCGCACCTTGCGCACGACCTCCCGCATCCCGGCTTCGAGGGCGTCCTCGGCGGGGGCCGTGTCGCGGTCGACGTTCACGTCGCGTCGCCCGGCCGGATGTCCAGCAGCTGCAGCTGCACGGGCTCGACGGTGGCGCCGTTGCTGGGCCGCCAGTTGTTCGTCGCGATCTGGAACAGGATGTCCCAGCGCCGGCCCGGCAGCGCGGCGCGGCCGTCGGGCAGGCCCCCGAGCATGGCGTGCCAGACCTTGCCGGACCCGAAGCTGATGAACGGCAGCGCGAGGGCGGGCGTGCCCCCGGCGCGCGGCTGCCCGGGCCCGGCGAAGCGGAAGCGCAGGTGCTCGCCCCCGCGGCCCACGGGCGCGGGGGCCGCGGACAGGCGCAACCCGTCGCAGCGGAACACCGGCGCGCGGTTGCCCTCGCCGAACGGTTCCAGCAGCGCGCACTCCTGGTTCAGCTGCGCCACTTCCTGCACCGTCATCGAACCCATCGACAGCTCGAGGTCGTAGGTCTCGGGCACGCCGGCCTGCGCCGGCTCCTCGCGCAGGGCGGCCAGGAAGGCCGCACGGAACGCGTCGAGATCGCGCGTGCGCAGGGTCATGCCGGCCGCCTGGGCGTGCCCGCCGTAGCGCACCAGCATCCCGGCGCAGCGGTCGAGCACGGCCTTGATGTCGACGCCGGGCACGCTCCGCGCCGATCCCCGCGACTCATCGCCCTCGAGCGAGAACAGGATCGACGGCACGTTGAAGCGCTCCACCAGCCGGGCGGCGCTGATGCCGATCACGCCCCGGTGCCAGCCCTCGTCGCCCAGGATCAGGCCCGGGTCGCCGCGCTCGGCGTAGGGCAACGCCTTGACCACCGCCTCGTCCATGACCCGCTGGTCGGTGTCGCGGCGGCGCTTGTTCGTCTCGTCGGCCTCGGCCGCCAGGGCGCGGGCCTCGTCGACGTCCCGCGTCAGCAGCAGGTCCAGGGCGGCCTGGACGCGGCCGATGCGCCCGCAGGCGTTCAGGCGCGGCGCCAGCTGGTAGGCCACGTGCGTCGCGGTGACGGCCTGGCCGTGATCGAGGCCCGCCTTCTCCAGCAGCGCCCGCAGGCCCGGCCGGACCGTGCGGCGGTCCGAGATGCGTTCGAGCCCGCGGCGCACCAGCACCCGGTTCTCGTCGACCAGGGGCATCTGGTCGGCGATCAGGCCCAGGGCCGCGAGGTCCTGGACCGAGGCGAGGAAGTCCTCCGGCAGGCAGCCGGGAGCCAGCAGCGCCAGCGCCTGCGCCAGCTTGAACGCCACCGCGACGCCGCACAGTTCGGCGTTCGGGTAGCGGTTGCCCGGCCGTCGCGGGTTGACCAGCGCGTGGACCCCGGCGGGACGGTCGTCGAAGAGGTGGTGGTCCAGCACCACGACGTCCATGCCCCCGGCCAGGGCCACGGCGATCTCCTCGTGCGCGGCCGAGCCGGTGTCCACGGTCACGAGCAGGCCCACGCCGGCGGCGCTCCACTCCTCGAGCATGCGCCGGGCCACGCCGTAGCCGTCGCGGGCGCGGTCGGGCACGAACGGCGGCTGCAACGCGCAGCGTCGCCCGTCCACGTCCAACGCGCGCAGGAGCTCGGCCAGCAGCGCGGTGCCGGTCAGCCCGTCGACGTCGAAGTCGCCGTGGATGGCGACCTTCTCGCCCGCCGCCGCGGCGCTCAGCAAGCGCCGGGCGGCCGGCTCGATCTCGTCCAGCAGCAGGGGGTCGTGGAGGTGCTCGATCTCGGGGTAGAAGAAGCGCTCGAGCGCCCGTTCGCCGACGACGCCGCGCACCGCGAGCAGGGCGACGAGGTGGCCGGACACGGGGCGCGACAAGGGCAGGGCGCGGCTGATCGCCTCGAGCGTCTCCGGCTCGGGCGCGCCGGCGGCGCGCCAGGCGCGGCCGCTCAGGACGCCGGGACGACCCGGCGCCGCCGGCGGGCCCGCGGTCGCGGCCGGGACCGGATCCACGCCGCCGCTCTCGCCGAATCCCAACTCGTACTGCAACGCGTCTCCATACTGCGCCGCGGTCCGCGACCGCGGTGCGGCGAAAGGACGGGAAGTCGGTCGTAAGCCGGGTTCTGTTGCCGCGTCGCGGCGACGACCATGTATCTGGGTCCGGCGTTGCCGCCGGCCTCAAGCGACCTACCCGGGAGTCATGCGAGGCGGGCCGCCTCTGCTCCCCTATGCGGTCTTGCTCCGGGTGGGGTTTGCCATGCGACGCCTGTCACCAGGCGCCCGGTGAGCTCTTACCTCGCCTTTTCACCCTTACCGCGACCTTGCGGCCGAGGCGGTATCTTTTCTGTGGCACTTTCCGTGGGATCGCTCCCCCTGGGGATTACCCAGCACCCTGCCCTGCGGAGCCCGGACTTTCCTCGAATCCCTCACGGGACCCGCGGTCGTCTCCCCGACTTCCCTGCACCCATCATAGACGCTGGCGCCGTCCGTGTCACGGCCCGGCTGCGGGGAAGATCGGGGGCGGGAGGGTCAGTCGGGCAGGTGCCCGTCGAGGGCGAGGTTCGCCAGGACGTCGGCGAGGGTGTTGCGTTCGCGCCGGATGTGCCGCACCGAGAAGCCGTCCAGCTCGCGGATCAGGTCCATCACCTGGCGGTAGAACGGCAGCAGGTCCTGGCTCTTGACGCGGTACTGGCCGGAGATCTGCCGGGCCACCAGCTCGCTGTCCAGCTGCAGGCTGATGCGGGAGGCGCCCCAACCGGCGGCCAGCTCGAGGGCGCGCAGCACGGCCCGGTACTCGGCCACGTTGTTGGTGGCGACGCCGATCGTCTCGGCGTGGCGGGCGAGCAGGTCGCCGCCCTTCAGCCCGAACACGATCCCCACCGAGGCCGGGCCGGGATTGCCGCGGCTGGCGCCGTCGGTCCACACTTCCAGCACCGGCGAGCCCGTCGCCGGCAGGGGCGACGCGGAGAGGCCGGTCGCCGCGGGCACCGCGGCCAGATCCGGGGGCAGGGGGGCGGCCGCCGGCTTGCGTCGGCCGCGCGTCGCGGCGCCCTTCGTCGCGGGCGCAGGTTCGGCGGCGGCGGGAACGGGAGCGGCGTCCGGCGTGGTCGCTTCGGCCTCGTCGGCCAGCTCGCGCCGCCACTGGCGCAGGCGACGCTTGAGATCGCCCGGCGTCAGGCCGCACTCGCGGGCGAGCGAGCGCAGGTTCTCGGTGCGCTCCAGGGCGAGCAGCAGGTCGCCGAGGGTGACCGGCTGTGAGGGTTCGGTCATCGCCTTCTCCATCGTCACCCGAAACCGTCATCACCCAAGAAAAAGGGTGCCGGAGCACCCTCGCCGCGGGGAAGCGTTCTGCGTCCGGCCGGTGGCCGGCCCGCGGGCCCGCGGGCGGGGCTGGTGGGCGATACTGGACTCGAACCAGTGACCTCTCGCGTGTGAGGCGAGCGCTCTAGCCAGCTGAGCTAATCGCCCGGTCTTGCCGGATTCCCCGTCCCGTCGGACTCGTCGCGGTTCGTCGTTCCCCTGCAGGTTCCGCTGCCTGGTGGGCCCACCAGGATTCGAACCTGGGTTCAACCGGTTATGAGCCGGTCGCCTTAACCGCTTGGCCATGGGCCCACGATCCGGCCGCCCATGATAGGAAACCCCACGATCGGGGTCAAACGATTTCCGTGTAGCCCTTCAGCTTGCGGCAGCGGCTGGGATGCCGCAGCTTCCGCAGCGCCTTCGCCTCGATCTGCCGCACCCGCTCCCGCGTGACCTTGAAGATCGTGCCGACCTCCTCGAGGGTGCGCGGCGTGCCGTCGCCGAGGCCGAAGCGCAGGCGGATGACCTTCTCCTCGCGCCGGGACAGGGTGCTGAGCACGCGGTGCAGCTGGTCCTTGAGCATCGCGTGCGCGGCGACGTGGGACGGGGATTCGGCCGCGGTGTCCTCGATGAAGTCGCCGAGGCTGCTGTCCTCGTCCTCGCCGATGGGGCGGTCCAGGGACACCGGCTCCATGCTGGCCTTGAGCACCCCGTTGACCTTCTCCAGGGGCATGTCCAGGTTCTTGGCGATCTCGTCGGGCGAGGGGTCGCGGCCGAGTTCCTGGACGAGCTGCCGCTGCGCGCGGTTCACCTTGTTGATCGCCTCGATCATGTGGACCGGGACGCGGATCGTGCGGGCCTGGTCGGCGATGGCGCGGGTGATCGCCTGGCGGATCCACCAGGTGGCGTAGGTGGAGAACTTGTAGCCCTTGCGGTAGTCGAACTTCTCGACCGCCCGCATCAGGCCGCTGTTGCCCTCCTGGATGAGGTCGAGGAATTCCAGGCCGCGGTTGGTGTAGCGCTTCGCGATGGAGATGACCAGCCGGACGTTGGCCTCGATCATCTCGCGCTGGGCGGTTTCGACCTCCCGCCGGCCGTCCTCGATCTCGCGGGCGACGACCGAGAGCTTCTTGTGCTCGAGGCCGACCTCGCGCTCGACTTCGCCGATCTGCTTCTTGATCCCGCGGGCGGCGGTGCTGCCCGCGCCCTTCAGCCGCGCATCGAGGTCCTCGACCTTGCGGTGCACCAGGATCAGCCGGTTGGAGAGCTGGTCGATCTGCTGCGGCGACAGGTGGAGGTCCAGGAAGGTGTCCAGGATCTTGCGCTCGCGGGACTGGACCATGCGCGTCAGCGTGGCGCCGCGGGGGCCGGTGCGGTTCTTCTTCAGCTCGAGCTTGTGGGCGACCAGCTCCTCCTGCCACTTCTCGATCACCTCGACGGCGTGCAGGATGCGCTGGCCCTCCTTGCGGGGCGAGTAGTGGACGTTCCAGGTGCTGCTGTCGTGCTGCACGACCTCGTCGACCTGGATGTTGTCGATGATCAGCTGGTTGCCGATCTGGCGCAGCTCGCGCAGGGTCAGGGTCGAGCGGATGGTCGCCTTGAGGACCTCGAGCCGGCCGGTCTCCATGCGCTTGGCCAGGTCGACCTCGCCCTGGCGGGTCAGCAGCGGCACCCGGCCCATCTCGCGCAGGTACATGCGCACGGGGTCGTCGAACTTCATCGTGCTGCGCTGGGCCTTGCGCTGCTGGGCGGTGCGGCGGCGCTGACGCTCGGTCTCCTTCGCCCGCTTGCTGGCCGCCTCCTCGTAGCTGTCGTAGACCTCGATCTTGATCTCGAGGAGGCGGTCCAGGACCCGGTCGTACAGCTCGGCGACCTGGTCCACGTCGCCGATGGCTTCGTTCACCTGGTCGAGCAGCAGGTAGCCGCCGTTGTCGCTGGCGATCTTGCGGATGCGATCGACCACGGCCTCGAGCTTCGTCTGTGCCATAGGCCTATTCCCCTCGTCCGCCGGCGCGTGTCCTGGTCCTGTCGCTGTCGCGGCGTCGTTTGCGGTCTTGTTCCAGCACATGGCGGCAGTCGCGGACGACGCGCACGTGGTCGCCCGTGCTGCAGGCCTCCTGGTTCGTGAGCAGGTCCGTGACGAGCCGGCGAAAGCCGTCGTCGTGGGCGTGCCAACGTTCCTGGACGAATCCGGCCGGCGGCGGCGCGCCGCCGAGGCGTCGCTGCTCGCGCCAGGCCGCGAGTTCCTCGTGCAGCCGTCGCGCCGGCTCCAGCGCGAAATCGGCATCGGGCCACAGGTCCAGCATCGCCTCGGCCGCGTCTCCCGTCTCGTCGGCCAGGGCGTGGGCGAGCATCTGCTGCTCGACCGTCGCCGGATCCACACGCAGCAGACCCCGTTCGGGTTGCAGGGGTCGGGCGGCGCCCACCCCCGCCGGGTCGCTCCGCGCCGCGGCGGCGCCGGGGGCGCGGGGCGGTTCCGCGTGCCGGGCGACTTCCGCGCCGACCAGTTCCCGCGCCAGGCCGAAGACCTCGGCCGCCTCGTCGACCAGCAGGGCCCGGCGGATCGGGTCGGGCACGCCGGCCACGGCCTCGATCGCGCGCTTGACCGCCCGCTCCCGCGCCTCGCGCCCCCGCCCGCTCTCGGCGGCGAGGTCGCGCAGCAGCTGCAGGTACCCCGGGGCCGACTCCAGGATCCCGGTCAGCGCCGTCGCGTCGCGCCCCAGCAAGAAGGACGCCGGGTCCTCGCCTGCCGGCAACCGCCCGATGCGGGGCTCGAGCCCGCCGGCCAGGGCGGCGGCCGCGGCCTTGACCGAGGCCTTGATCCCGGCGGCGTCGCCGTCGAACAGGACGAACACCCGCGAGCAGCCCCGGCGCAGGATCTTCGCCTGCTCCTGGGTGAAGGCCGTGCCGCAGGTCGCGACCCCGTTGCCGAAGCCCGCCTGGGCCAAGGCGATCTGGTCGAGGTAGCCCTCGACCAGGATGGCCGTCTTGTGTCGTGCGATGGGGATCCGGGACATGGCGAAGCCGTACAGCAACTCGCGCTTGCTGAAGTAGGGACCTTCGGCGGAGTTGAGGTACTTGGGCTCCCCCTCGCCCAGGATCCGACCCCCGAAACCCGCGATGCGCTGGGCGATGTTACGGACGGGAAAGATAATCCGGTTGCGGAAATAAGCAAAAGGCTCATCGCCGTGCCCGGCGCGCACCAGGCCGGTCCGCTGGGCGAGGTCGCGGTCGACGCCGCGGCGGGTCAGCCCTTCGACGAGCCACGACGTGGCGGCCGGTGCGAAACCGACGTCGTAACGGCGCAGGATCTCCTGCCCGAAGCCGCGGCCCTCGAGGTAGGCGCGGGCTTCGGCGCCCTCGCGCCCCCAGTAGGCCTCGCTCCACAGGGCGGCGGCCGACTCCTGCGCGCGGAAGAAGGCCTGGCGCTCGCCCTCGGCCTCGTCGTTGTCCACCAGGAAGCGGGCCAGGTCGACGTCGAGGGGGCGAGCCAGGATCTCCAGCGCCTCGGGGAAGGACAGGCCCTGCAGCTTCATCAGGAACGAGATGACGTCGCCGCCCTCGCCGCAGCCGAAGCACTTGTAGATCTGGCGGTGGGGGTTGACGTTGAAGCTGGGGGTCTTCTCGCGGTGGAAGGGGCAGAGCCCGACGAGGTTCGTGCCGGCGGCGCGGAGCGTCACGTACTCGCGCACGACTGCGGCGATGTCGGTCTCTTCCTTGATGCGGGCGACGAGGTCCTTGGGCAGAACGGGTGACATCGGCGCGACGCTCCTGTGGCCCTGGTCCGACTCCTCGCCGCGCACACGCCGCGATCGGGCAACGTACCAGTTTCCCGCCCGGATGTCCAATTTCCAGGGCGCGGGTCCGTGTTCAGGCCAGACGGACGACGGTCCGGCCCTGCCCGCCCTGGTCGGCGGGAGCGTCCTGGAAGCCGGCGACGCGGGGGTCGCGGGCCAGGCGCTCCAGCAGGTAGGCGCGCAGACGGCCGGTCCCGAAGCCGTGGATGACGCCGATCTCGCCGGTGCCGGCCGGGATCGCCCGGTCGATGAGGCGGTCCAGCGCCTCCCAGCCCTCTTCCGCGCGGAAGCCGCGCAGGTCGAGCTCGGTCGTGTCGCAGCTCCCGGCGACCGGCGGCGGGAAGGAGGCGGCCGGCCGGGAGGCGCCGTCCTCGCCCCCGCCGCCGGCGGCGGCCGCGACCGCGCCGGCGGGCAGGGACAGGCGCATCCCCCCCGCGAGGACCACCAATCGGCCGCCGCGGACCTCGACGACCCGCCCGTCGAGGCCGAGGTGGGGCACGCGCACGCGGTCCCCCGCCGCGGGCGTCGCGACGGGAGGTCGCGGCGCCTCGGGCGGCAGGCGGTCGCCCAGGCCGGCCAGCTCGTCGCGGGCGTCGCGGATGGTGCGGGTCCGCGGGCCCTCGCCGCGCAGGTCGCGCACCAGGCGTTCGAGGGTCCGGCGCGCCTCGGCCAGGAACTCCTCGCCCGCGCGGCGGGCCGCCGCCAGGGCGGCGGTCCGTTCGCGGTCGATGCCGGCGAGGCGCAGCGACAGGGCCTCGTGATCGCGGCGGGACGCCTCGGCCAGCCGGCCGGCCTCGAGCTGTTTCTCCTGCAGGTCGCGGGCCCGGGCGCCCAGTTCGGTCAGCAGGTGCTCGATGCGGAAGCGGTCCTCGCCGACGCGCGCGCGGGCCCGCTCCACCAGGCCGTCCGGGAAGTCCAACCGCGAGGCGATGGCGAAGGCGTGGCTCGCCCCGGGCACGCCCGCCCGCAGGGTGTACAGCGGCGCCAAGTTCGTCTCGTCGAAGTCCATCGCGGCGTTGGCCATCAGGGGGTGGTCGGCGACGGCGGCCTTCAGCAGGCCGGAGTGCGTGGTGGCGAGCACGAGGGCGCCGCGGTCGGCCAGCGCCTCGAGCACGGTGAACGCCAGGGCCGTGCCCTCGTCGGGGTCGGTGCCGCTGCCGATCTCGTCGCAGAGGACCAGGGAGTCGCCGTCGGCGCGGGACAGGAAGTCCGACAGGTGGGACAGGTGCGCCGAGAAGCTGCTGAGCGAGCGGGCGATGGACTGGTCGTCGCCGAGGTCGACGTCGAGCGCCCCAACAGCGGCAGCCGCGTGTCCTCGCGGGCCGGCACGTCCCAGCCGCATTGCGCCAGCAGGCACAGCAGGCCCGCACATTTCAGCGCCACCGACTTGCCGCCGGCGTTGGGGCCGCTGATCACCAGGACGCGCGCCCCGTCGGGCATGGCCAGGTCCAGCGGCACCACGTCCGCGCCCGCGCGGTCCAGCAGCAGCGGGTGGCGGCCGAGGCGGACGTCCAGGGCGCCGCCCGCGGCCAGCGCGGGGCGCGTGCCCCGCACCGCGCGGCTCCACAGCAGGGCGGCCCGCGTCTCGTCCAGGCGCAGGGAGAGCTCGCAGGCCTCGCGCAGCGCCGGCGCCGCCGCCTCCGCCGCGCGGTTGAGCTCCAGCAGGATGCGCTCGGCCTCGGCGGCGGCGGCCAGCCGGGTCTCGATCAGGTCGTTCTGCAGCGCGACGACCGCGGCGGGTTCGATGAACAGGGTGCCGCCCGTCGCCGAGCGGTCGTGCACGATGCCCTCGACCAGGCGCTTCGAGCCCGAGCGGACCGGCAGGCACAGGCGGTCGCCGCGCAGCGTGACCTCGGTGCCGGTCGTCCAGCCGCGCTCGCGCGCGTCGGCCATCGCGCGCTGCACGGCCGCGCGGGCCTGCCGTTCCTGTTCGCGCGCCTCGCGCCGCAGGCGCGACAGCTGGGGCGAGGCGTCGTCGCGCACGCCGCCGTCGCGGTCCAGCGCGCGTGACACCGCGCCGGCCAGGCCGCCGAGCGGCTGCAGGCAGCGGGCGGCGCCGCACCAGCGCGGGTGGTCCCGCTCGCGCGCGATCAGGTCGTCGCGCAGCAGTTCGAGGTCGACGGCCGTCGCCGCGAGGTGGACCAGGTCCGCGCCCGCCAGACGCAACGGCCGCGGGAGTTCCAGCAGGTCCAGGGCGTCGCCGACCTCGACCAGGGGCGGCCACTCGCCGCGTTCGCCGCGGGGGCGCAGCTCGTCGGCCAGCTCGCGCGCCAGCTGGATCGGTTCCGGACGCGCGAAGGGGCGGCGCGCGGCCAGCCGGGCCGCGGCGCGGCGCGACCGGGCGTGGCGGGCGACCTGTGCGGCGACGCGGTGCCACTCCAACAGGCGCAGGGCGCGCCGGTGCCCGGGGTCGTCCGGCAGCGCGGCCGACTCCTCCCAGCGTCCCAGTTCCTCCAGCAGCGGGATCAAGCGGTCACTTCCCGGGGCGCGCGGCAGCGGCGCGGGTCGTGTCGGCGGCGGACCCGTCCTCGTCGTCGGACTTGCCGAGCCCGACCGCGGACTTGCCGGCGTCGACCGCCGACCTGCCGGCCTGGACCGCCGCGGCCGGCAGGTCGGCGGCGGCACCCTTGGCGCGGCGCCAGAGGTCACCGGCGTCCTGCTCGTCCACGACGGACCCGTAGACGGCGGGCGCGACGCCGTAGGCGAGCCGCGACACGGTCTGGGATTGGATGCGCGCGCACCAGGCGCCGCCGCGATCGAGCCGGCAGACGAGCATCAGCGCCACGCTGACGATCAGCAGACCCGCAAACAACCCGCCCAGCAGGCCGCCCGTGCGGTCGAGCCAGCCCAGGGCCGACGCGTTCAGCGACTTGCCGACCAGCCAGGCCAGCAGCCGCGAGACCAGCAGCACGGCCACGAAGACCAGCAGCCAGCCGGCCAGCGGCGCCACGGTCTCCCCGACGCCGACGGCGCCCTGCAACCAGTCGCCGGCCGCCCGCCACTGCGCGGCGGCGATCAGCAACGCGGCGACGAGCCCGACCAGCTCCAGCAGCCGGCGCACCAGGCCCGCCCGCCAGCCGCAGGCCGCGAAGAGGGCCGCCACCGCCACGACCGCCACCGAGATCCAGGGCATGGTCCCCCCTATCCTCCGAGCTGCGCCTTGACCGCGGCGCCGACGCGGCCGCCGTCGGCCTGTCCCGCGACGCGGGCCATCGCGGCCTTCATGACCTGGCCCATCTCCCGCGGCGAGGTCGCGCCGGTCTCGGCGATGGCCGCGCGCACGATCTCGGCCAGAGCCGCGTCGTCCAGTTCCACGGGCAGGAACTCGTTGACGACGACGAGCTCGGCCTTCGCCTGCGCCACCAGCTCCGGCCGGCCGGCGGACTCGGCCCCGGCCAGCTGGTCCTTCACCTTCTTGGCGTAGGAGCGCACGATCTTCACCGCGCCGGCCTCGTCGATCTCCTGGCGGGTGTCCACCTCGACCTGCTTGAACGCGGCCTGCAGCATGCGCAGCACCGACAGGCGGTCCTTGTCCCGCGCCTTCATGGCGGCGACGGTCTCCTGCTGGAGCCGGGCCGCCAGATCCGATTTCGCCATCGGTCCACCTCGTTCCCCGTTGCGTCCCGCGCCGCGCGGGATCGTGCCGATCATACTCCCGGGACGGCCCCGGCATCGACGATCATCTCGCGCACCGCGGACAGCAGCGCCAGGCCGGCCAGGGCGGCGGTCCCGGTGCGCAGGCGGTGCGGCCCGAGGCGCAGCGTGCGCCCGGCGGCGGCCAGCAGGGCCAGCTCCGCGTCCTCCCAGCCGCCCTCGGGCCCGACGCACCACACCAGTTCGCCGCCCGCGCGCAGGTCGGCGGCGCCGACGGCCGCGGACGCCAGCAGCGCAGCGGGCCCGCAGCGACCGTCCCCGTCGTCGCGCCAATCCCGCACGCGGTCGCGCGCGGCACCGGTGAAGAACAGGGCCCCGGGCCGGGCCGCGAGCAGGGCCGCAGGCGACACCGGCGCCGAGAGTTCGGGCGTCCAGCTGCGGCCGCTCTGCTTGCCGGCCCCGCGCAGCAGCGTCCGCCAGCGGTCGCGGCGTCCCTCGCCGGGCCAGACCTCGCCGCGCGCGGTCTGCAGCGGGACGATCTCGTGCGCGCCGAGTTCGACCGCCTGCTCGAGCATGGCTTCGAAGCGCTTGCCCTTGGCGACGCCGCAGGCCAGCACCAGGCGGGGCCGCGCCAGCTCGGAGACGTCCCGGTGCGACGCGCGCACCAGGACGCGGGCGCGGCCCGCGTCGGCGCCCGCGTACTCGGCCAGCACGACGCCGGCGCGCCCGTCGACCAGGCGCACGGGATCGCCCGGACGGGCGCGCATCACGTGCAGCAGGTGGTGGCTCTCCTCGGCGTCGAGCCGGACCTCGTCGCCGACTCCGGGCAGGGGCGCGCCCGCGGGCGGATCGAAGTGGTAGGTGTGCACGCGGACCTCCCCCGACGTCGCGGCGGCGTTCAGTCGATGGGCCCGCGGCCGGGCGCGGGAACCCGGGACGAGAGCCCGGCGCGCAGCGACTCGAGCCGCGACTTCTCGTCGGCGGTGAGCTTGTCCGGCGTCCAGGCCAGGATCCGCACCAGCTGGTCGCCGCGGTCGCTGCGGTGCAGGCGGGGCATGCCCTTGCCGCGCAGCCGGAAGACCTTGTGGGTCTGGGTGCCGGCCGGGACCTTGAGCGCCACGCGCCCGTCGAGCGTCGGCACCTCGACCTTGACGCCGAGCATGAGGTCGACCGGCGAGACGGGCACGTCGATGAGCAGGTCGTCGCCCCGACGCTCGAAGACCTCGTCCTCGTGCACGTCGAAGACCACGCGCAGGTCGCCGGGATGGCCGCCCCGCTCGCCGGCGTCGCCGTGGCCCGCCATGTCCATGTAGTTCCCGCGCGCGACCCCGGCGGGGATGCGCACCTCGACCGTCTCTTCGCCGCGCACGGTGCCGGTGCCGCGGCACGCGCCGCAGGGATCGGTCACCACGCTGCCGCGCCCGCCGCAGCGGTTGCAGGCGACTTCGGTGACCATCTGGCCGAGCAGGGTCCGCACCACCTGGCGGCGCCGGCCGCTGCCGCGGCATTCGGGGCAGTTCGACGCGCCGCTGCCGTGGGCCCCGCCGCTGCCGCCGCATTCCTTGCACGTCACCTGCTTGCGCAGCTTGACCTTCTTGTGCACGCCCTCGGCGGCCTCGCGCAGGGTGATCGCCACCTTGACCTGGAGGTCGCGGCCCTGGCCCCGCCCGGCGGCGCCGCCGCCTCCGGAGCCGCCGCCGAAGATGTCCCCGAAGCCGCCGAAGTTGCGCAGGAAGGACGCCAGCGCGTCGTTCATGTCCATCCCGCCCATGCCGCCGAAGCCGCCGGCGTGACCGCTCGGCTGCTCGAAGGCGGCGTGCCCCAGCTGGTCGTACTGGACGCGTTTCTGCGGATCCTTCAGCACCTCGTAGGCCTCGGTGGCCTCGCGGAACTTCTCGGCCGCCGAGGGGTCGTCGGGATTGCGGTCGGGGTGGTGCTTGATGGCCAGCTTGCGGTAGGCCTTCTTGATCTCGCCCTCGGCCGCCTCGCGGCCGACCTCGAGCACCTCGTAGTAGTCCCTCTTCTGGGCCATCCCCGGCGCCTTTCGTTCAGCGAGCCACCACGACGCGGCACGGCCGCAGCACCAGGTCCCCGAGCCGGTAGCCGGCCTGGGCCACCTCCAGGACGGCGCCGGATTCGACGCCGTCGCCTTCCATCTGCATCACGGCCTCGTGGATGCCGGGATCGAACGGGTCGCCCTTCGCCGTCGGGATGGGCACGAGCCCGCGCGCCCCGAGGATCTCGCGCAGCCGGCCGTGGATCAGGGCGACCCCGCTGCGGACGGCCTCGGCGTCGCCGTTCGCGGCCGCGGCCCCGGCCGCCCGCTCGAAGTTGTCCAGCACGTCGAGCAGGTCGCGCAGGACGTCAGCCACGGCGAAGGTCTGGGCCTCGGCGATCTCGCGGCGGGCGCGCTTGCGCACGTTGTCCAGTTCGGCGTGCGCGCGCAGCCACTTGTCCTTGTAGTCGTCGCGCTCGCGCGCGAGCTCGCGCCGGGCGTCGTCGGCGTCGTCCGGCGCCCCGACCGCCGCATCGGCGGCCTCGTCGTCCGGCGTCGGCAGGTCACTCTCGGTCATGTCGGTCCTTCCTGTCCGCGTGGCAGCTGCTTGAGGCCCTGGATCAGGACCTGCATCCCGGCGATCGTGCGGTCGTAGGACATCCGGCGCAGGCCCAGCACCGCCAGCACGCCCCGCCGCTCGCCGAGCCGGAAGGGCGACGAGACCAGGCTGAAGGCCTGCAGTTCGCCGATCGGGTTCTCCGAGCCGATCCAGACCGCGATGCCGTCCTCGTTCTCCGGGCTGAGCCGCCGCAGCGCGGAGCGGATCTCGCGCGGCGACTCCAGGAACTTCACCAGCCGCTTGAGCTGGCCGGGGTCGGAGAACTCCGGCTCGTCCAGGACGTTGGCCACGCCCATCAGCTCGAGGTCGGCAGCCTCCACGTCGTCGAAGAGGGACGCGCCGTTGCGCGCGACGTCCCGGGCGATCCGGCCGGCCTCGCTGTCGTCGGTGTCGAGCGCCGCGAGCACGCCGTGCCGGATCTCGTCGATGGTGCGGCCGCTGATGCGCTCGCTCAGGATGCGGGCCGCGTCGTCGAGGGCCTCGGGCGTGACGTCGAGGTCCACGGCGAAGGTGCCGGTCCGCACCAGGGCGTTGTCCAGCACCAGCACCATCAGGACGCGGCGGTGCTCCTTCGGGTACAGGTCCAGGCGCCGGGCCCGCACCTGGTCCCAGGCCGGCCCCAGGATGATGCCGATGTTGTCGGTCAGGCGGCACAGCAGCGCCGCGAGCGCCTTGACCATCGCGTGCGTGCCGCGCGAACGCTCGAGTTCCCGGTCCACCAGGGCCCGCAGGCTGCGGCCGGCGGTGGCCTCGCCCGGCGCCGCGACCAGCAGGCGGTTCACGAACGCCCGGAACCCGGCGTCGGTGGGCACGCGCCCCGCCGAGACGTGGGGCTTCGCGAGGAAGCCTTCCCGCTCGAGCAGGCCCATGTCGCCGCGCACCGTCGCGGAGCTGACGGCGCCCCCCAGCCACTGCACCACCAGGGCGGAGCTCACCGGCTGGCCGGTGCGGCTGTACAGCCGCACGACGGCTTCCAGGACCGTGTCGAGTCTGCTGTCCCTGCTGGTCATCCGGCGGCTCCCGTCGCGTCCGTCCCGGGGACGACCCCACAAGTTAGTCCGAACGATTTCGGCGTGTCAACCGGACCGCGTCCCGCGAGGCCGGCGAACAGCGTCTCGACGTCGTCGATCCTCAGGCGGCCCCGCGGCGTCAGGGCCAGCCGCCCGCGCGCGCGCCGCCAGAGCCCTTCGGCCTCCCCGCGCTCGAGGACGGCGTCGTTCGCCGGCAGGTCGCGCAGCGGCGCGCCGGCGGCTGTACGCAGCGGCAGGAACATCCGTTCGAGTCGACGGGCCGCGGGACCGAGGCGGTCGACCCGGGCCTCGGGCAGGCGCCCCGCCTCCACCTCGGCGACGTAGCGCGTCAGGTCGGCGACGTTGGCGTAGCGGCGGTTCCCGGCGAAGCCGTGGGCGCCGGGACCGAGCCCCAGGTAGGGCGTCCGCCGCCAGTAGGCGGCGTTGTGGCGCGACCGCTGGCCGGGCAGGCAGAAGTTGGAGATCTCGTACTGCCCGTAGCCCAGCCGCGCCAGGTCCTCGCAGGCGCCCAGGTAGAGAGCCTCGACCTCGGCGTCGCGGGGCCGGGGCACGCGCCCGGCCTCGACGTCCGCGGTCAGCGGCGTGCCCGCGTGCAGTTCGAGGATGTAGAACGAGACGTGGCCCACGCCGAGGTCGCGGGCTTCGGCGAACTCCCGCGCGAGCCGGTCGCGGCGGCAGCCCGGCGCCAGGATCCAGTCGGCGCTGACGCGCGGGAAGCGCGACGCGGCCAGGCGCAGGGCGGCGCGGGCGCGGTCGGGGTCGCAGCGGCGGCCGAGCAGGCGCAGCACGTCCGGGTCGAGGCTCTGGACGCCCAGGCTGACGCGCCCGACGCCCGCCCCGCGCCAGGCGTCGGCCCGCGCCTCGTCGAAGCTCTCGGGGTTCGCCTCGGCGGTCACTTCGGCCCGGTCCGCGCGGGTCAGGCGGCCCCAGGTGCCCTGCAGCAGGTCGACGAAGAGGTCGGGCTCCAGGACCGAGGGCGTGCCGCCGCCGACGTAGCAGGTCAGCGCCGGGCGCCGCCCGTCGCGCAGCGTCGCGCAGGCGTCGCGGCGCAGCGAGAACTCGGCGAGCACGGCCGCGACCAGCCGCCGCCGGGACGCGCCGTCGTGGCGGTCGGTGCGCGGGAAGCGGCAGTACGAGCACAGGGAGGCGCAGAACGGCACGTGAATGTAGACGCCGCCGCCCGGGCGGCGCCGAGGCGGCGGTCGCTGCGCGGGCGCGGCGTTCACCGGATCAGGTCGCCGATCCGGGCGAGCCGCGGCAGGAAGCGCTGCGCGTCCCAGGACCAGTAGATGAAGATGGCCTTGCCCTTGACCAGGTCCAGGTCGAGCGGCCCCCAGCCGCGGCTGTCGTAGCTGTTGTCGCGGTTGTCGCCCATCATGAAGATCGTCCCGGGCGGCACCACGAACGGCGCGGCCGCGGCGGCCGCGGCGGCGTGCAGCGCGCCCATGTGGCGGCTCATCTCCAGGACGGTCAGCGAGCCGCTGCCGTCGACGTGGGCGCGCAGCGGCGCGAGATCGCCGGCCAGCGCGGCCGGATCGAGACCGGCGCCGGCGGCGACGGCCGCCTCGACCATCTCGACGAAGCGGCGCGGCGTGAGGCCCTCGGTGCGCAGCGCCTCGGCCAGGCCGTACTCGCGCCCGAAGGCCCGCGCGTCCGCGGCCGCGTTGTGCAGGGTGTGCGGGAGGTTGCGCGCGCCGGCGGGCTGCACCTGGGTCACGCGGCCGGGATGGTCGAGCGCGTCCTCGTAGAGCTCGCCGTTGACCCGCAGCAGCCCCTGGCGGACCTCGACCCGGTCGCCGGCCACGGCGACGCAGCGCTTGATGTAGTCCTGCGTGCGGTCCTTGGGGAACTCGAAGACGATGATGTCGCCGCGGCGCGGCGCCCGCAGCGCCGGCAGCTTCAGCACCGGCAGGTCGTCCGCGAGCGTCCAGTTCACCAGGGGGATGCGGATGCGTTCGGGCGTCTTGGCGCCGTAGAGGTACTTGTTCACGAACAGGAAATCGCCGACCAGCAGCGTGTTGACCATCGAGGGCGAGGGGATCCGGAACGCCTGGATCACGAATTGGCGGATCACCAGCGCCACCAGCACGGCCGTGCCGATCGGCTTGACGTAGTCCGCCCACAGGCGGTGGCGGAACCCCGCGCGCGCCGTTCCCTGCCTCGGCGCATGCTGCCGCCGCGCACCCTGCTGCCTGTTGCGACCGAACATCGTGCCGTCCCTTCCTCTGGCCGGGCCGCAGCCCGTTCCGTGCCGGGTACGCCCGGCCTAGCGCTCGACCTTCAGCAGGGCCATGAATGCCTCCTGCGGGATCTCGACGGCCCCCACCTGCTTCATGCGGCGCTTGCCTTCCTTCTGCTTCTCCAGGAGCTTCCGCTTGCGCGAGATGTCGCCGCCGTAGCACTTGGCGGTCACGTTCTTGCGGAAGGGCTTGACGGTCGTGCGCGCCACCACGCGGGTGCCGATCGAGGCCTGGATCGCCACCTGGAACATCTGGCGCGGGATCAGTTCCTTGAGCTTGCGGCACAGCTCGAGACCCCAGTTGTAGGCGCTGTCGCGGTGCACGATGCAGGCCAGGGCGTCGACCGGGTCCCCGTTGATCAGCAGGTCGAGCCGGATCAGGTCGCCCGGGCGGTGGGCCAGGTACTCGTAGTCGAGCGAGGCGTAGCCCTTGGTCACCGACTTCAGCTTGTCGTAGTAGTCGACCACCAGCTCGCTCAGCGGCAGGTCGAACTCGAGGTTCACCCGCTCGGTGTCGATGTACTCCATCTTGCGCTGCACGCCGCGCCGCTCCAGGGTGATCTGGATGACGTTGCCGATGTACTCCTTGGGCGTGATCACGGCGGCGCGCACGATGGGCTCGCGGATCTCCGCCGTCTCGTGCGGCGGCGGCATCAGCGCCGGGTTCTCCACCAGCAGCGTGCGCCCGTCCTTGGTGTCGACCTCGTACTCCACGTTGGGCAGCGTGGCGATGAGGTTCAGGTCGTACTCCCGCTCGAGGCGCTCCTGGACGATCTCCATGTGCAGCAGGCCCAGGAAGCCGCAGCGGAAGCCGAAGCCCAGCGCGGCGCTCTTCTCCGGCTCCCAGGTCAGCGCGGCGTCGTTGAGCTGCAGCTTCTGCAGCGCGTCCTTGAGCTCGTTGTAGGCGTCGTTGTCCGTCGGGTAGAAGCCGCTGAAGACCATCGGCTTGGCCTCGGCGTAGCCCGCCAGAGGCTCCGCGCAGGGCCGGTCGGCGAGGGTCACGGTGTCGCCGACGCGGATGTGGCGCACGTCCTTGGCCCCGGTCGCGATGTAGCCGACCTCGCCCGCCGACAGGTGCTGGCGCGGCACGCGCTGCAGCCGGAACCAGCCGATCTCGCCGACGTCGTGCACGCGGTCCTGGCGGATCAGCTTGACCTTGTCCCCCTTGCGCAGCGTGCCCTCCATGACCCGCAGGTAGGCCACCGCGCCGACGTAGGGGTCGAACAGGGAGTCGAAGATCAGCGCCTTGACCGGCGCCTCGGGATCGCCGACCGGCGGCGGCACCTGCGCGATGATCGCCGCCAGCAGCTCGTCGATGCCCGCGCCCGACTTGGCGCTGACCATCATCACCTCGGAGCGCTGGCAGCCGATCAGGTCGCCCAGCTGGTCGGCCACGTACTCCGTGCGCGCCGCCGCCAGGTCGATCTTGTTGATCACCGGCAGGATCGTCAGCCCGTGCTCGACGGCCAGGTAGAGGTTGTTGATGGTCTGCGCCTGGACGCCCTGCACGGCGTCGACGACGAGCAGGGCCCCTTCGCAGGCGGCGAGGCTGCGCGAGACCTCGTAGTTGAAGTCGACGTGGCCCGGGGTGTCGATGAGGTTCAGGACGTAGGGCACGCCCGCGGTCGCGTAGGTCATGCGGATGGGGTGGCTCTTGATGGTGATGCCGCGCTCCTGCTCGAGATCCATCGAGTCCAGCACCTGGGCCTTGAGATCCTTGCCCTTGAGCGTGCCCGTGTACTCGAGCAGACGGTCGGCCAGCGTCGACTTGCCGTGGTCGATGTGGGCGATGATGCAGAAGTTGCGCGTGCGTTCCATCTCGGTCATCGTCGCATCCCGGTTCGTCGTGTCAGAACGTGGCGGACCAGCCCAGGGTGGCGGCCCCCGCCGGGCGGCCCGCGGCGGGCAGCTCGATCGGCTGGGGGACGTCGCCCGGATCCCAGTTCGAAGGGACGGGCACCGGATCGTGCTCGAACCGGTGCAGGTGGGCGCCGACGTAGGCGTCGAGCGCCATGATGAACATCGCGCCCGCCGACCACCAGGCGTTGTCGCGGGCCAGCTCGCGGTACTCCTCGGCCTGCGCCCAGTAGAAGTCCCGCACCGCGTCGTTGTCCGTCGCGTCCCGCCAGTCCAGCAGGCGCTCGGCCTTGCGGTCGTACATCAGCAGGCGCGACCAGTAGAACATCTCCACGCCGAAGGCCAGCACCCCGCGCCAGCCGTTGTCCGCATAGAGCTGCCCCCAGCCGGGGAAGACCGGCGACATCACCGTCGCCAGGGTCGGGCTGACCGGCGCGGCGAGGCGGAACTCCCGGGGGGCGGGCGCCGCGCGGACGGCGGGCGCGGCCGTCGTGTCGGCCGTCGCCTCGGCCGCGAAGGCGCCGCCGGGCCCGCACGCCAGGGCCGCCGCGACCACGACCACGAACGCCGCCGGTTTCATCGCCCCTCCCCGCCGCGTCCGCGGCCCTGGGCTCGGGCCGGCACGCGGACCAGCACGCCGTGCGGCAGCAGGCGCAGTTCGTGCCCGCCGGCGGGCAGGCGCCCGGTTTCCCCGTCCCAGTGCGCCGCGGCCGGCGCCGCGAATTCGACGGTCGCACCGACGATCCGCCGCATCGTCACCCGCGGGTCGCCGACGTGGGTGCCGCGGATCCCGCGCGGCAGCAGCCGGACGAGGTCGCGGCGGCGCAAGGCCGGCACGAGGCAGAGGTCGAGCAGGCCGTCGCCCGGGTCGGCGTCCGGCGTCAGCAGGAAGCCGCCGCCGCAGCGCGGGCCGTTGCCGATCTCGGCCAGCATCCAGTCCCCCTCGAGCGTCGTCGCGCCGTCCGCGTCGCGCAGCGTCCAGCGGACGCGGGCGGGGCGGCAGCGGGCCAGCGGCCCCACGGTCGCCAGCGGGTAGCGCAGCCGGCCCCAGCGCCGGTCCACGGCGGCCGCCGCCAGGGCGACCTCGCCGTCCAGCAGCAGGCCGCACGAGTTCACGAACACGCGGCCGGCGAACTCCGCGACGTCGACCGCGACAGTGCGGCCATCGCGGATCGCGCCCGCGCCCGCGGCCGCGTCGGCGATGCCCAGACCGCGGGCGAAGTCGTTGCCGCTGCCGGTCGGCAACACCGCCAGCGTGGCGGGCGTTCCGGCCAGGCCGCGGACGGCCTCGCTGACGGTGCCGTCGCCGCCGGCGACCGCGACCCAGGGGTGCCGCTCCGCCGCCCGGGCGGCCAGTTCGGTCGCCTCGTGGGCGCGGGCGGTGACCAGGAGCTCGGGCTCGACGCCCGCCGAGCGCAGCAGGGCCGCCGCCGCGGTCGGGGCGAGGCGTCCGCGGCGGGGGCCCGCCACGGGATTGAGGATCAGCGCCGCGGTCTCCATGCCTGCTCCGTGTGCCGCGCGGGCAGGCGCGAAAAACGCGGCTCGCGCCGCGTCGCACGCCCGGTGGCCGGTCTGGCGGGAATGTGTGGGAATCGAACCCACCTCGGACGGTTCAACGCGCCCGACACAGGGATTTGAAGTCCCGGGAAGCCACCAGGCCCCATCCACTCCCGTGCACGGTCGACAAGATACACCAGAGTCCCGGCCGGTCCCACCGAAAATCAGCGCGTCGCCGCGATCATCTCCACCTCGACCAGCGCGCCGACCGGCAGGGCGGCGACCCCGACGGCGGAGCGGGCGGGGAAGTCGGCGGTGAAGAACTCCCGGTAGACCTCGTTGAAGGCCGCGAAGTCGCCCATGTCCGCCAGGAACACGGTGACCTTCACGACGTCGGCCAGCGTGGCGCCGCCGGCTTCGACCACGGCCCGCGCGTTGTCCAGGGCCCGGCGGGCCTGCTCGACCACGCCGCCGGGAACGAACTTGCCCGTGGCGGGATCGAGTCCGATCTGGCCGGCCGTGAACACGAGCCCGGCGGCGGCGACGCCCTGGCTGTAGGGACCGACGGCGGCCGGAGCCTGGGACGACGCGAGCACCTTGCGGGACATGGCGGATCCTCCTTCGGCGTCACTCGACGGTGACGCTCTTGGCGAGATTGCGCGGCTGATCGACGTTGCAGCCGCGCATGACGGCGATGTGGTAGGCCAGCAGCTGCAGGGGCACCACGGCCAGCAGCGGCGACAGGAGCTCCGAGGAGGCGGGGATGCGGATGACGTGGTCGCTCATGGCGGCGATCTCCTCCTCGTCCTCGGTGACGATGCTGATCACCTTGCCCGAGCGGGCCTTCACCTCCTGCACGTTGCCCTTGATCTTCTGGTAGCTGCCGTCGCGCGTGCAGATCACGACCACCGGCATGTCGGGGTCGATCAGCGCGATGGGCCCGTGCTTCATCTCGGCGGCGGGGTAGCCCTCGGCGTGGATGTAGCTGATCTCCTTCAGCTTCAGGGCGCCCTCGAGCGCGATCGGGAAGTTGTAGCCGCGGCCGAGGTACAGGAAGTTGCTGTGGTCCTTGTAGACGGCGGCGATCTCGCGGATCGCCTCGTCGCGGGCCAGGATCTGCCGGATCTTCTCCGGGATGCGCTGCAGGTCCTCGATCAGGCGCATGCCCCGCTCGCTGGAGATCGAGTGGCGGCGGCCGAGCATGATCGTCAGCAGCACCAGGATCGTCACCTGGCTGGTGAACGCCTTGGTCGAGGCGACGCCGATCTCGGGCCCGGCGTGGATGTAGATGCCGCCGTCGGTCTCGCGCGCGATCGTCGAGCCCACGACGTTGGTGATGCCCAGCACCTTGGCGCCGCGCCGCTTCGCCTCGCGCATGGCCTCGAGCGTGTCGATGGTCTCCCCGCTCTGGCTGATCGTCAGGCAGAGGGTGCCGGGCTCGATCACCGGCGAGCGGTAGCGGAACTCCGACGCGTACTCCACCTCCACCGGGATGCCCGCGTGCTCCTCGATGAGGTACTCGCCGAGCAGGCCGGCGTGGAAGCTGGTGCCGCAGGCCAGGATGATGATGCGGCGGACGTTGCGCAGCTCCCAGTCCGTGAGCCGCAGGCCCGACAGCTTCACGTCGCCGCTGTCGGGCAGGATGCGCCCGCGGAAGGCGTCGACGATGGTCTCCGGCTGCTCGTGGATCTCCTTGAGCATGAAGTGCGGGTAGCCGCCCTTCTGGATCCGGTCGAGGTCCCAGGTGATCTCCTGGATCTCCTTGGTCAGCAGCTCGTTGCGGATGCCCAGGACGCGGACGTCGTCCGGGGTCAGCACCGCGAGCTCGCCGTCGTCGAGGTAGATGACCTGGCGCGTCTCGCCCAGGATCGCCGCCACGTCGCTGGCCAGGTAGTTGGTGCCCTGCCCCACGCCCACCACCAGCGGCGAGCCCTTGCGCGCGCCGACGATCTTGCCCGGCTCGTCCGCGTGCATCACCGCGATGCCGTAGGTCCCCTCGGCCAGCGACAGGGCCTTCTGCACCGCCTCCTCGAGGTTCCCGTGGTAGTGGTGCGAGATGAGGTGGGCCAGGACCTCGGTGTCGGTCTCCGACTTGAAGGCGTGGCCCTGCTTGACCAGCTGCGTCTTGAGCACCGAGTAGTTCTCGATGATGCCGTTGTGGACCAGCGCCAGGCGGCCGTCGTCGTCCTGGTGCGGGTGCGCGTTGACGCGGTTGGGCGCGCCGTGCGTCGCCCAGCGGGTGTGGGCGATGCCGCACAGGCCGCTGAGGTCGTGGCCGGCCGCCTCGGTCTCGAGGGCCTTGATCTTGCCCTGCTGCTTGACGACGCGCAGGCCGCCGTTGATCACCGCGATGCCCGCGCTGTCGTAGCCGCGGTACTCCAGCCGCTTGAGGCCCTCGATCAGGATGGGCGCGACCTGCTTGTCGCCCGTGATGCCGACGATCCCGCACATGGCTGCTCCTTCGCCGTCAGGCCCGCTCGCACAGGGCGCGCGCGCGGGACACGAGGTCCCGCGCCAGCGCC
Organism: Gemmatimonas sp.; assembly: GCA_013824755.1. GTDB lineage: Bacteria > Krumholzibacteriota > Krumholzibacteriia > LZORAL124-64-63 > LZORAL124-64-63 > PNOJ01. Next base: position 27,938 of record PNOJ01000012.1, read on the forward strand.
TCGCTGGCGGCCTCCGCGATCACGCGGACGATGGGTTCGGTGTTCGACGGGCGCATGTGCACCCAGCCAGCGGGGCCGGACCAGCGCAGGCCGTCACGGTCGTCGACCGCGCCCTCGCCCAGCGCAACTCCAAGTCCCGCCTTGATGTCTTCGGCCGCGAACGGCCCTTCTTGATCGAACTTGTCCTTGATCATGGCCACCGGCGGGTAGCGGTCGACGAGTTCCGCCAGGGACAGGCCGGTGTCGGCCAGGTGCTGCAGGACCATCGCGATCCCGACCAGGGCGTCCCGCCCCGGGTGCAGCGCCGGATAGATGACGCCGCCGTTGCCCTCCCCGCCCACCACCGCGCCCTCGCGCAGCATGGCCTCGACCACGTTGGCCTCGCCGACGGGCGTGCGGGTCACGCCGACGCCGTGGCGGGCGGCCACGACCTCGACGAGCGCGGTGGTCGAGAGGTTGATCGCGACCGGACCGGGCTCGCGCCCGAGCAGGAAGTCGGCCGCGACGGCGAGCGTGAGCTCCTCGTTCAGCACGCGTCCCGACGCGTCGGCCAGGACCAGGCGGTCCACGTCCGGGTCGACGGCGAAGCCGAGGTCGGCGCCCTCGCGGCGGACCGCCGCGCTCAGGTCGGCCAGGTTCGCGGGCGTGGGTTCGGCAGGGTGCGGGAATAGGCCCGTCAAGCCGCAGTGCAGGGGCACGCAGCGCACGCCCAGCGCGGCGAGCAGCTCCGGCACCAGGGCGCCACCGGCGCCCTCCACGGCGTCGACGACGGCCGTGAAGCCGCGCTCGGCGATCGCCCGCGTGTCCAGCCAGGGCAGGGCCAGCAGGGCGGCGATGTGCCGGGCGTCGGCGCCGTCGCGGCGCGCGATCCCGCCGAGGCGGTCCCAGGCGACGTGGCCCCGGCCGGTGTCCAGCAGGACCTGCAAGGCCGCGTTGGCCTCCGCGCCCAGGAACAGCCCCCGCCCGTCGAGCAGCTTGAGCGCGTTCCACGGCTGCGGGTTGTGGCTCGCGGTGATGATCACGCCGCCGACGGCGTCGCTCTCCTGGACTTCCATCTCGGTGGTGGGCGTCGAGGCGACGCCGATGTCGACGACGTCGTGACCCGTCGACCGCAGGGCCGAGGACACGGCGTCCAGCAGGACCGGGCCGGAGGGGCGGGTGTCGCGGCCGACCACCACCGGGCCCGGCGGCAGCCAGGCGCCGAAGGCGGCAGCCCAGCGCGCCGCGACGACGGCGTCGAGACCGTCGCCGATCACACCCCGGATCCCCGAGACGCTGATGCGCAGGGCCAACGCTGACTCCCTCTTCGGTGTTGGGCGCAAAGCCGGCAGGGCCGGCCGTGGGCGGCGGCGGGTCGGACGGCGCAGGGCGGTGGAGCCGATGTGGGGACTCGAACCCCAGACCTGCTCATTACGAGTGAGCTGCTCTACCAGCTGAGCTACATCGGCTCGAACGTCGGACGAGAAGTGGTGCCTGGGGGCGGAGTTGAACCACCGACACCATGATTTTCAGTCATGTGCTCTACCAACTGAGCTACCCAGGCACACCGTACGCGGGACCGCCACCCTGCGGCGACGGTCCGGGAAGTAAACACTCCCGCGCGACCCCTGTCAAGCCGTCCACCGGCAATAATGCGCCCGCCAGCATACCCGCGTTCGGTCCGCACGGCTATCCCCGGTTTGCCCGGCCTCAGCCGCGGTACCCGCGGGGGTGGTCCCGGTGCCAGCGCCAGGCGTCGGCCAGGATCGACGTCAGGCCGTCGGCGCGGGGCCGCCAGCCCAGATCGCGGCGGGCGCGGGCGTTGCCCGCCACCAGCCGCGCCGGGTCGCCGGGTCGCCGCGGCTCGATGCGCGGCGCGATCTCCCGCCCGGTGACCGCCGCCGCGGCCGCCAGGACCTCCCGCACCGAGGCCCCCGTCTCGGTGCCGAGGTTGTAGACGCTCAGCCCTGGCCGCAGGTCGCCCTCCAGGGCGAGGGCGTGGGCCTCGGCCAGGTCCACGACGTGGACGTAGTCGCGGATGCAGGTGCCGTCGGGCGTCGGGTAGTCGTCGCCGAAGACGGCGAAATCGACGCCCGGGTCCACCAGCGAGCGCAGCAGGCGCGGGATCAGGTGGGTCTCCGGCTCGTGGTCCTCGCCCAGTTCCCGCGAGGCGCCGCACGCGTTGAAGTAGCGCAGCGCCACGGCCGGGAAACCCACGGCCGCCGCCGTGTCGGCCAGGGCCCACTCGATCGCCAGCTTGGTGTGGCCGTACGGGTTGACCGGCCGGGTCGGCGCGTGCTCGGTGATCGGCATCTCGTCCGGCTCGCCGTAGACGGCGGCCGACGAGGAGAAGACGAACCGCCGCACGCCGGATCGCGCGACGGCGTCCAGCAGGTTCACGCTGCCGCCCACGTTGTTGCGGTAGTACTTCAACGGGTGGGCCGCGGACTCCCCGACCAGGCTGAAGGCCGCGAAGTGCAGCACGGCGTCGGGGGGCGCGGCCAGCACGCGGTCCACGAATCCCGCGTCCAGGAGCGAGCCCTCGTGCAGGGGGATCCCCGGCGGCAACGCCTCGCGGTGGCCGGTGCTGAAGTCGTCGAGGACCTCGACGTCGTGCCCCCGTGCGAGCAGGACCCGCGTCGTGACGCTCCCGATGTAGCCGGCGCCGCCGGTGATCAGCACCTTCATCGTTCCTCCTTCGTCGAGGCGCCGGGGCGCCGGCGGCCGCGGCCCGCGCCGCGGGCGGCCAAGTAGCGCCCGGTGACCGACTCCTTGCAGGCCGCGACCGCGGCCGGCGTGCCCGCGACGACCACGGAGCCGCCGGCGTCCCCGCCGCCCGGCCCCAGGTCGATGATCCAGTCCGCCTGCTCGATCAGGTCCAGGTTGTGCTCGACGACCACGACGGACTGTCCCTGGGCGACCAGATCGTGCAGGACGCGCAGCAGGTCCGCCACGTCGTGGATGTGCAGTCCCGTGGTCGGTTCGTCCAGCAGGTAGAGGTTGTGCTTGCCCGACGGCGCCGACAGTTCGCGCGCGATCTTCAGGCGCTGGCTCTCCCCCCCCGAGAGGGTCGTCGCGGACTGGCCGAGCGTGAGGTATCCCAGCCCCACCTTTTTGAGGATCCAGAGCTTGTCGCGCAGCGCGTTCTCGCCGCGGAAGAAGGCCAGCGCCTCCTCGACGGTCATCGCCAGCACCTCGGCGATGGTCCGGCCCTGGCAGCGCACCTCCAGCGTGGCGGGGTTGAAGCGGCTGCCGCCGCACACCTCGCAGGGCACGCTGATGTCGGCCATGAAGTGCATCTCGACGCGGTGCTCGCCGAGCCCCTGGCACTCCGGGCAGCGCCCGCCGGCGGTGTTGAAGCTGAAGCGGCCGGGCGGGAAGCCGCGCGCGCGGGCGTCGGGGGTCGCGGCGAACAGCTCGCGGACCGGCGCGAGCACGCCCAGGAACGTGGCCGGATTCGAGCGGCTGGACTTGCCGATCGGCGACTGGTCCACCAGCACGACCTGGTCGATCCAGTGCGCGCCCTGGAAGCCGGTGAAGGGCCGGGCGCGCTCCTTGCCGCCGACCTCCTTGCCGGTCAGCCCGTCGTGGAGGCAGGCGCCCATCAGCGTGCTCTTGCCCGAACCCGAGACCCCGGTCAGGCAGACCAGGCGCTGCAGGGGGATCGCGACGTCGAGGTTGCGCAGGTTGTGGCGGCGCGCGCCGCGGACGACCAGCTGGCGCCGCGACTCCTCGCGCGCGGGCGCCAGCCGGGGCAGCGCCCGCTCGCCGCGCAGGTACCCGGCGGTCAGCGTCGTGCCCGCGGACAGCAGGTCGGCGAGCGGCCCCTGGAAGACGACCTCGCCGCCGTGGCTGCCCGCGCCCGGCCCCAGCTCGACGAAGTGCTCGGCCGCGCGCAGGACCGCGAGGTCGTGCTCCACGACGACGACCGTGTTGCCGCCCTCGACCAGGTCGCGCAGCGTGCCGATCAGGCGCTCGACGTCGGCGGCGTGCAGCCCCGCGGTGGGCTCGTCCAGGACGTAGAGCGTGTCGGTCAGGCGAGAGCCCAACGCGTTGGCCAGGTGGATGCGCTGGGCCTCGCCGCCGGACAGCGTGCGCGTGAGGCGGTCGAGCGTCAGGTAGTCGAGACCGACCCGGTTCAGGAAGCGCAGCCGGTTGCGGATCTCGTCCAGGACGTCGCCGGCGGCGGCGGCGTCGACCCGCGACGGGCGCAGACCCTCCATCTTCTGCAGCGCCTCCCCCAGCGACAGCCGGCCCAGGGCGCCGACGTCCAGCTGCCCGACGCGCACCGCCAGCGCCTCGCCGCGCAGGCGCGAGCCGCCGCAGGCCCGGCACAGGGAGTCGCCCATGAAGCGGCGGGTGAAGAAGCGGTGGTGCCCCTTCTTCATCTCGTGCCGCATCTCCTCCAGGAACGGCAGGATCCCCGTGTAGGCGGCCTCCTGCGTCTCGAGCACCTCGCGCTGCTGGGCGCGGGTCAGCTTGCGCCAGGGCGCGTCCGCCGGGATGCCGCGGCGGCGCGCGAAGCGGATGAGCCCGGCGTGCGCGCGGGCGAAGGCCGGCGTGCGCCAGGGCCGCACCGCGCCGTCGAGCAGCGACAGGGTGTCGTCCGGGACGATCTTCTCCTCGTCGAACTCCAGACGATTGCCGAAGCCGTTGCAGGCGGGGCAGGCCCCCTGGGGCGAGTTGAAGGAGAACAGGTGCGGCGTGGGTGCGGGGAACTCGCGGCGGCAGCCGTTGCAGACCAGGCGCGAGGAGTAGGCGCGCCGCTCTTCGCCGCAGCGCACCGCGACCCAGCCGCCACCCTGGCGCAGGGCCAGCTCGACGGCCTCGGCGAAGCGCGACTTCTGACCCGCCGCCAGGGTCACGGCGTCCACCACGACGTCGACGACGTCGCCCGCGCGCGGCCGCGGCGCGTCGGGCTCGGCGGCCTCGTCCAGCCGCACCAGGATCCCGCCCACCACGGCGCGCCGGTAGCCCTGCGCCAGCAGCGGCTCGGCCCAGCCGCTGCGCGAGCCGTCGCCGCTGATCTCCTGCGGGAAGGCCACGAGCGCCGTCGCCTCCGCCCCCCACCGCCTGACCGTCTCGCGCCAGACCGTGGCCGGGGTCTCCGGCACCACCGCCTCGCGGCAGTCCGGGCAGACGATCCGCCCGATGCGCGCGAAGAGCACCCGCAGGTAGTCGTTGATCTCGGTGACGGTGCCGACGGTGCTGCGGCCGCTGCGGGCCGCGTTGCGCTGTTCGATGGCGATGGCGGGGCTGATGCCGTCGATCCAGTCGACGTCGGGCTTGGGCATGCGCTCCAGGAACTGGCGCGCGTAGGTCGACAGGGACTCGACGTAGGTGCGCTGCCCCTCGGCGTAGAGCGTGTCGAAGACGAGCGACGACTTGCCCGAACCGGACACACCGGAGACGGCAGTCAGGCGGCCGCGCGGGATGTCGACGTCGCAACCCTTGAGGTTGTGCTGGCGGGCGCCGCGGATGCGGATGGTCTCGATCAACGTGCCTCCCGGTCCCCGGCGGCGAGCGGCCGGCGGGACCGTCCATGGTATCCGTTCTTTCGCATCCCGCACAAGGGATTTACACTGGGCGACGTGCCGGGCCGCCGCGCGATCCGGCCATCCACCCACGCCGAGGATGCGCCATGCCCCTGCCGAACACCGAGCGGCTGCTGTCCACCATCCACGTCCTGCGCGCCCCGGACGGCTGTCCCTGGGACCGCAAGCAGACCCTGGCCACCGCCGCGCACCACCTGCACGACGAGTCGGCCGAACTGCTGGAGGCCGCCCTCGGCGGGGACCTCGACCACGTCCGGGAGGAGCTCGGCGACCTGCTGTTCATGGTCTGCTTCGTCGCGGAGATCCTCGGCGAGTCGGCCCCCGCCGGCTTCGACGACGTCGCCGCCCAGGCCGACGCGAAGCTCGTGCGGCGGCACCCGCACGTCTTCGGCGGCGCCGAGGCCGGCGACGCCGGCGAGAGCCAGCAGCGGTGGAACGAGGTCAAGGCCCAGGAGAAGCGCGCCAAGGGCCTGGATCCGGACCGCGAGTCCCTGCTGAAGGACCTGCCGGCCGCGGCCGCGCCGCTGCACCAGGCCCACCGCTACCAGAAGGACGCCGCCCAGGTCGGCTTCGACTGGCCCGGGATCTCGAAGGCGTGCGGGAGAAAATCCGCGAGGAGCTGGCCGAACTCGACGAGGCCGTCGCCGGCGGCGATGCCCGGGCGGTGGAGCACGAGGTCGGCGACCTGCTCTTCTCGGTGGCCAACCTCGCCCGCAAGCTCGACGTCGCCCCGGACGTCGCGCTGCGCCGGGCCAACGCGCGCTTCCGCTCCCGGTTCCACGCCGTCGAGGCCGCGTTCGCCGGCGACCGCGACCGCCTGGCCGCCGCGTCCCTCGAGGAGCTCGAGGCCGCCTGGCAGGCCGCCAAGAGCGCGGAACGCGGCGGGGCCTAGCCCGCGCCGCCCGACGCGGCGGGCGTCTCGGAGACCTCGGGCGCGTCGGGACAACCGTCGTCGTCGAGGTCGCCGTCGTAGTCCTCGGCCTGGTCGGGGCAGCCGTCGCGGGCATCGAGGATCCCGTCGAGGTCGTTGTCCGGATCGGGGCAACCGTCCTCGTCCTCGAAACCGTCCCGATCCTCCGCGACGTCGGCGCAGCGGTCCTCCCGGTCCTCGATCCCGTCCCCGTCGCGGTCCGCCATCTCGTCGGGACAACCGTCGGCGTCCTGGTAGCCGTTGTAGTTCTCGGCTTCGAAGGGGCAGCCGTCCTGCTGGTCGAGGATCCCGTCCCCGTCGTTGTCCGGATCGGGCGCGCCGTCCTGGTCGCGCCAGCCGTCCGGATCCTCGGCGACGTCGGGCGCCGCGTCCACCGCGTCCGGCACGCCGTCCTCGTCGTTGTCCGGGTCCGGGCAACCGTCCTCGTCGCGGCAGCCGTCGCGGTCCTCGGGCGCGTCCGGACAGAGGTCCAGACGGTCGGTGATGCCGTCGCGGTCGCGGTCCGAGCCGCCGACGGCGAAGCCCCGGCTGACGCCCACCGTCATCGTCCAGTCGGGCACCGCCGCCGTGAACGGCGTCGCAAGGTCCTCGCGTGACAGCGGCACCTCGTAGGCGACGTCCAGCGCCCAGCCGTCCTCCGCGCCCCAGCGCACGCCGGCGGACAGGGCGCGGTACGCCTCGCGCGCCGCGATCGCGGCGGAGGCGGGGTACGCTTCCGCCGCGTACGTGACGTGCAGCACGGCGAGGGACTTGCGCACGTCGACGCCCGCGCTCCACAGCCAGGGGTCGTTGCCGGCGCCGCCGGCGTCCGCGGGGTAGGTCAGCGGCCAAGGCTCGTAGCGCCCGCCGCCGACGGCGCCCCGCCCCTCGTCGCGCGGCGTCCAGCGCCGGCCCGCCCCCGCGTGCAGGCGCAGTTCGGGAACCTGGGCGTCCCGCCAGAGGCGCTGCGTCCAGGCCAGGCCGGCGTAGGGTGCGGCCGCGCCGTCGCCCAGGCCGCTCGCGCGCGAGCCCAGCGGCAGGGTGGTGCGCAGGTCGAGCGCGAAACCGGCGTCGCGCCAGAGTCGCGGCAGGCCGAGGACCAGGCCGGCCTCGCCGTCGGCCAGCCCGGACGCGGCGGCGGGCAGATCGCCGGCGCCGCCGGACCAGGAGCGCCACGGCGCCGAGGCCCAGGCGCGCAGCCACGGCCGCCAGCCGTACTCGACGTCGGCGCGCCAACCGACGTGGTCGACGTAGTAGCGCGCCTCGGCGGGCCCCGCCTGCACCGACCAGCGCTCGTGCCCCAGGCCGATCAGCAGCACGCCGTCGGGGGGCAACAACCCCTCGACGAGACGGCCGAGCCGCACCGAACGCTCCTGGTTGCGGCGCAGCTGCTCGGCGGCGCCGTCGCCGGGGGCGAGCAGCGCGGCCGCTGCGAGTCCGGCCGCGAGCAGGCGGACGGTCGTGACGGGCTTCGCGAACGCGGGCTTCAAGAGGGCGAGCCTCCTTCGTCCGACGCCGGGTCCGACGCCGGGTCCGGGGCCGGATCCGGGGCCGCCTCGGCGTCCGCCGCCGGCGCGGCCTCCTGCCGCTCCTTCTTCAGTTCGTCCATGTAGTTGAGCTTCAGGTCCATCGCGGCGCGCGACAGCAGGCCGGCCACCTCGGGATGGGCGTTGCCCTTCGTCTTGGCCTTCAGCATGTCCAGCAGGTCGATCGACAGCCGGGCCCCCTCGAGGTCCCGCCGCATCTGCCCGGACTGGGGGTCGGCGAGCTTGCCGAGCTGCACCAGGGCCCCGGTCTGCAGGTTGAGCGCCAGCATCATCAGCGACTGGTCGTGCTTGTCGAATTCCGGCGTCGTCGTCTCGTTCACGATCCTCCTCCTTCGCCCGCTCCGGACGGTCGTCAGCCGGCGGCCCGGTCCGCGTCGTCGTCGAACTCGTCCTCGATGCTGCCGACCAGGACCTCCAGCAGGTCCTCCAACGTGACCATGCCCAGGGGGTTCCCGCCGGCGTCCACCACCACGGCCATCTGCTGGCGCTGCCAGCGCATCTCCTCGAACAGCCCCCAGGGCGACATCTCGCGGTCCACGCGGGGGCAGGTGCGCAGCAGCGCGTCCGGGATCCGCCGCCAGTCCTGCCGCATCGCCTCCGACAGGAGCAGGTCGCGCACCAGGACCCAGCCCTGCACCTCGCGCTGGTCGTCGCCCAGCACGGGCAGGCGGCTGTAGCCGGAAGCGGCCGCCAGCCGGCGGCACGTCGCGGCATCCGCCGCGCGGGGCAGGCTGTCGACGCGTTCCCACGGCGTCATCACGGCATCGAGGTTCAGGTCCGACAGGGCCAGGCAACGGGCCAGCAGTTCGTTGAAGCGCCCGTCCTGCGCGGCCGCCGGGTGCGCGGACATCAGGTGGTGCATCGCCTCGCGGCCGATGACGGCGCCCTCGGCGCGATGGCCGCGGCCGGGCAGGAGGCGGTCGATCAGCGAGGAGTAGGCCAGCAGCACCCAGCGCGCAGGCGCGAGCAGCAACATCACCGCCCGCAAGGGACGGACCGACGCGAGGCTCAACCGCTCGGGGTACTCCCGGTAGACCGTCTTCGGGATGATCTCGCCGAAGATCACCATCAGCACCGTGGCGATGGCCACCGCCGCGAACTCGCTGCGGTCGCCGTAGCGCGCCGCCAGCGCGGCGGTCAGCACGGCGCTGAAGCTGACGTTCACCAGGTTGTTGCCGATCAAACAGGAGAGCACCGGGTCCTCGATACGGGCCAGCAGACGGCGCAGGGCCGCCGCGCGCGGGTGCGGCTTCCGGCGCAGCAGCGTGCGCAGCCGGATGCGGCTGGTGCTCATCAATCCCGTTTCGACGCCCGAGAAGAACGCCGAAGCAGTCAGGCAGGCCATGAGCACGACCACGGTCACCGCCGGAGAGAGAGCACCGCCGCTCATGGCGCCGCCTCCGTCGTCGTCTGCGGCAGCCGCTGCAGTCGCAGCTTCGTGACGCGCAGGCCGTCCATCTCCAGCACCGTGCAGCGGTAGCGGTCCCACACGACGCGGTCGCCGCGCGCGGGGATGCGCCCCAGCTTCGCCATGACGAAACCGGCCAGGGTGACGTAGTCGTGGGACGGTTCGAGCGGGGCGCCGCAGGTCTCGTGGACCTGGCGCAGGTCCGTGACGCCGGCGACGATCCAGTTGCGGTCGCCCACGGCCAGGATCTCGGGATCCCCGGTGTCCGATTCGTCGAGCCAGGGCCCGGTCAGGGATTCGAGACAGTCCTCCAGGGTGACCAGGCCCGCGAAGTCGCCGTGCTCGTCGAGCACGAAGGCCATGTGGCCCCCGTCCACGCGCAGCTCGTGCATGAGCACCGAGACGGACTTCGACTCCGGCACGAAGACAGGCGCGCGCAGCATCGCGGCTTCCAGGACCGCGTCGTCGGCCTTCCCGAGCAGGTCCTTGAGGTGCAGCACCCCGACCGGCAGGTTGCGTCCCGGCGCGACCACGGGGTAGCGGTTCAGGCCCGCGCCGCGGGCGATCTCCAGGAGCTCCGCCCGGGACTGGCCGATCTCCAGCGACACGACGTCCGGTCGCGGCCGCATGATCTCGCGCACGTCCAGGCCGTCGAGCGTGAGCAGGCGGGAGACGAAGCGGCCCTCGGTCTCGGTGAGCGAGGCGTCGTGCACGGCCATGTCCACGGCGGTGATCAGCTCCGGCACGGTCAGCGGCCGGCTGCCGGTGCGCTCGAAGGGCAGGCGCGCCAGCGCGCGCCGCGTGATCAGGCCGTTGAGGTCCAGCACGGGCCGGATCACGGCCACCCACACGCGCAGCGGCGCCTGCAGCAGACGCGCCAGGGGCAGGCCCAGGCGCAGGGCGATCAGCTTGGGCGTGATCTCGCCGACCAGCAGCACGAGCACCGTCAGCGCCGGCACGGCGATCGCGAGGCCGCGCTGCCCGAAGCGTTCCAGCAGCAGGGAGGTGCCCAGGACGCTCACGCCGATGTTGACCAGCAGGTTGCCGATCAGCAGCGCCGCGAGCAGGCGCGGCGGGTCGGTCAACAGGCGCAGGACGTGCCGGTCCGCGGGCGACCCCCGGCGCCGCAGGCGCGCCAGGTCCCCGTCCTGGAGGGAGAACAGGGCCGTCTCGGTGCCCGAGAAGAGCGCCGAGAACAGCAGGAGCAGGGCCAGGACGGCGACATCGAACAAGCGATCCTCCCGGAGGTCGGCACTCGCGGGAGCATAGCCGCTGGCTTGACACCCTGCAAGCGCGTCACTAGGCTCTGTTTCCCGGGGCTCTGTTTCCCGGGGCTCTGCCTCCCGGCTCCCGTTTCCCGGCTCCGCGCGAGCCGGGTCGCCGCGAAAGGAACCCGTGCCGCGCACCCTCGTCATCCGCTTCGGCGCCCTGGGCGACCTCTGCCTGTGCGGCTGGTTCCTCGCCGGGCTCGCCGCCGCCGGCGGGCCGCGCGCGACGCTGGTGACCAAGACCCGCTTCGCACCCCTGGCCGCGCGCTTCGCCGGCGTCGACGAGGTGGTCGCGCTCGGGGACGGCGGTCCGGGCGAGCTGGTCCGTCTCGCCCGCCGCCTGCGCGGGCGCCGCGACGCGACCTGGCTCGACGCCCACGCCGTGCTGCGCAGCCGCGCCCTGCCGCTGCTGCTGGGGCGCGGCGCCGACGCCCGTCTGCGCAAGGACACCCTGCGTCGGCTGGCGCTGATCGGTTCGCGGCGCGCGCCGTGGCCGACCCTGCCCGACGACGCGCCCCGCTCGCTCCTGGACCGCTTCTGCGCGCTGGCCCCGGCCGTCGGCCTCGGCGCGGACGCAGTGCGCGCCGCCGCGCACCCGCCGCTGCGGGGGGCGTTCGCATCACCCCCCGGGACGCGCCTGGTCCTGGCGCCCGGCGCCCGCTGGGCCACGAAGCGCTGGCCCGAGACCCACGCCGCCGCGCTGGTGGACCTGCTGGCCGGTTCCCTGCCCCACCCGCTCTCGGTGCTGCTCGGCCCCGACGAGTCGGCCTGGTACGACGACGGGCCGCTGGCGGCGGCGGTCGCGCGCCACCCCGACGCCCGCGTGCTGAGGGACCGCCCCCTGTCCGAGATCGCCGCGGAACTGGCGGGTTGCCGCGCCGCCGTCGTGAACGACAGCGGCCTCTTGCACCTGTCCGAAGCCGTGGGCACGCCCGTGGTCGCCCTGTTCGGGCCGACGGTGCGCGCCTTCGGCTACGCGCCGCTGTTGCCGGCGAGCGTCCTGCTGGAACGCGACCTCGATTGCCGACCCTGCTCGCGCACCGGGTCGCGCCCCTGCCACCGCGGGGATCTGGCCTGCCTCGAGGGCATCCCAGCGACGGCGGTCCTGGACGCGTTGCGCGGCCTGCTCGACCGCGGGGCTGGATCGTGAGGCGCGCCTCGGCGGCCTGGGCCGCCTACCGCACGGCGATGCGCCTGGCGCTGCCGCTGCTGCCGGCGGCCGCGACGCTGTCGCCGAAGCTGGCGCGCGGCCTGGCCGGGCGGCGGGAACTGATGACGCGCCTGCTGGCCGCGGCGCCCCTGGTCCGCGGCGGCGTCTGGCTGCACGCCACCTCGGTGGGCGAGTACGAGCAGGCCCGCCCCATCCTGCGCCGGCTGCGGGAGCTCGGCGTGGGGCCGCTGGCCGTGACCCACTTCTCGCCGTCGGGCCGCGAGTACGCCGCGGCGCATCCCGAGGCCGACGTGCACGACTACCTGCCCCTGGACCGGTCGGCCGACATGAGGGATCTGCTGGACGCCTGGCGACCGCGGGCGCTGGTCTTCGTCAAGTACGACTGCTGGCCGAACCTCGTCGCCGCGGCCGGCGCGGCCGGCGTGCCGGTCGTGCTGCTGTCGGGCGCGCTGCCGCCCGGCTCGCTGCGTCGGCACCCGCTGCTGCGGCCCTTCTACCGCGATCTCTTCGACCGTTTCGCACGGATCGGCGTCGGCTCGCCGGCGGACCGGGACCGCTTCGTCACGGAGCTGGGCGTGCGCGCACCCGTCATCGTCAGCGGCGACACCCGCGCCGAACAGGTCCTGCTGCGCTACGACGCGGCGGCGGCGGACGCCCTGCCGACACGGCTGGCGGCCTGGGGGGAGCAGCGGCTGGTCCTGGGCAGCACCTGGCCGCCGGACGAGGCCCTGTGGTGGCCCGTCCTGCCGGAACTGCTGGGCGAACGCCCCGGCCTGCGCGTCGTGCTGGTCCCCCACGAACCCTCGCCCGCGCGCGTCGCGGACCTGCTGGCTGCCGCGGCGCGGCGCGGCGTGGCGGCGGCGGCGCTGTCCGGCTGGGTCGGGGAGCCGGGCACGCCGCACGACGTCCGGCTGCTGGTGGTCGATCGCGTGGGCGCGCTGGCGGGGATCTACCGGGCCGCCACGGCGGCCTACGTCGGCGGCAGCTTCACCACCGGCGTGCACAGCACGCTCGAACCGGCCGCGGCGGCCGTGCCGATCGGGTTCGGCCCGCGCATCGCCAACGCGGAAGAGGCCCTCGCCCTGGCGACCCTCGGCGCCGGCACGATCCTGCGCGACGCCTGCGGCGCCGCGGCCTGGCTGCGCCGCCAGCTCGACGACCCGGACGCGCGCCGGCGCGCCGGCGCGGCGGCCCGCGGCCTGGTCGAAGCGCAGCGGGGCGCGGCGGCGCGCAGCGTCGACCTGCTGCTCGCGGCGGTGGGCGAACGTCACTCGTAGGGGATGGGATCGGTCGCGCCCGCGCGGGCGAACCCCCGCAGCCGCAGCTGGCAACTCTCGCAGCGGCCGCAGGCGCGCTCCTGCGAGACGTAGCACGACCAGGTCAGGTGCAGCGGCGCGCCGAGCTCCAGGCCGCGTCGCACGATCGCCGCCTTGTCCAGGTGGATCAGGGGCGTGAGGATCTCCAGGCGGGTCTGCGGGCGCGTGCCGGCGTCGATGGCCGCCGCGAAGGCCCGGTAGAAGGCTTCGGTGCAGTCGGGATAGCCGCTGCCGTCCTCCTGCACGGCGCCGATGACCAGGGCCTGCGCCCCGATCACCTCCGCCCATGACGCCGCGATCGCGAGCAGGTTGCCGTTGCGGAACGGCACGTAGGTCGAGGGCACGCCGCCGCCGGCGACGGGCAGTCCCGACTCGACCGGCAGCGCGTCGTCGATCAGGCTCGTCCCCCCGATCGCCTTCAGATGGGACACGTCCACCGCCAGGCGGCGCGCGATCCCGTAGTGGTCGGCGATCGCGTCGAACGCGGCGCGCTCGCGGGCCTGCGTGCGCTGGCCGTAGTCGAGGTGCAGCACGGCCGCGTCGTACCGCGTCAGGACGCCGGCGAGGCAGACGCAGCTGTCGAGCCCGCCGCTGAGCAGCACCACCGCCGTGTCGCGGCGCGTCATGTGCGGCGCTCCCCGTCCGGCCACAGCGTCTTGTGCAGCTGCAGCTGGAAGCGGACGTCGAGACCGTCCTCGACCAGCCAGCCGGCGAGCGAAGCCGGCGGCAGCAGGCCCTCGGCGGCGGAGAAGACGACGGGCGTCGCGGGCGGCAGGCGGCTTCCCGAGCGGACGAGGTCGCGCGACCACTCGTAGTCCGCGCGGTCGCAGCAGACGAATTTCAACTCGTCGCCGGCGTCGAGGCAGCCGAGCTGGTCCCAGGCCACGTCCCGCTCCCGCAGGCCGCTGCCCGGGGTCTTGACGTCCACGACGCGGCGCACGCCGACGGGGACCGCCGACAGGGGCAGGGCGCCGCGCGTGCCGCTGGTCTCCAGGACCGTGCGGCGGCCGTCCCCGAGCAGGGCCGCCAGCAGCGCCGGGCAGCCGGGCTGCAGCAGGGGTTCGCCGCCGGTCACCAGCACGGTGCGGCAACCCAGCGCCCCGACCTCCGCCAGGATCCGCGCCACGGCCAGGGTCTCTCCGCCCGCGAACGCGTGCGCGCTGTCGCAGTACGAGCAGCGGCGATGGCAGCCCGTCAGGCGCACGATCGCGCAGGGCCGGCCGGCCTCGGTCGACTCGCCCAGGATGGTGCGGTAGATTTCGCGGACGATCAGGTCGTCCGGGGTCTGGGCGTGCATGGCCGTCCCGTCGGTGATCCGGTTGGCGCTTATCGGTCCGCTTGGCGACTATTGGTCCGCTTGGCACCTATTGGTCTGCTTGGCAACTTGGCGATTCATGCTACAATGCTGCCTTGTCTTCGCACCCTGAGGAGCGCGCATGCGAAACATAACTCCGGCGGGACGCGGCCACAACCGCCGCGGCGTCCTGCCCGCGGGCCTGCAGATCCTGCCCACGAGCCTGCTGATCCTGGCCGCGCTGTCTCCCGCCGCCGGCTGCGGCGGCGACCAGCGCCGCGCGGCGCCGCCGGCGAGCGCGGTCGCGCAGGTCAAGCTCGACGTCACCGCCTTGGATGACTGGCTCGCGATCCTCGACCGGTCGCTGAGCGGCAAGTCCGTACCCGCCGAATCCTACCAGAGGCTGTTCGAGCTGCCGGCCTACGCCCTCCAGGGCAAGGACCCGCGCATCTTTTCCCCCAGCATCCTCCAGAAGTGCACCGAGTACGTCTGCCAACGCGCCGCCGGCGACACCGCCGACGTCACCCCGCCGCGACGGGCCGACATCGTGGCCAACTGCGACTACCTGCGCCAGCGCGCCGACGAAGCCCGCGATTTCGCCGTCGTCCTGGCCGACGACCAGTACCGCAACCGGGTGTGGGAACTCGCCCGCCGCTGGATCGGCGAGTCGCGCCTGCCGGGATCGATCACGGTCCATGCCATGGTCGGCCCCACGAGCCTCGGCTTCCAGGCGCCCGACCACGTGCTCCTGGACGCCGGCCTGGCCCTGGCCGCCGGCAAGGAGCAGGCGGCCCGCATGACGGCCTCGCGGCTTTACGCCGAACTGGCGACACCTGCGGGACCGCAACCGCCGGACGCGGCCTCGGGGCGCGAGGCCCTGCGGCAGACCCTGCGCTTCCTGCACCACGGCGCGGTGATCGCCTGGATCGCCGGCGGCGCCGAACTGGAGTTCGACGGGCGCCACGACCACCTCGGCGCCCCGCGCCGGGAGACCCGCACCACGCAGGAGCGGGCCGCCGGGCTGCTGAACTACTCGTTCCGCTTGCTCGACGGGATGCTGGACCCCGGCCGCGAGGACCTGCTGCAGACCAACGGCAACGCCGTCGACGACCTGCTGCGCCCGCGCTGGGGTTACGAGACGCTGGGCTTCGCGATGGCCGACGTGATCGCGTCGCGGGGCGGCGAGGAGGCGCTGTTGGCGTTGTCGGGCGACACGGCCGCGTTCCTGAACGCCTACCAGTCCGCACTCGGCGCGGGCTCCGTGATGCCGCCCTTCCCCCCGCAGCTGTTGGAGCAACTGGACGGACTGGTTCGCGAACCCTGAGCGGGCGCCGTCGACGGCGCCCCCGGAGGCACCCATGAGCCGCTGCGACCCGCACTCCTGGTGCGACGACGGGCAGGCCGTCACCCGCCACCTGGACCTGTCCTGGAAGGTCGATGTCGCGGCGCGCGTCCTGGAGGGCGAAGTCCGCCTGACCTTCGCCGCACCCGCGACCGGTCCGCTGGACCTGGATTCCCGCGGCCTGATCGTGGCCGGGATCCGCACCCATCGCGACGAGCCCGTCGACTGGTCCGTCGACGAGAGCGACCCCGTCCTCGGCGAACGCCTGCGGCTGGAACTGCCGACCGGCACCGAAGCGGTGACGATCCGCTACCGGACCGGTCCCGCTGCCTCGGCGCTGGGTTGGCTCGACCCGATCCAGACCACCGGCGGACGCCACCCCTTCCTGTTCACGCAGTGCCAGCCCATCCACGCCCGCTCGCTCGTGCCCTGCCAGGACACGCCGCGGCACCGGGTCACCTACACGGCGCTCGTGGACGTGCCGGCGCCCCTGCGCGCGGTGATGTCCGCGGCGCCCGGCGGCGACGAGCCGGCCGGTCCGGGCCGCACCCGCTGGCGCTTCGCGATGCCCCAGGCCATCCCGACCTACCTGCTGGCCCTGGCCGTCGGCGACCTCGACCGCCGCGACCTCGGCCCGCGCTCGCGCATCTACGCCGAGCCGGACATGATCGACGCCGCGGCCTGGGAATTCGCGGAGGTCGAGGCGATGATCCGGGCCGCCGAGCGGCTGTTCGGCCCCTACGAGTGGGACCGCTTCGACCTGCTGCTGATGCCGCCCGCCTTCCCCTACGGCGGCATGGAGAACCCGCGCCTGACCTTCCTGACCCCGACGCTGCTGTCCGGCGACCGCAGCCTGGTCAACGTCGTGGTGCACGAGCTGGCCCACAGCTGGACGGGCAACCTGGTCACCAACGCGACGATGAACGACTTCTGGCTGAACGAGGGGTTCACCGTCTACGCCGAGCGGCGCATCCTCGAGGAGCTGCACGGCCGGGAGTTCGCCGACTT
Source organism: Gemmatimonas sp. (assembly GCA_013824755.1). GTDB lineage: Bacteria > Krumholzibacteriota > Krumholzibacteriia > LZORAL124-64-63 > LZORAL124-64-63 > PNOJ01. The sequence goes on from PNOJ01000012.1 coordinate 44,736, forward strand.
GCAGGGGGTCCTGCGCCGCAACGCGCTGCAGGTCCACCTCGACCAGTTCGGCCCGGACTCCCCGCTCACGAAGCTGCGCACCGACCTCGCCGGCATCGATCCGGACGAGGTCTACTCGCTGGTGCCCTACGAGAAGGGCGCCCAGTTCGTCATCCTCCTGGAGCGGGCCGTCGGCCGCCCGCGCTTCGACGCCTTCCTGCGGGAGTACATCGACCGTTTCCGCTTCCGCAGCATCACCACCGACGAGTTCATCGCCTTCCTCGAAGAGGAACTGCCCGGCGTGCTGGACGCCGTGGACGGCCGCCGCTGGATCGACGGGCCCGGCATGCCCGCCAACGAGCACCGCACCTCGGCGCCCGCCCTGGACCGGCTGCGCGCGCTGGCCGCCGGCTGGAGCGCGGGCGCACGGCCCGGCCCGGAGTCCGCGGCCTGGTCCCCGACCGAGCTGCAGCTCTTCCTGCAGGACCTGCCGCGCCCCCTGCCCCACGACGATTGCCGCTGGCTGGACGAGGCCTTCGCCCTGACCGGCCGCGGCAACCACGAGGTGCTGGTGGAGTGGCTGACCATCGCCGCACGCAGCGGCTACGCGCCGGTGCGGCCGCGCCTGCGTCAGGTGCTGGGCCGCGTGGGCCGCATGAAGTACCTCAAGCCCCTCTACGGCGCGCTCATGGCCGCGGGCGACGACGGCCCCGCCTTCGCGCGCGAGGTCTTCGCGGCGGCGGCGCCCGGCTACCACCCGCTGAGCCGCGGCTCGCTCAAGAACATCGTCGGCACCTGACCCGTCGGCGACGGGTGGCGGAAACAAGCGGCCGGCCCCGAAGGGCCGGCCGCCTGCTTGCGACTCGCGGGACAGGACTACTGCGTGAGTTGGGACTGGTAGTAGGCGATGGCGTTGTCCAGCAGATCCAGGGCGTACTCGGGGTTGTGCACGCCGTGGCTGCCGTCGTTGCTGACGAAAAC
>PNOJ01000013.1 GCA_013824755.1 Gemmatimonas sp.
TGTTGCTGCTGTTGGTCCTCTTGGTCTTCCGGTGGCGGCTGTTCGAGACTGCGAACCGCCAGTTCCAGATTGTGCAAGGCGTCCCGCTGCGCGGGGTCCAGGTCCAGGGAGCGCCGGAGCTGCTCGACGGCGCGGCGCGGATCGCCTGCCGACAGGGCGTTGGTGCCCGAATTGTACAGGCTTTCGGAGCGCAGGTCCGGATCCGACGACTGCGACAGCGCGCGGGCGAACTCCCGCTCCGCCTCCTCGTGGCGGCCGAGCCGCGACAGGGCCTCGCCCACCGCCAGGCTCAGGCGGGGATCGTCGGGCGCCTCGGCGCGGGCGGTCTCGAAGAACTTCAACGCGCCCTCGTAGTCGCCGGCGCGGTAGAGGTCATGCCCGCGGCGGGCGGCCGCCCCGCCCGGCTGTTGCCAGGGCGCGGCCCGGACCGGCGTTGCGGCCAGGCCCAGCAGCAGGGCGGCGACGGCGATGGCGGTGGCGGCGCGGCGGCGCGGGCGCACGAGCGCGCCCAGCCACAAGCTGGCCAGGGCCAAACCCAACGGCCAGATGAAGCGCTCCTCGTACCGCGCGACCTGGCGGCCGCCGAGATCGCGCTCCCCGAGTCGCGCGATGACGTCATGCAGGGCGCGGCGGTCGAGGCCGCCGCGACCGATGCGGAACACGAAGCCCGGACCCGCGTCCGCCAGCTCCTGCAGCGAAGCGAGGTCGAGGCGGCTCATCACGACGCTGCCCTGGTCGTCCTTGAGGAAGCCCTCGCTCTCCGGATCGGGCACGAGCCCGCCGCTCTCTTCGCCGACGCCCACCGGGACGATCACGATCCCCTGCTCGCGGCAGCTTGCGGCCGCTTCGCGCCAACCGCCCTCGAGATCCTCGCCGTCGGTCACCAGCAGGATGGCCTGGCGGGCGCCGTCCGCGCCCGGGCTCCTGCCGCCGACGAGCAGCTGGCCGGAGACCTGCAGCGCGCTCGCGATGGCGGTGCCCTGGGTGGAGATCATGTCCGTGTCGGCCATCCTCAGGAAGAGCTGCGCGGTGCCGCGGTCGAGGGTCAGCGGGCACTGCACGAAGGCCTGGCCGGCGAACAGCACCAGCCCCACGCGGCCCTGGTCGTAGTCGTCGAGGAACCCGGCGAGCTCCGCCTTCGCGCGGGCCATGCGGCTGGGCACGACGTCCTGGGCCCGCATGGAATTCGAGACGTCCAGCGCGATGACCACGTCGGTGCCGCGCTGGCGCATTTCGATCTCGTGGGTCCCCCACTGCGGGCGCGCCAGGGCCAGCGCCAGCCAGCACAGGCCGGTCAGCAGGAAGAAGCGGCGCCAGGCGAGCGCCGTGACGGGCCGGCCCTCGACGTGCTCGCCGGCGCGCCGGCCGAGCAGGCGGCCGAGGTCCGCCTGCGCGCGCCCGTCGCTCCAGCGCAGCAGGGCCCACAGCGCCGGCGGCAGCAGCAGCATCCAGAGCCAGGCTTCGGCGGCGAACCTCACGGGGTCTCTCCTCTTCGGCGTCTCACGTCATCCTCGCCTCACGGCGCCCGACGCAGCCAGGTGGCCGCGAGCACGGCCTCCAGCAGCAGCAGCGCCAAAGCCGGCGCGGCGAACCAGGCCATCCGCTCCTGGTACCAGGTCGTGACCCACGTCTTGTAGCGGCTCGTCTCGAGCTGGTCGATGGTCGCGAAGATCTGCGCCAGGGCCGCGGGGTCCTCGGCGCGGAAGTAGCTGCCGCCGGTCGCGGCGGCGATGCGACGCAGCAGGTCCTCGTCGATCGGCACCTCGACCATGCGGGTGCGGCGGCCGAACAGCGGCGAATCCTCGGGGTAGGGCACCTTGCCCTTCTTGCCGACGCCCACCGTGTAGACGCGCACGCCCAGGGCCCGGGCCAGCTCGGCGGCCGTCTCCGGTTCGAGGGTCGGGATGTTGTTGCTGCCGTCGGTCAGCAGGATCACGGTGCGGTTCTTGGCCTCGGAATGGCGCAGCCGGTTGACCGCCGTGGCCAGCCCGAGACCGATGGCCGTGCCGTCCTCGATCAGGCCGACCTGCACCTGGTCCAGGAACCCGTTCAGCACCGAACGGTCCAGGGTCAGGGGGCACTGCGTGAAGGCGCGCGACGCGAAGACGACCAGCCCGACCTGGTCGGTGGTGCGCGCGTCGATGAAGTCGCGGATGATGCGCTTGGCGACCTCCAGCCGGTTGTCGGGCTGGAAATCGAGGGCGAGCATGCTGCCGCTGATGTCCAGGGCCACCACGATGTCGATGCCCTCGCCCTCGACCTCGCGGCTGGAGTGGACGTCCCGCGGCCTGGCCAGCGCCACCACCAGCAGCAGCAGGGCCGCGGTGCCCAGCCACGGCAGGGCGCGGTGCGCCCGGACCCGCGGCCCGGACCGTGCCTGCTCGAGCAGGGCCAGGTGGGGGTGGCGCAACGCGGACGTGTCGGGACGACGACGACGCAGCAGGAAGGCCGCGGCCAGCACCGGCACCGCCAGCAGCAGCAGCCAGGGATGGGCGAACTCAAGCATGCCCGCCCCCTCTCCCGCCAGCGACCGCGGCCTGCACGCGCTCCCAGCAGCGCTCGGATTCCAGCAGCACCGCCGCCGGCACGGGTGTGTAGCGGAGCGGTTCGCGCCGCTCTCCGATCTCGCCGACCACCAGGGCCAGGAGTGCGCGCCCGTCGGCCGGCAGCGCCGCCGCCGGCGCGAAGCGCAGCGCGTCGCACCGCCCCAGGATGCCGGCGGCGGCGCGGCGGACCGCGGCCGGGTGCCGCAGGGCGTCCAGAGCGACGGCCACTTCGGTGGTCGTCATCTCCAGGGCGGCGAAGCGGTAGCGGGCCGCGAGGTAGCGCCGGAAGGCCGCGTCGAGCCGGTGCAGGAACACCCTGCCTTCGCCGCGCTCCAGCAACCGCTCGGCCAGCAACTCGTCGAGATCCCGCGCCGCCTGCAGCCAGGCGGGCAGGGGCAGGGGCTCGTCGATGCCGTCCGGCTGCGCGCGCCGCCGCCGCCGCCACAACCAGGCCAGGACGGCTGCGACCGCGACCAGCAGGAGCCCGAGGGCCGCCAGCCGCCAAGACCGCGGCAAGCGGCGCGGATCCCGTACCGGCAGGGGTTCGGCCGCGGGATCGAGCCGACCGGCGATCCGCCGCACCGGCCCCGCGACGGCCTCGCCCTCCCAGGCCAGCCGGAAGGGTCCCGGGCGGTAGGGACGCAGCGTCAGCACGACGCGTTGCGACGCGCCCGCCGGGGCGGGTTCGGCCTCGCGCGCGACGACCGCGATCCAGTCGGCGCGCGCCGTGACGGAATCGGCGAGCACCGTCGCGCCGGCCGGGAACTCGCAGGTCAGGGTGAAGGGCTCGCCGAAGCGCAGCGTGTCGCGCTCGCCGATGGACAGCGTCGGCCGGGGCGCCCCGGCCGCCGCACCGAGCGACAGCAGCACGGTGTCCGCCGGCGCGGGCGCCGGGACGGGCGCGGCGCGTGGCTGCGCCGCCGCCGTCGCCGCCAGGCCGAGGGCCAGGACCGCGACGACCACCGCCGATCGCGCCGTTTCCCGTGCGCGTCTCATCGCCGACCTCTTCCGCGTCGGCTCCGCAGGGCGAAGAACTGCTGGAGCGGCTCGACGTAGCTGCTCGTGATGTCGATGTCGACGAGGTCGACGCGGACGGCGCGCAGCAGCCGCTCCAGGCGCCGGTCGTGATCGGCCGCCCGGCGGGTCAGCTCGGCGCGCACCTCGGCGTCCCCGACGTCGACGAGGGTCTCGCGGCCCGATTCGGCGTCGACCCAGTTCACCAGCCCGGCCGCCGGCAGCGCGGTGTCGCGCGGGTCGCGCACGCGCACGGCCACGCAGTCGTGGCGGCGCGCGACGACCCGCAGCGGCGCGTCGAAGCCGTCGGCCCAGAAGTCCGAGACCAGGAAGACCGTGGCGCGCCGCTTGAGCACCGAACCCAGCAGTTCCAGGGGCGCGCCGAGGTCGGTGCCGCGGCCGGCCATCTCGGCGGCCAGCAGTTCGCGGATGATCCGCAGCACGTGGCCGCGGCCGCGGGCCGGCGGCACGAAGAGCTCGACGCGGTCGGAGAACAGCACGAGCCCGACCTTGTCCTTGTTGGCGGTCGCGGCGAAGGCCAGCACGCCGCACAGTTCGGCGGCGATCTCGCCGCGCGTCCGCGCGCCCGAACCGAACAGACCCGAGCGGCTGACGTCCACCGCGAGCACGACGGTCAGCTCCCGCTCCTCGTCGAACTGCTTCACGTACGGCGCGTCGGAGCGGGCGGTGACGTTCCAGTCGATCGTGCGCACGTCGTCGCCCGGCACGTACTCGCGCACCTCGCGGAACTCGATGCCGCGCCCCTTGAAGACCGAGTGGTACTCCCCCGAGAAGGTCTCCTCGACCAGCCGCCGGGCCCGCAGGGCGATGCGCCGCACCGCCTCGATCATCTCGGGCGGGATCGGCGCCTCCCTGGTCCGCGGCGGCGGCGGGGCGGCCGGTTCGAGGGCGCGGCTAAGGAACTTCCACATGGTCGAACAGGTAGGTGATGATGTCGTCGCTCGTCTTGCGTTCGGCCTCGGCCTCGTAGGTCACCAGCACGCGGTGGCGCAGCACGTCGTGCCCGACCGCCTTGACGTCCTCGGGCACCACGAAGGCGCGGCCGGCCAGCAGCGCCCGGGCGCGCGACGCCTGGGCCAGGGCCAGCGTCGCGCGAGGCGACGCCCCGTAGGCGATCAGCGGCGCGACGTCCAGCCCGCGGGCGGCGGGGTCGCGGGTGGCGAACACCAGGTCCAGGATGTAGCCCTTGATCTTCTCGTCGAGGTGGATGCCCGCGACGCCACGGCGCAGCGCCAGCACCTCCTGGGCGCCGATCACGGGCCGCACGCGCGGCGGCTCGCGCCCGGCCATGCGGTCCAGGATGAGCCGCTCCTCGTCGCGCGTCGGGTAGCCCACCTTCAGCTTCAGCAGGAAGCGGTCGACCTGGGCCTCGGGCAGCGGGTAGGTCCCCTCCTGCTCGATCGGGTTCTGGGTCGCCAGCACCAGGAAGGGGTCGGCCAGCGGGAAGGTCTGCTCGCCGATGGTGACCTGCCGCTCCTGCATGGCCTCGAGCAGGGCGCTCTGCACCTTGGCCGGCGCGCGGTTGATCTCGTCGGCCAGGATGATGTTGCTGAAGATGGGCCCCTTCTTGACCGAGAAGGTGCCTCGCTCGTGCTCGTAGACGGTCGTGCCGACGATGTCGGCCGGCAGCAGGTCGGGGGTGAACTGGATGCGCTGGAAGCCGGCGTCGATCACGCCGGCCAGGGTGCGCACGGCCAGCGTCTTGGCCAGGCCCGGCACGCCCTCCAGCAGGACGTGCCCGCCCGTCATCAGGCCCACCAGCAGGCCCTCGAGCATCGGCCGCTGGCCCACGACGACCTTGCCGGCCTCGGCCAGGATCTCTTCGAGGCGTCGCGACATCTCGTCGACGCGGGCGGTGTCCAGGGGCTCGGTCACGCTCTATCCTCCTCGAAATGGCGACGGCGTATTCCGCGACGGCGCCGTTCTACCTCGCCGGCAGCCCGGCGGTTCCCGGTTCGCCCGGTCGGCGCGCGGCAGTTCAGGGTAGTCCATCGAAATCCCCTTGCCAAGGGAAGGTAAACAGGTTTCCATGGGCGGGCCGGACCGAGCCTGCCCGAACCGGGGAGCCGAAGTGCGCCTGTCGCCCAACAAGATCGAGTTCCTGGCGGAGAAGCTGCTCGAGATGATCGAGCGCGACCCCCGCCTGCACATCCAGACGAACTCCGACCTGGTCTACCGCGCCATCGTCGACACGATCTACGACGACATGCGCACCGAGGACCAGATCGAGGCCGAGGTCGAGGAACTGCTCAAGCAGCACCTGGGCGAGATCCGGGCCATGGAGATGGACTACGGCGCCCTGCGCGCCAAGATGAAGCGCGAGATCGCCCGCAAACAGGGCTTCGTGCTCTGAGCCGCCAGACCCGCACCGGGAGCCGCGACCGATGAGACTGTCCGAAGAGCGCATCAGCGGCCTGTCGCGCCGCATCATGGACCTCCTGCTCGACGAGGAGCACCTCGATCTCGAGATCGGCGAGGACCGTTTCGGCGTCATGCTCGAGGCCAAGCTGACGCAGCTGCTGCGCATCGAGGACGAGATCGACGAGGAGGCGTCCGTCTGGATGCACCAGCACAAGCCCGCGCTCGAGGACGGCACGCCCGAGTTCGAAGTCGAGATGGAGAAGGTCAAGAAGAACATCGCCGACACGAAGGGCTACGTCCTCTATTGACGGCCGCCGGCTCGCCGTCGCTTCCCGTCGCCCCCGGAAGGGACGCCGCATGCGGGTGACGCTGCTGACCCCCTACCTCCCCCACGACATGATCGACCACGGCGGCGGCGTCGCCGTGCGCGGCATGGTGCGGGCGCTCGCCCGGCGCCACGAGGTGACGCTCGTCGCCCTGGAGCGCCCCGGCGAATCCGCCCTCGCCGCCCCGACGGCGGCGTCGCTCGGGTGCCGCGTGACGACGGTGCCCTTCCCGGCCGCCGGCGCCGCCTCCCCCGCCGCGCTGGCGCGCCTGGCCGCGGCCCGCCTCGTCGCGGTTGTGCGCGGCCTGCGTCACGGGCGCCCCTATTACGTCCAGAAGTACCACACGCGGGCGCTCGCCGCGGCCGTCGTCGAGGCCGTGGCGGCCAGCGCCCCCGAGGCCGTGCAGTGCGAGTACCTGCAGACCGCCCTGCTGTTGCGCGATCTGGCGCGCTGGCGGGACCGCGAAGCCGCGGCGGGCCGGCCCGCGCCCCGGCTCTTCCTGAGCAGCCACGAGATGGGCTCCCTGCCCCGCGAACGCCGGGCCGCCCTCGCCCGCAACCCCTGGCGCAGGGCGCTGTTGCTGCACCAGGCCGCCGCCTGGCGCCGTCTGCAGGCCGACGCCTCCCGCTGGGCCGACACCGTCTTCTGCGTCACCGACCAGGACCGCGACCTGCTCGCCGCCTGCGGCGGCCGCGGCGGCGTGACCATGCCCCTGGGCGTCGACACGGACGCGATCCGCCCCGTCTGGCGTCCCGCCGGCCCGGCCCGCCTGCTGTTCGTCGGCAGTTTCGGGCACGCGCCCAACCGCTCCGCCGCGGAATTTCTCGTTGACAAGGTCTGGCCGCGCATCGCCCAATACGATCCGGACTTGAGCCTGGTGCTGGCCGGCGGCGGCCCCCGGACGTTCCTGGCTTCGCTGGCCGCACGCGACCCGCGAGTGACGACACCCGGCTTCGTCCACGACCTCGACGACCTCTACCGTGACTGCCGCCTGCTGGCGGCGCCGCTGACCGAGGGCGGCGGCATCAAGATCAAGATCCTGGAGGCCATGGCCGCCGGGATCCCGGTGGTGACCACCCCGATCGGCGCCGAGGGCATCGCCGACGACCGGGACCGCGCCCTCTGGCTCGCCGAGCCCGACGAAGGTTTCGCCCTGGCCGTACGGGCGGCCCTGGCCGACCCCGCCGAGGCGGCGGCCCGGGCGACCCGCGCGCGGAGGATCATCGAGGAGCGCTTCAGCTGGACCGCGATCGCCGGCCGGCTGACGGCTCAGTACGAGGGGAGGTGATGTCGATCGGCGACCCGACGCCGCCCCGCGGCGTCACGGCACGAGATCGATGGAGCCGCGTCAAACGTGTCCCTGATGGTGCACTTTCACGGAGGAAAGCGACATGTTGAAAAGACTCATGATCCTGGTGGTCGTCCTCGCCGTGCTGATCGGCGTGGGCCTGGCCGCGAGCGCGCAGGCCGGCGACTTCACCGGCTCGATGTGGTACCGCTGGGAAGGCATGGAGAACGTCGACCAGGACGGCGACGCCGACGACGCCAGCGCCTTCTCCCACCTGCGCTCCCGCATCGCCTTCTCCGGCGACGTCAACGAGAGCGCCGACTACATCCTGACGGTCGAGAACTACCGCGTGTTCGGCGATCCCGCCAGCGACGTGAACTCGATCTACCAGGCCACCTTCACGATGCGCGACTTCCTGGTCGCCGACCTCGACGTCACCCTGGGCCGGATGCCGATCGCCTACGGCCGCGAGCGCGTGCTCGGCGTCGAGGACTGGGACCTGGCGACGAACATCCTGTTCGACGGCGCCCACGGCCGCTACAACTTCGAGAGCGGCTGGCTGGACTACTTCAACTTCAAGCTGCTGGAGACCTACGACGGCAAGTACGCGTCCGGCTCCGGCGACGTCAACATCGCCGGCCTCTACATGCACTACGACGCCAACGAGAAGTTCTGGTTCGAGCCTTACGCCATGATGATGACCCACGAGAACTGGGCCAGCCCCGACCTCGACAACGACCGCACGATGGTCTTCGGCGGCCTGGTCGACTACGTCAGCAACGGCCTGCACTTCTACGGCGAGGCCGTGGTCCAGACCGGCACCACGTACCTTCCCGCGGAACGCGACCTGTCCACCCTGGGCTGGTACACCGGCCTGTTCTACGACTTCGACAGCGCGGTCGAGCCCTTCATCGGGTTCGAGTACAACTTCGCCAGCGGCGACGACACCGCGACGCCGGAGAACGAAGCCTTCAACTCGCCCTTCGGCTCGCAGAGCGAGTTCCTGGGCATCATGAACGTCCAGGGCTGGAACAACGTCGCGGCCATGCGCTTCGCCGGCGGTTTCACGCCCATCGAGAACCTCGACGTCGCGGCCGACTTCTTCCTGTTCACCGAGGACGTGGACACCGGCACCGACGACGCGATCGGCAGCGAGCTGGACCTCAAGCTGAACTACATGCTCAACGCCGACGTGGACCTGGAGGGCGGCCTGGGCATGTTCACTTACGAGGAGACGGCGGGGGGGTACGCGGCTCCGGGGGATGCCGAGTACTTCGTCTGGGCCGGCGCCCACCTGTTCTTCTAGGGTTCTGATGCGATGATTGTCCCGAGCAGAGGCGAGGCCCCGCGGCCTCGCCTCTGCCGTTCCCTCAGGACGCGTCGTGCAACCGGCGGATCTGCTGGGAGGTCAGGCGGACGGCGCCGCCCAGCCTCTCCGCCGCCAACCCCACCTCCGCCACCCTCTCCACCGTCTCGAGCCGCCGGTAGGCTTCTTCGAGCGAGCCCCCCACCGCGACCACGCCGTGGTTCGACAGCAGGAGCGCCTGGTGGTGCGCGATGAGCGGCCGGATCGAAGCGGCGATCTCGGCGGTGCCGGGGGTGGCGTAGGGAGCGAGCGGAACCTCGCCGCCGAGCAGCAGCACGGCTTCGGGCAGGATCGAGGCGGGCAGGGCGCGGCGAGCGCAGGCGTAAGCGGTCGCCTGCGGCGGGTGGGCGTGGCAGACCGCCGAGACGTCGGGACGTCGGCGATAGATCTCGGCGTGGAGACGCCATTCCGAGCTGGGTCGACCCGGACCGGATGAACGGCCGTCGTCGTCGACCTCGACCAGATCGCCCGGGGCGAGGTCGCCCTTGGCGGCGCCGGCCGGGGTGACCAGGTAGCGCCCCGGGCCGAGCCGCACCGACAGGTTCCCCTCCCCCGCCACCACGTAGCGCCGTTCGACAAGCAGACGCCCGACCCGGACGATCTCGTCGGCGGGTCGGGCGTCGTGTGCCATCGGCCGCTCTACCAGTTGCTGAACAGGTAGAGGTGGGTCATCACACCCTCGAAGAACTCGAGCTGCTCGCGCTGCTGGTCGGCGAGGGCTTCGATCTGGACCGTGGAGAAGTCCGGGTGGACCGCCGCGATGCTGTCGTAGGCGGCCGACCAGAGCGCGTCCAGCATCTCGGTCGGGAACCCGACCCCGCTGGTCAGGAGGATCTCGTCGGGCGTGCGGCCGGTGTAGAAGGCGCCCTGGTCGTCGGAGCGCGTGAAGAACAGGAGACGGGGCTCGAGGCTGCCGTCGGCGGGGATCCGCCAGATGTTACGCTCGTTCAGCGTGATCGTCGGCACGCGACGGTCCGAGACGAAGATGACCGAGGTGCCGTCGGGGCTGTAGGACGGCTCCATGTTGCGGATGATGAAGTTGCTGCCCGCCGTCGGCGGCGAGGTCGTCAGGCGCGCGAGACCCCGGTTCAGCTCGACCTCGCCGTTGGCGGCCAGGCCCGTGGTGTCGAAGTCCACGGTGAACAGTTCGCGGGTGGTGAAGTCGCTGATGTCCGCGATGTCGAGCGTGGCCGAGAAGACGATCCGGCGGCCGTCCGGCGACCAGGAGGGGGAATCGCAGATGGAGACTTCGCGGGTGATCGGAAACGCCAGCTGACTCAGCTCGCCCGCGACGGGGACGGCGCAGACCCAGATGGCCTGGTCCGTCGCCTGGGACAGCGAGTCGGCGTCCGTGTGGCCGTAGCGGGAGAAGGCGATCCATCGCCCGTTCGGCGACACGCTGGGCGACATGTGTTCCCAGTACTTCCAGCCGATATCCCGATCGTCGTCGGGTTCGCGCAGCACGAGCTCGACGTCGAGATCCTGCCCATCGACGAAGGAGAGCGGGATCCGCGTGCGGAAGAGCCGCGAACCGCGGATCGTGGTGTCCATCCAGAAGACGAGGTCGTCATCGTTGAGCCAGCGCGGCGTTCCCTTCTGGCAGTCGCGGTTCGGGAAGATCTGCGGCTGGGTCGAGCCGGTGGTCATGCGGAAGTTGTTCAGCCGCACCAAGGCCGCTCCCTGCTGGCGCAGGTTGAGCTTCGGGCTGTCCTGAACCTGCAGCGGCATGACCGCCAGCTGGCGGATCAGCGGGGCCACGTCGGGCGGCTGACCCGGAGGGGTGATCGCCAGCCAGTCGATGGTGAAGGCGACACGGTTGCCGTCGGGCGAGAGATCGGGCTCGAGGTACTGGTAGCCGTCCGACGAGGTGTCCGCGGTGACCATGACCAGATCGCCGGTGCTGTGGTTGCCGGAGATGTCCAGCGTTTCCGAGGCTTCCGGCTCCAGCGAGCAGCCGATCGCCAGCAGCGCGGCGGCAGCAGCCACGGCGGTGATCATGCCGGCGCGTGGATCCAGCTTCTTCATCAAGATCTCGACCTCCCGGAATCCGGCACGGCCGCCGCCGCGACCGGTTCCGGTCGGGACCGAGGCTGCGGCGCTGAGGCATCGAACCTAACTCGATTCAAAGTAAGGGCAAGGCGGGCCTGAAATCAACCGGGACTTGGCCCCGAGCGGGACGGGCACCGGTTCCGGCGATCGGTCAGTCGGGGGTCCGGGACGGGTCCAGGGCCAGGACCCGCGCCCACTCCCGCTCCGCCTCGTCGGTCCGGCCCAGACGTTTCAGCAGGAGCACGCGGTTGTGCCGCAACGCGGGGTCGCCGGGCGACAGGGCGATGGCCCGATCGATGAGGAGCAGCCCTTCGCGATCGCGATTCGTCCCGATGCACACCAAGGCGGCCTGGGACCAGACCTGGGCATCTCGCGACAGGCGGGCTCCCCCGTCGCCGAGGGACAGCGCCAGCGCGACGGCGTGCTCGGGATCGCCGAGGGCGGCGTCGGCCTCCAGCAGGATCCGCAGGCCCTGATCGTCGAGGTCGTCGCCCCAGCGCGGCGCCAGCAGGAGCCTGGCCGCATCGGGCCGACCGGCGCGCAGGCGGGCGAGGGCCAGCTGCTGCCCGCTCTGCGGGGTGGGCGCCAAGACGTGGAGACGTTCCAGATCCGGCAACGCGGCGACCGGGTCGCCGGCAGCCAGCCGGCAGCGCGCACGGGTCCTCAGCAGGCGCGGATCGTCCGGGTCGCAGATCCCCGCCGCGGTCGCCAGCATCGCCGACGCCTCGCGCAGCAGCCCGTAGTCGATCAGGACGTGGGCGTGTTCGAGCCGCACGGCGCAGTCGGCGGGGGCGAGGTCGCAGGCCAGGCCGTATTCCGCCAGCGCCCTGCCACGCCGGTCCAGTGCGACCAGCAGCGTGGCCAGGTTGCGATGGTTGGCGGCCTCCGTCGGCCCCCAGAGCACGGCCTGTTCCTGGTGGGTCAGCGCCGCGTCAGGTTGGCCGAGGCGTTGCAGGGCGAGGCCCGCGCGCTGGTGCAGGCGCCAGCGCAGGTCCTCGTCCAGGCCGTCGTCGGCCAATTCGGCTTCGGCGCGTTCGGCGACGGCGACCCAGTCGCCCGCCGTCGCCAGCGAGTCGACGGCCGCCAGGCCGCGCTGGTGGCGCGCTCGCGGCGATTCGCCGCGCAGGGCGCCAGCGTCGGCATCCGTCGCCAACGCCGCGCAGAGGGCCGCCGCCAACAACATCCGCCAGCCGACGTGTCCGCTGATCGTCACATGACCTCCCCGTCATCCTTCTGCGGACCAGGGTACGCCGACAGGTCGGCGGGGACAACCGGCGAGCGTGTAGCCGTGGGGAGATCGGCGCCAGGGCCGCGGTCGCCCCCCCCGGGACGGCCGCGACCCCAGGCGCTCAGCGCGCGACGGTGACGGTGCCGCGTCCCGCGGTCCGCTGCCAGGTCAGCGCATAGGCGTAGCGTCCGGACGCCGCCGGCCGGCCGGCGTCGTCGTCGCCGTCCCAGGACACCAGCAGGCGGCCGTTGCGGATCTCCCCGCCGCGCACCGTGCGGACGGCCTGGCCGCGCAGGTCGTAGACGGTCAGCAGCGCCGTGCCCGCGTCGCCGGAAGCGTCGGCGGGCAGCGTCATCGCGACGGTGGTCAGGGGGTTGCAGGGGTTGGGGAACGCGGTGCAGGCGAGCGACGGGGCGACGACCGGGCCGCGGCCCAGCGCGTCGCTCAGGAACGCCTGCAGGCCGTCCACCTGGTCGGGGGTGACCAGGGAGGGGTTCTCGATGGCGCCGCTGGCGGTCGCCAACTCGCCGCCGAAGAGGAAGCGGATGTCCTCGGCCAGGATCTCGCGGGCCCGCTGCGCGTGCGGGGCGTCGGGGCCGTGATCGGCGGCCGCGAGGCCGCGCAGCTCGAGGTAGCGGCGCCACTGCTCGGGGCGGCGGTCGAAGCAGGCCCAGGTCAGCACGTGGCCGAGCTCGTGGACCGTCACGTCGGCCACGGTGCTCGCGGCGACGGGACCGAAGGCCGGCGACAGCACGATGGCGCCACCGCGCGCGAAGCTGCTCAGCACATCGGCCGGCGGGGCGGGCAGCAGGAACACGTCGACGTCGAGATCGACCTGCAGGTGCTGCAGATCGTCCAGCGCCTCGGCGACGACATCCTCGGGCAGGGGCTGGAACCCGTCGATGTCGCGTCGGGCCAGGCGCGGATCGTCCGGGCCCTGCAGCAGTTCGATCTCGCCGAGGGCCGGGTGGCGCAGCAGCAGCGCGCCGTCCGCGTGGACGAGGTAGGAAGCCAGGTCGGCGGGGGTGTGGATGCGGACGCGCAGGCCGCTGGACGCGGTGAAGGTCCGGGCCGCGGCGTCGCCGGTCCAGGCGACGGCGAACAGCGCCACCAGGAGCATCGCGCCGCGACGGGTCCGAGTCGGGAATCGTGGGTTCGTCCGGTCCATCTTGGCCCCCTGTGATCCTTGGTCCCCCCCTATGAGACGTCGGTCCGGTGGCTGGAAGGAGATCCCGCAGGGTTCGTGCCGCCACGGAACGGACGGCGGCCGGCGGCCGGACCCTGACGGGATCATGACACACAACTGGATGGAAAACAAGGAGTTGGATCCGGTGCCGCCGTTTCGGGGGCAGGCGGGGTCACCGGCGTCGGGACCGGGGACTGGGGGAATTCACGCAGCTTCCGAGGGGGAAATTCCCCCGCTCAGGCGGTGGCCGGACGGTGGCGTCCGCCGAAACGGCTGTCGAGGATGGCGCCGGCGCCCAGGCAGTAGATCGGCAGCTGCACGACCACGGCCAGCAGTTCCAGCATCTTGCCGAAACCGGTCAGCGAGGGGATCGCCGTCAGGATCGCGCCGATGATCGCCGGCGAAAGGATCACGAAGAGACCGGCCGCGATGCAGCCGAGCGACTGCAGCCGGTCCGGGAATCGCGCCGCGCAGAGCCGCGTGCCGATCCGGCCGGCCACGATGCCGAGGGCGACCAGGCCCAGGATGATGTAGGCCAGGCCGAGCATCAGGGCCAGGGGGATCCCGATGATCGTCATCGCGAGCACGGCCACCACCACCACGAACATGAAGTGCCCGAGCAGGAGCCACGCCAGGCCGACCAGCAGGCTGCGGCCCGGCTGCGACGACAGGCGGTCCGTCACGGCCGCCAGCCGCCAGGCCGGCATCAGGGCGACCGTCAGCAGCGTCAAGCCGAACAGCACGCTGAGCGGCAGCAGGACCAGCAGCCCGGTGGCGCCGCCGCCGACGAAGCGGTTCATGCCGTCATCGGTGCTGATGCCGGCGAAGCCCACCGTAACCACGTTGCCATCGACCCTCGCGGTCTCGTCGCGACGCGACGTACCGAACACCGTGACGGCGTTGCCTTCCACCACGGCCTCGTCGGCCAGGGTCAGCGACCCGCCCACCACGACGACGTCGCCGTCGACCTGGCCCAGGATCGTCGCGTCGCCGAGCAGGACCACCACGTTGCCGGTGACGCGCTCGTCGCTCTCGACCACGGCGTCGTTGCCCGTGGCGACGATCTCCGAACCGATGATCCGGCGCTCGGGCGGCTCTTCGGCGAACACGTCCCAGTTGAAGGCGTGGGCCTGCTGGCGGAACTTCGAGATCTCGTTCTCGAGGTCGAGCGTGTCGGGCAGCTCGGCCAGGATCGTCGCGGTGATGGCGCTGAGGCCCTGGCTGACCTTCTCGCTCCAGTCGGCGGGGAAATCGATCTGGATGTTGCCGCTGGGGTTGGACACCTGGAGGCGGCGCTCGTCGATGCGGACGTCGAGGTCCTGGAGCTGGGCCTCCATCTCCTTGATGACCTGCTCGAGGCCCTGCATCGCCTGGACGACCTGCGGGTCGTGAGCGGTCTTCAGCGAATCCTGGAGGGAATCGATGCGGTGCAGCCGCTGGCGGATGGCGCTGCGCAGCGAATCCTGGCGGGCGGAGGCGCGCGCCGACTGCGCGGGCTGCGCGTCGCACACGGAGGCGACCGTCAGCCCCAGCAGCAGCGCCAGGAGCAGGACGGGCCGCGACGCTGGGCCGCGGTCAGCGCGGGATCGACCTGTGCACCGTCGCGACATAGACCCTCCGGGTCAGATTCTGCAGGCGGACCGACAGTTCGGGCAGGCAACCGACGCCGGCGACCGTCCAGGCGGCGGTCCCCGCGGCGACGCCCGAGGCGGCGGCGGTCAGGGCGGCGGCCGCGGCGAACAGGCCGACGAGCCGCACGGACCGCGACCTCAGCCAGGCCGGCAGGCTCTCCTGCTCCAGCAGGACGGGCACCCGCGGGCTGCGCAGCGGGGCCATGGCCCGGTAGTTCTCGTAGGGCACCGCGGCCAGGATGCGGGCGTCGAAATCGGCGGGCGCCTCGATCGGCGGCATCTCGCCCAGCCGCGCGTAGAGCGCCTGGAGCGTCTCGAGTTGCACGCGGCAGGCGCCGCATTCGCGCACGTGCAGGAACACGGCCAGGGACTCCCGTTTCGGGAGGGTCTGGTCGAGGTAGTCCTGCATCCTGTCGCACGCCTGCCGGCATTCCGGCGGCGCGGGTTGCTGCATTGCGGTCTTCATGATCGTCCTCCAGGGTCTCCTACCCGCGGCGCGGCGCCGCGCCTTCCGTCTCCCGGCTCGCGGCGCCGGTGCTCCAGCGACGGCCTTCGTTCGCGTCCATGGGCAGTCGTACGGCATCCCTGGCTTCGGGTTTCACGGTTTCGGGACCTTTTCCTTCCGGATCATATCTCATAGGAGCGGGCCTGCAACATCTGCTGGATCATGGCCCGGGCCCGGTGGATCCGGGCCTTGACCGTGCCGAGGGGCAGGTCCAGGACCACCGCGATGTCCTCGTAGGACAGGTCCTGGTCGTGCCGCAGCAGGATGATGACCTTGTAATGAGGGGGCAGGTCGGCGACGACCTCCTCCAGCCGTTCCATCGCTTCGCTGCGTTCGAGCAGCCGGTCGGGTCCGGGACCGTCGTCGGGCAGCGGCAGGTCCATGGGCTCGCCGTCGGGGCCGGTAAAACCGTCCAACGACAGGAATCGCATGCGGTTGCGACGCAGGTGATCGATGCAGTGGTTGGTGGCGATCCGGAAGATCCAGCTCGAAAAGGCGTAGGTCTCGTCGAACCGGTCGAGCAGCGAGAAGACCTTGATGAAGACTTCCTGGGCGAGGTCCCGGGCGTCCTCGGCCCGCCGCGTCATCCGGAAGCACAGCCCGTAGATGGCGTTGCGGTAGCGCCCGAGGAGCTCGGCGAACGCCGCCTCCTCGCCGCGCTTGCAGCGGCGGACCAGTTTCAGGTCCTCGTTGCGATCGAACATCCCGCCGCACTCCCCCGTCCAGCCTGACGACGCGGCGAAGATAGGGGGAGCGCCGCCCGATGGTCAACCAGATCCCCCGCGGCGGTTCAGCGCACGAGCGTGACCGGGCGACGATGACGCAGGCCGGCCGCCTCGAGCACGAAGGCGTAGACGCCCGAGGCCGCGGGCCGGCCGGCATCGTCGCGGCCGTCCCAGACCAGGTCCGTCGGGCCCGTCGGGTGCGGGCCGCCGTCCAGCAGCCGGCGCACCAGGCGACCGCGCGCGTCCACCACCGACAGGCGGACCGGCGCCGCTTCGCGCAGCTCGAACCGGAAACCGACCGTCGGGTTGGCGGGGTTCGGCCAGGGCGCGGCGACCCGCACGGGCGCCGCCGGCGAGGTTTCGGCGGCCGTGGCCGGCGCCAGCAGGCGCAGCGCGTGGCGTCCGACCGGCGCGGTGCGGGGCGACGACGCCAGGCGGCCGGAAGCGTCGGCGGCCTGCACGTAGTACTCGACGTCCGTGTCCGCTTCCGGCGCCGGGATCCGTCCGAGGTGCGTGCCGCCGCCCTGGTCGCTCATCGGCACGCTCGTCCAGGCGCCGCCGGCCGGGCGGTAGACCAGGTCCACGGCCGTCAGCGCTGCCCCGCTGTGCGCCGTGACGAGGGCCTGCAGGTCGACGGGGCCGACGACCTCGCCGATCGGCGGCGCGTGCTCCACGCGCAGCATGCCGCGGTCGAACACGCCCAGGACCCGGCAGTGCAGCGCGTCGTCGGTGAGGAAGCCGGCGTAGGCGAAACCGCGCACGTCGTGACCGGGCGCGGCGGCGCGGTAGGCCTGCAGGGCGGCCGTGTCGCCCGCCGCGTTCCCGAACAGTGGCACGCAGATGCGGCGGTTCAGGACCAGGCTGTTGGTGTAGGAGGCCGGGCTGCCGCCGCCGATGTCCTGGCAGAATACCCGGTGGACGCGATAGGTGCGGCCGGTGAGGCGGTGAGCGACGCCAACAGCGTCGCGCGCTGCTCGAGCGCGGCGTACGTGTGGTGGGCGGGCCACACCTGCTTGACCAGGACCGTCTCCTCGTCCAGGAACTTGGCCCAGGTGTCGATGTGGTGGATGCCGCCGGACTCGATGTCGTCCACGACCGTGTACTGCTGAAGGCCGTAATAGTCGGCCATCAGCTGGTCGACCTCGGCCGCGTCCATGCCGTTGGCGGCGGCGGCTTCGTCGTAGACGAGCCGCGTGGAACTCCCGACGTGGTCGCCGTCGGTCATGTAGTTGCCGCCGGTGTGGTACATGTCGTGGCTGTGGACCGGCAGGCCCTGCTGCTGGGCGAAGTGGATCGGGATCAGGTCGTCGTTGGGCCGGTAGGGCCGGTTGTAGACGTGGTCCACGATCGCCAGCTCCCCCGCACCGTCGAAGACGAACCAGGGGCCGTAGTCGCGCGTCCAGATCGAGTCGTTGGGCCTGACGAGGAACTGGACGCGTCCCATGTCCACGCCGTTGGCCGTCAGGTTGGCCTGCGCCGCCGCCTGCGAGCTGCTGGACACCACGACGTGGAGCGTCACGACATCGTCCAGGTCGCGCAGCAGCGCGTAGGGCAGGCCCAGCGGGTAGCGGATCAGCACGCCGGTGGCCGGCTCCCACTCCGCGACGTTGCGCACCGGCGCGGCGGGCGGCGGGTCGGCGAGCGTGCCGCGCCGCGGCATCAGCGACTCCAGGCCGCGCCAGGCCTCCCGTTCGCGGAGCGTCTCGCGCCGGGGCAGCAGGTCTTCCAGGTTGTCGACGTCCCGCTCCGGCGGCGGATCGCCGCCCGCGGCGGCGACGGCGGGCGACAGGCCCAGGGACAGGGCGAGGACCAAGGCGCGGACGACGTGCGGCAGGCGCAGGTGTGCGACGGCGTGGCGGTGCATGGAGGACCTTTCGCGGCGGCGACGACGATGGCTGGTCGTGTGATGATACCACGCGGCGGCGGCGGCGGCGAGGGTCGCGGCGCCGCGCCCGGCCTTGACACCCCTGCGGGCGCGGCCTAGACTGCCCCCGAGCCCACCGCAGCCATCCCGACTCCCGACCCGAAAGAGGCGCCCCCGATGACCAACATCGAAGCGATCCAGGCCCGCCAGATCCTCGATTCCCGCGGCAATCCGACCGTCGAGGTCGACGTCTTCCTGGACGGGGGCGACGTGGGTCGGGCGGCCGTGCCCAGCGGCGCCTCCACCGGCGAGCACGAGGCCATCGAGCTGCGCGACGGCGATCCGGCCGTCTACCACGGCAAGGGCGTGCTGAAGGCCGTGCAGAACATCCAGGAGATCATCGAACCCGAGCTGCTGGACATCGACGCCACCGACCAGGTGCTGGTCGACCGCATCCTCTGCGAGCTGGACGGGACGCCGAACAAGTCGAAGCTGGGCGCCAACGCGATCCTCGGCGTGTCCCTGGCCGTGGCCCAGGCGGCGTCGAAGGCGGTCTCGCTGCCCTTCTACCAGTACCTCGGGGGCGTGGCGGCGCGCACCCTGCCCGTGCCGATGATGAACGTCCTGAACGGGGGCGCCCACGCGGACAACAACGTGGACATCCAGGAGTTCATGATCATGCCCACCGGCGCCTCCTGCTTCGCCGAGGCCCTGCAGATGGGCGCGGAGGTCTTCCACACGCTGCGCAAGGTGCTGACGGAGATGGGCCTGTCCACCGGCGTCGGGGACGAGGGCGGCTTCGCGCCCAACCTGCGCAGCAACCGCGAGGCCCTGGACGTGCTGATGAAGGCCATCGAGAAGGCCGGCTACCGCCCCGGCGAGGACATCGGCCTGGCCCTGGACTGCGCCGCGAGCGGCTTCTTCAAGGACGGGCGCTACACGCTGCAGGCCGAGGGCGGCGAGGCGTGGGAGGCCGGCCGGCTGATCAAGTGGTACGAGTCGCTGGTGGGCTCCTACCCCATCGTCTCGATCGAGGACGGCCTCGACGAGAACGACTGGGAAGGCTGGGGCGCCCTGAGCGAGAGCCTGGCCGGGCGCATCCAGATCGTCGGCGACGACCTCTTCGTGACCAACCCCGAACGGCTGCGCCGCGGGATCGAGGAGGGCTGCGCGAACAGCATCCTGATCAAGCTGAACCAGATCGGGACGCTGACCGAGACGCTCGAGACGATCGAGATCGCGAAGCGCGCGGCCTACACCAACGTCGTCAGCCACCGCAGCGGCGAGACCGAGGACGTGACCATCGCCAACCTGGCGGTCGCGACCAACGCCGGCCAGATCAAGACCGGCTCGCTGTGCCGCAGCGAGCGCATCGCGAAGTACAACGAGCTGCTGCGCATCGAGGAGGAGCTCGGCGACCTGGCGGTCTACCCCGGCAAGGGCTGCTTCTACAACCTGGATTGAGGCGCCGCCCGCCGGCGTCCGGTTCAAGGAGGAACCGTGGTCCGCATCCCCGGCTTCAGGTCAGCGCCGCCGGCGGCGCGGCCGGCCCCGGCCTTCGCCCGCGGCGCGCCAGCCGTGCGGGGGTCCCCGCTGCGGCGGCGCCTGCGCCTGTCCCTGCTGTGGCTCGGCGGCGCGGCGGTCGGGGTGCTGCTGTACACCTCGCTGACCGGCGCCAACGGCCTGCGCACGTACCTGGACCTGCGCCAGGAACGGCTGCGCCTGGAGCGCGAGGTGGCCGAGCTGCAGCGGCGGCGCGCGGAGATCGAGACCGGCCTGGTCGCCCTGCGCGACACCGCGGACACCGAGACGCTGGAGCGGATCGCCCGCGAGAAGTACCGGATGCGGCGGCCGCAGGAGAAGGTGATCGAGATCGTCGGCGAAGATGAGCTGACGCCGGCGAACGGGCCCGTCGCGGGCGACTGACGGGCGGCTTGACAGTCCCGGGCCGGCTCCCTATATTGGCCGCCCGCTGCCGAGAGGCGGCGGCATGAAGACTTGGATGCGGGGTGGAGCAGTCTGGTAGCTCGTTGGGCTCATAACCCAAAGGTCGCAGGTTCAAATCCTGCCCCCGCTACCACTTTCGAAGAATCCCCGATGCCCTGCGCATCGGGGATTCTTCTTGCCCCCGACTCGCCGCGCATGCCGCTGCCGACAACACCTCACCGCGGCACGGCGGTCGACCGCCCCGATCGGTGCGATCGCTCGTCCTCTGGGTTTCCCGCTCGTCACGGACACACTTTTCACTATGTACGGACTCCGAACAAAGTGTATACTATGATGAAAGCCCCGCACCGTAGCCTGTCACGGGAGTTCGCACCGATGCCATCCTCGACTGCTCGCCTCCATGTCCCGGCCCTCGCCGTCGCGATCGCCGCGCTGCTCGTCTGGGCGACGCCCGCCCTGGCCGCCTACTCCCTCGTCTGGTCCGACGAGTTCGACGGCACGAGCCTCGACACGAGCAACTGGACCATCGACATCGGCGACGGCTGCCCCAGCCTCTGCGGGTGGGGCAACGCCGAACTCCAGTACTACCGGGCCGAGAACGTCGCGGTGTCCGGCGGCAACCTGATCCTCACGGCTCGCCGGCAGACCTACGGCGGCCGCCAGTTCACCTCGGGCAAGGTCCACACCCGGGGCAAGCACGCCTTCCTGTACGGCCGCATGGAGATGAGGGCCAAGATCCCCACCGGCGGCGGGATGTGGCCGGCCTTCTGGATGATGCCGCAGGACGATGTCTACGGCAGCTGGGCCGCGAGCGGCGAGATCGACATCATGGAGTCCGCCAACGGCACGACCACCGTCGGCGGCGCGCTCCACTACGGCGGCACCTGGCCCAACAACACGAGCACCAGCAGTTCGTATTCCCTGGGCGGCGCCAACTTCGCCGACGCGTACCACGTCTACGCCGTCGAGTGGGAGCCCGAGCAGATCCGCTGGTACGTCGACGGGGTGCTCTTCTCCACGAGGTACAGCTGGCAGTGGCACTCCGACGGCGCGCCGGAGAACCCCCTCGCGCCCTTCGATCAGGAATTCTACCTCATCCTGAACGCGGCGGTCGGCGGCTACTACACCGGCTGCACGGAGACGGCCTGCGTCACCGCGTCGCTGCCCCAGCAGTACCTGATCGACTACGTGAGGGTCTACCAGGAGACGGCGAACCAGGCGCCGGTCGTCGCCATCACCGCGCCGACCGCGGCCGACGATCCGCCGGCCGGCGACATCGTGATCGACGCGACCGCCTCCGATCCCGACGGCAGCGTCGCGACCGTGGAATTCTACGCCGGCGCGACCTATCTGGGCCAGGACGCGACGGCGCCGTACAGCTTCACCTGGACCTCCGTCGCGGCCGGCTGCTACGCGATCGTCGCCCGGGCGATCGACAACCAGGGCGCGTTCGGCGAGGACACGGTCGAGATCACCGTCGGGGCCGGCTGCGGCCAGGCGCCCTTCCACGGCACCGCGCCCGTCCTGCCGGCCAGGATCGAGGCCGAGGACTTCGACCTCGGCGGCGAGGGCATCGCCTACCACGAAACGGACCTGAGCAACAACGGCAGCCGTTACCGCCTCGCGGAGGCCGTGGACATCCAGGACTGCACCGACGTGGGCGGCGGCTACAACCTGGGCTGGATCTACCAGGTGGAGTGGCTCGAGTACACGATCGAGGCGCCGGTGGCCGGCACGTACACGATCGACGTCCGCGTGGCGTCGCCGTCGCTGGGCGGCACGTTCCACCTCGAGTTCGCCGGCGTGGACCGGACCGGCGACGTCTCCGTGCCGCCCACGGGCAACTGGCAGAGCTGGACCACCGTTTCCACCACGGCGACCCTTGCCGCCGGCGTCCAGGTGATGCGCTTCGTGCCGACGCTGCAGGGCTTCAACCTCAACTCCTTCGAATTCGCCTCGCCGACCGCCGCGTCCGATCTTCCCGCGACGAGGCTCGAGCTCCACCCCTGCCAGCCGAATCCGTTCAATCCGGCGACGACCATCAGCTACGAGGTGCGGGAACCGGCGACGGTCGACCTGGTCGTCTACGACGTGACGGGCAAGGTCGTCAGGCGGCTGGTCAGCGGCGAAGCGGTCGTCGCCGGCCGTCACGAGATCACCTGGGACGGTCGCAGCGATGCCGGACAAGCCGCGGCGGCCGGCGTCTACCTGTGCCGGCTCGACGCGGGCGGCGACTCGCGGACCATCAGGATGGCCTTGGTGAAGTAGGCCTCCCCGCCTGGACGTCCGCCATCGTACGACAAGGACCCCGGCCGCGCGGCCGGGGTCCTGTCTCTTCTCCTGCTCCGGACCGCCGTCAGCCCTTCACCACCTTGAAGAGCAGGACGGCCATGGCGGCCGCGGCCAGGAACCAGGCCAGGACGATCGAACCGCCGATCAGCTTGAGCTTCGCCTGCGCCCGCGCGCGGGCGTCGTCCAGGAGTCGCCTCTCCGCATCGGGCGACAGCTTCAGTTCGGGCACGGCCCGTTTCAGGCCGCCGCTGCCGCCCAGCAGGGACTTGAAGGCTTCATCGCCGGCGAGGTACGTCTCGACCAGCGCGCGGCTGTCCGCGCTCGCCTCCTTCGCCTCGTAGAGGGGCCACAGATCGGTCACCACGTCGCGCGTCACTTCCAGCTTCATGATTCCGCTCCCGGGTTGTTGGCCTGGCGGCCGGACAGGATTTCCGCGAGGTGGAGGCGGGCGCGGTGGACGCGCACCTTGGCGGCGCCGGCCGTCGTGCCCAGCGCCGCGGCCACGTCCTCGTAGGAGAGTTCGTGGTCGACGCGCAGCAGCAGGGCCGCACGCTCGCCCTCGGGCAGCTCGCGCAGGGCCGATTGCACCGCGTCCAGCCGCGCGCCGTCGTCGAGGCGCCCGTCGAGGTCCCGCTCGGGCGCGGGAAGGTCCTCGGTGAGGGGCGCCCGTCGCCGTTCGCGGCGCCGGCCGTTGAGGTGGACGTTGCGCGCCACCGCCAGCAGGTAGGCGAGCGCGGTGCGGGTCTCGATCCGCGGCGCCTTGACCAGCACGCGCACGAAGGTCTCCGAGAGGATGTCCTGCGCCGCGCTGCGGTCTCCCGTCAGACCCCAGGCGAAGCGCAGCACCGCCGCCGCGTGCTGCCTGTAGAGTGTCTCGAATTCGTCCATGACCGCCTCCGACATGAAGACACGGAAGCCGGCGATCGGTTACCGGCCGGCGCCGGCCTTCGCTAGCGGTGGACGCCCGCGGCCTCGCCGCCGGTGCTGGCGACGAACTCGGCATAGGACCCGTCGTAGACCAGGGGGGGCAGCGCGGGTTCGGCCGCGCCGTCGCCCGGCCGCAGCTCCAGGACCTTGGTGCTCAGGCCGCGCAGGAAGGTGCGGTCGTGGCTGACGAAGAGCATCGTGCCCTCGAAGTCCTTCAAGGCGGCGACGAGCATCTCCTTGGTCTCGAGGTCGAGGTGGTTGGTGGGCTCGTCGAGGATGAGGAAGTTCGGCGGGTCGAAGAGCAGGCGCGCCAGCACCAGCCGCGACTTCTCGCCGCCGGAGAGCACGCGCACCTTCTTGTCCACGTCGTCGCCGCAGAACTGGAACGCGCCCAGGAGGTTGCGCAGCACGCCCTGGCCGGCCAGGGGGAAGGCCCGCTGGATCTCCTCGAAGACGGTGAGGTCCGCGCCGAGCTGCTCCAGCGACTGCTGGGCGAAGTAGCCGGTCTTCAGCGAGGCGCCCAGCCTGACGGCGCCCGCGTCGGGCGCCAGCACGCCCGCGACCAGCTTCAGCAGCGTCGTCTTGCCGGCGCCGTTGCGGCCCATGACGCACCAGCGCTCGGCGCGGCGGATCACCAGGTCGAAATCCTCGTAGACGACCCGCGCCCCGTAGGCCTTCGACACGCCCCTGAGCGCGACGACGTCCTCGCCGGAGCGCGGCGGCTGGCGGAACTGGAACTCCACGATCCGGCGCCGGCGCGGCGGGGCGAGCAGCTCGATCTTCTCCAGCTTCTTGACCCGGCTCTGCGCCTGCGCCGCCTTCGCGACGTGGGTGCCGAAGCGCTCGACGAAGCGGCGCTCCTTGGCCAGCATGGCCTGCTGGCGGGCGTAGGCCGCCTCCTGGTTGGCCGCGGCGACCTCCTGCTGGCGCACGAAGTTGTCGTAGTCGCCGCTGTAGGAGACGAACTCGCCGCTGTCGATGTCCACGATGCGCGTGACGATCCGGTTCATGAAGTCGCGGTCGTGGCAGGTCAGCAGCAGGGCGCCGGGGTAGCCCTTGAGGAACTTCTCCAGCCAGAGGATGGACTCGATGTCCAGGTGATTGGTCGGCTCGTCCATCAGCAGCACGTCGGGCCGGCCGAGCAGCACCCGCGCCATGCCCACGCGCATCTTCCAGCCGCCGGACAGCGCGCCGGCGTCGCCGTCGACCTGGTCGTCGGCGAAACCGAGCCCCTGGAGCACCTCGCGCGCCCGCGCCTCGAGCTCGTAGCCGCCGCGGTGCTGGTAGTCGTCCTGGACCTCGGCGTAGCGGGCGAGGATGCGGTCCATCTCGCCGGCGCGCGCCGGATCGGCCAGGGCGTGCTGCAGGTCGGTCAGCTCGTGGTGCAGCTCGCCGACCAGGCCGCTGCCGGCGATGGCCTCGTCCAACACCGAGCGCCCGGCCATGTCGCCGATGTCCTGGCGGAAGTAGCCGATGGTGGTGCGCCGGGGCACCGACACCGATCCCTCGTCGGGGAACTCCTCCCCCACGATGAGACGGAACAGCGTCGTCTTGCCGGAGCCGTTGGGCCCGACCAGACCGACCTTCTCGCCGGGGTTGAGCTGGAAGGACGTCTCCACGAACAGGATCTGGCGGCCGTAGCTCTTGCTGATGTTGCTGAGCGCGATCATGGCGGAGACAGTAGTCAACGCCGCCGGCACTGGCAACTTCGGACCACCGGCCCAGACCACCAGCAAGATGGACGAGGGGCGAAGATCTCCATCTCCGCCCCCGTCCCCCCCGGCCATACGATCCGTGTGCCGAACGGCGAGGTGTCGGGGGAGCCGGGGATCACCCGGTCACACTCCTCGCCCAAAGAGCGCTCCCTCCAGTGACTCCCGACTCCCGAGTGCGATGACGCAATTGCAGGTCCCGTACCGGATCCCGACGCCGCGGCCGCGAAATCGCGAGCGACCATGATTCTATATTATGTTGTAATATATGCATTTACACGGCGTGTCCTCTGCGGTCGGGACACGACGGCGGCGGGACGATCCACGCTGGTTCGGATACCGGATCCGCCGATCTGGTAATCGAACCCAGCGTTTGGATTCCGGACGCGGCACCGCAGTCGGCGGTGGTTGACCGGGCGTACTCGCGTCCGCTACACTGGTCCTGATCCGAATCCAATCGCGCACCGTTATCTGCATCGACGATCGTGAAGCACATGAACCATCCGGGATGGAACATGATCGGGGCCGCGGTGCGCGTCCTGTCGGCCCTGCTGCGGACGCAGCATCGCGAGTCGACCTTTGACGGCCTCCGCAGTGACCTGTCGCACGAGACCGCCGCCAAATTCACGCGACTGGCGGGTCTGGGCTATGAATGGCGGCAAGGGCGGCTGCGGGACGGCGACGGCGACGATTCCCGGGCGATCATCCATGACCTCACACGACTGCACCTGCGGCACGGCCGGCTGGCCTGCGCGCGTTTCGGCACCTGCGGGCAACTGATCGGCGTCGTGGCCCGACTGGCAGCGCTGCGGCGGGTCATGCCCCGCGCCCGGGCCGGCGCCGGGCCGCCCGCCCCCGACGCCGCGACCCTCCTGCAGGAAATCACGCAACTGCGGACGGAATCGCAGATGCTCTGCGAGAAGATCACCCTTCGCCTCGCGCTCCGCTTCGGCGACCTGGTCGGCGCCGCCGTCGAAGAGAGCCGCCGCGAGATCTCAGCCGATGACCGGGTCAGAGTGAAGCTGGTCCTGCAGGACGGAGCCGGCGGCGCCGGGGACTGGGTGCCGCGGCGGGATGCGGAGGCCTGGACCGACCTGATGCGCAATTTCCTGCGCAACGCCGTGGCGGCGACGCTGGAACGCGGGACCGGCGCCGGCGTCGTCACCGTCCGTCTCCTTACTCCGGCGGAGGGGCGGGGCAGCGCCGTCGAGATCACGGATGACGGCGTCGGGATGAGCCCCGGTACTCTGGCTTCGATGTGGCAGGCCGGCGCCGGCACCCACGGGCCGGGACGCGGCCAAGGACTCACGCCCGGCAAGCTCGCCTTCCTGGAACGCCGCGCCCGGTTCTCGGTGCGCAGCCGGCCGGAGGGCGGCACCGCACTGCGCCTCGACCTGCCTCACCGCGACATCGCGATCGCCACGCCGCGGCTGTGGTCGCTGCCGACGCTGACGGCGCCGGCAGCCCTGCTGCTCGCCATGGTGTTGCTCGGTTGGGGCGCCTCTCGCCATAGCGCGATCGTGAGCGCCGGCGCGACGGCCCCCGGCATCCTGTGCGCCTACGACGCCAGAGGGGCGTTGCTCTGGCAGCGGGATCTGGGGGCGACGATCATCCCGAACTACCTGCGGCCCGCTTACGACCGGCGCCCGTCGGACACCGTCGTCGATCCGCCGCTGGTCCTGACGGGGGTCGGACCCGGAGACAGCCGCATCGTCGTGGCCACCGCCGGCGCGCACGGGCCCGGGAAGGTCACCTGCCTCGACGAACGAGGCCGCACCAGCTGGTCCCGCACTCTCGCCTGGGAGCCGCCGACGCCGGCCTACGCCGGGGCGCTCGCCTGCGTGTTCATCGCTCCGTCGCTCTGGAACGACGGCCGTCGGTCGGTGCTCGTCCTGAACGTTCGCGACCAGGAACACAGCGCCACCTCGCTGCAATTCCTCGCGACGGACGGCAGCCTGCTCGGATCCTACCAGCATCCCGGCCACCTCGAATGGGACCGTTCGTCGGACGTCGACGGCGACGGGCGGGAAGAGATCCTTCTGCGCGGCTGCAACAACGACGCCGGGGCAGACACCCTGTTCCTGGCCGAGGCGCCGCCGCCCGGCTTCTACTCGCCATGCCTGATGATGCTCGAGACACCGGAGATCGCGGGCCAGGCCTACCCCTACCGCGGCTGGCGCGGCCTGCCGCCCGCGAATGAGCAGGGTTACCTGCTGATCCCGCCTCTGGATTCGTACGCGAGCGACGATCTGCTCATCGAAAAGGTCAACTGCAGCTCGACGTCAGCGCCGGGCGGCGCGAGGATCGAACTGGTCATGCGGGACGGCCGCGTCTACGACCTGGATGCCGAACTGCGGCCTCTGGCGTGCCGGGTCGGCGACAACACCCGGGCGGCGCGACTGGCCCCGCTCGAGGCCATGGGCCCCCTGGTCCACATCCGCGGCGGTGTGCACGAGTACATCCGGCTGCCGGTACGACGGGAGCAGACATGAGCGAAGCCGCGCGTCCGGCCGTCCTGGTGATCGACGACCGGGACGACCTCACCCTCTTCTGCGAACGCATGCTCGGCGACGATTACGAGTTCCGCCGCGTGACCGGCGCCCGGGAGGTCGGCGACGTCCTGCGCCGGGAACAGGTCGCGGCGGTGCTGCTCGACCGCGACTTCTCGCAGGGCGACCCGGCGCTGCTGCTCGGACCGCCGGACGACGCCCACAACGAAGGCCTGTCCATCCTGCGCTGGCTGCGCGGCGAGCATCCCGTCATGCCGGTGCTGATGATCACGGGCCACCGGGACTTGGCGACGGCGCTGCAGGTCGCCTCCCTGAAAGCCGATTTCCTCGCCTGGGAGGACGTCTACGCCGACCCGGGCATCCTGGGCGCCAGGCTGCGCCACATCGTCGAGGCGGGGCGGGATCCCGGCGAAGCGGTGCTGTCCCGGTTCCGCGAACTCGGGATCGTGGTCGCGTCGCCGGTGTTCGCCCGGACGCTGCAGGAGATCGTGCGCGCGGTCCCCGGCCGCGCCCCGATCCTGTTGCGCGGCGAGACGGGAAGCGGCAAGGACTCCCTCGCGTACGCCATCCACGCCCTGGGCGGGGACCCGCTGCGCCAGTGGGTCAGCGTGAACGTCGCGGCGCTCAACCCGAACCTGATCGAGAGCGAACTGTTCGGACATGCCCGCGGCGCCTTCACGGGCGCCGCCCAGCCCAGCGTCGGCAAGCTGCGGCACGCCCACGGCGGCACGCTGTTCCTGAACGAAGTCGGCGACCTCTCGCTGGAAGTCCAGGTCAAGCTGCTCACGGTCCTGGAGCGGAGCGAAGTCGTGCCGGTCGGCGACGTGAAGAGCTACCCGGCGGATTTCCGCCTGATCACCGCGACCTCGCGCGACCTGAATGAGCTGGTGGCGAGCGGGCGTTTCCGGCAGGACCTGTTCCATCGGATCGCCTGGCACACCGTGGCGATCCCGCCCTTGCGCGAGCGCCGCGAGGACATCGCCGCACTGGCGCAATCATTCCTGCGCCGGACGGCCCCCTTCCGCGAGGGGCGGATCTTCTCGATGACCCGCGAAGCTCTTGAGTACCTCGTCAGTCTGCCATGGCTCGGCAACGTGCGCGAACTGCACGGCGCGATGGAGGCCATGAGCGCCGCGGCGAGCCAGGTGATCACCATCGGCGACGCCTGCGGGGTGATCGGCAAGCGCGACCTGCTGCTGGCGCCGCGGGAGCCCGAGCCGCGGAGCGGCGGCCCCGGTGCGGCGCCGCCCGACCGCGCGGCCTGCGAGCACACCGCCTTCGCCGATCGGAGCTACCGGCAGGTCTGCGAAGCCTACTACCGCTACCTGATGCTGCGGACCGGCGGGCGCCTGCCCGAGGCCGCCCGCCTGGCGAAGATCTCCAAGGCCACGATCTACGAGTGGCGCCGCAAGTTCGACCACGAAGGGGATGCCTGAACGCGCAGGATCAGGGACGGCTGTCCGCGCCCCGCGCCTGCTCCATCACGGCGGCGATGAACTCCGACTTGCCGCGCGTGTACGCCGAGCGGTCGCGCGGGAACGCCGCCGCGAGCGCCAGCTTGAGCCGCTCGTAGTCGCGCGCGACGTCGGGATGGGCGATCAGGTGGTCGCGGAACCGGAGCCGGTCCCAGTGCTCGCGGAAGGACGCCTCGACCATGTGGAGGTGGTGCGTGCGGGCGCCGGTGCGCGGGTCGCGCCTGATGAACCAGGCGTAGAACGGGGGGCCGTCGTCGCCGGAGGTCGGGCGCCAGAAGTAGTCGTAGCCCTGCGCCTCCAGCAGGGGCGCGACCAGCAGCCGCGTCGCCCGCAGGTCCGCCGTCTCGATCAACATGTCCACGACGGGCTTGGCGGACAGGCCGGGCACCGCCGTGCTGCCGAAGTGCTCCACGCGCCGCACGAGGTCCGGCGGCAGGCAGGACAGCAGGTGCTCCTTCTCGAGGCGGAAGAGCTCCGGCCAGCGCGGGTCGTAGGACACGATCGCGATGGGCTCGCCCACGGCACGCTCGATGCGCTTCGCCAGGGAATCCATCTCAGGACCGGACGACCCCGACCGCGGCGCCGAGCCAGGCGTCGTCGGTCAACTGGTCCAGCATGAAGCTCGCCACGTCCGCGCGCGGGATGCTGACCGTCTCGAAGTAGCTGCCGACGCCGCGGCCGGCGCGGCGGTCGCCGCGACCCGGTCCGTTCGTCAACCCCCCGGGGCGCACGATCACCCACGCCGTGCGGCTGGCCTCGATCAACTTCTCCTGCCGGGTCTTGTCCCAGAAGTAGAAGGGCAGCACGAAGGGGATGACCACGAGCGTGTAGGCGAGGCCGAGACGTCCGGCGCTGTCGCCGAGGCCGAGGGAGGTCGTGCACACGAAACGGCTCACGCCGTAGCCCTCCATCGCCCGCAGAAGATTGCGGGTGCCCTCGGACAGGACGCGCGAGGGCGGGAAGAAGCGCTTGTGCCCCAGGGCGCAGAGGACGGCGTCCTGGCCGCACACGGCCTCGTCGACCGCGGCGGGATCCAGCACGTCCCCCTGGACGACCCGCAGGCGCGGATGGGCGAGCGCCAGCGCCCGCGGATCGCGGACCAGGGCGGTGATCTCGTAGTCCCGCGCGAGCGCCTGCTCCAACAGGCAACGGCCGGTGCCGCCGGTGGCGCCGACGATCAGCACCTTGCGTGGCGGCGTCGCGGGAGCGGGGCCCGCGATCGCGGTCCGGGTCCGCACGCCCTTGAGGGAAAGCCCGGCGGTCAAGGCCAGCGAGTAGCCGACCAGCAGCGGCAGCAGGATCATGTCGTCCTCCCGAAGGGCAACGGCGTCACAGTTTGCGCCAGTGCTTGGAATCCGGGAGCTTGCGCAGCGCTTCCTCCCCGGCGAACGAGCGGATCAGACCGCAGTCGGCGCAGACCACCACGGTGAGCTTGGCCGCGCCCGACCACCAGTTCTGCCCGAGGCCCGGCAGGTAGTCGGGGGCGTGGCCGCCGCCGGCACTGATCTCCTTCGAGGCGTAGACGCGCCTGCCGTTGCAGCCGGGGCACGTTGGAGACAGCTTCAAGGTCGTCACGATTCCCTCTTTTCCCGGTTTCGGTTTCGAGGATGTCCAGCCGCCGCGCCGCGCCGCGTCGTCGCGCGGCGGCCGCGGTGGAGGATCTCCACCTCGCCGTTCTTGCGGGCTTTGTACGTGAAGCCGAGATCGTCCATCACTCCGTCCCCGCCGAGTCGGCCGCCGCGGCCGCCAGCATCCCGCACAGGGCGCGGTAGCCGGCGTTCAAGGGCGAGCCCTCGGCGCGGAACTCCACGTCGAGGCGGTGGCGGCCGCCGGCGGCGCGTATCTCGAGGCGGTCGAAGTGCAAACCGTCGAACGCCTGCGCCATCGCCGGCAGGGCGGGGGCGGCTTGGGTGCGTGCGGCCGCCCGCCGCGCCAGGTCTTCACGCCACTGGGACATCGCCGCCCCCCGCGCGAAGAGCCAGCCGTGCCCCCGTGGCACGCGCAGGTCGCCGCGCGGTCGCGCCAGCATCTCCTGCAGGACCGCCGGGTCCGAGGCCAGCACCAGGAAATCGCGGCTGACGGCCAGCGAGGGGCCCATCGGCAGGGCCGTCACCTGGAAATCGCCGACCTGTTGCGAGGGCAGGCCGCGGATCAGGCCCAGCATGGCCGCAGCCTCGGCTCCGGCGGCCTGCCCGGCCACCAGGTCCAGCAGCAGGTCGCGCAGGGCGGCTCCGTCGTGAGCGGCCACGGCCAGGACCACCGCCGGTTCGCCGCCGGCGGCGGGCAGCAGTTGCATCACGTCGATCTCGCCGGCGAGCAGCGGCAGCAGCCGGCCGCGGACCGGGATGCCGGCGACCAGGGGTTCGCCGTCCGCGTCGAAGTCCAGCCAAGCGGCCTCCGGACCCGTCGCGGGCCGCGTCAGGAACGGCAGCAGCGCCTCCAGGCTGCCGGGGAGATTCTCCAGGGTCGCGAACGCCAGCACGTCGTCCTCGCGGACGTAGCGCGCGAAACGGCAGCGCCCGCCGCTCACGCCGCACAGGGCGGCCAGGATCCCGCCGTCGGCGTGCGGATCCAGGTCCAGTTCCATGCTCACGCAAGAGCGGTCCAGCGACGACCGCGACACGAGACGGAGCCGGTCCAGGGCCCGCACGCCGCTGACGTCCAGGAAGTCCTCGAAGTCGCGTGCCTCCCGCGGTTCCTCGCCGCGCATCGCCGCCCGCAGCAGCGGCAGCAGGTCTTCCCGCGCCCGACCCAGGTCCACCTCGTAGGTGCTGCTGGCGTCAGCCCTGAGGACGGGGCCGTCGGCGGCCGCCGCGGGCAGGACGCCGCACAGCATCGCCGCGGCGAGCGCCGACCACCATCGATGCGACATGCGGGCCATGGGGTTCCTCCACTCCTGGACGCGGTATGTCAGGATGTTCCCGGCGGGTTCTGGGCGAACCTGCGGTTGCGGTAATTGTCGTAATCGGGCACGAGCCGGTCGTACTCGCCTTCCATCAGCGGCGACGAGATCATGAAATCGGCCGACGCCCGGTTGCAGGCGATCGGGATGTTCCAGACCACGGCCATCCGCAGCAGGGCCTTGACGTCCGGGTCGTGGGGCTGCGGCTCCAGAGGATCCCAGAAGAAGATCAGGAAGTCGATCTCGTTGCTGGCGATCTTGGCGCCGATCTGCTGGTCGCCGCCGAGCGGGCCGCTCTGCAGCTTCTTGATGGGGAACCCCAGCGCCGCCTCGAGGGCCTTGCCGGTCGTCCCGGTGGCGTAGACGTCGTGGTGCGCCAGCAGTTCGCGGTTGAACAGGGCCCATTCCAGCAGGTCGCGCTTCTTGTTGTCGTGGGCGACCAGCGCGATCCGCTTGTCGTTCAGCATGACGATCCTGGTGTGGGGCATCCAGATCACCTTGTCCTTCCTGGAATCGTTCCCCGGGATCAGGCGTCGGCTTCGACGCGCTCCACGACGATGACGCACTTGGTCGTCAGCGCCGCGACGGCCCCGACGGCCGCCAGCACCGGCGCCAGCAACCCGACGACCACGCCGACGGTCAGCGGGATCTCGATCAGGGACTTGCCTTCCTCGTTCTTGATCGTGATGCGCCGGATGTTGCCGGCGTGCACGAGTTTCTTGACCTCGGCGACGAGCCGGTCGCCGTTGATCTCGAATTCCTCGGTGTGGATCTTCTTCTCGTCCATCAGCCCCCTCCACCGTTCAGTCCTTGCAGCCGCGACCGCGCCGCGTTCAGATTCTGCCGGACTCCCGGATAATCCGGGCGCCCGGCCGCGACCCGCTCGAAATCCGCGACGGCCCCAGCATAATCCGCGGCCTGGAACCGCGCCACGCCCCGCCGGAACAGGGCGTCCGCCCGGCCGGCGCGCGCCGCGGCGAACGCTGGCGCCAGCCGCAGGGCCTCGTCGAAGTCCGCGATCGCCCCGTCGTAGTCCCCGCGTTCGCCCTTCACGACGCCCCGGTTGCCGAGGGCATCGGCATACCGCGGGTCCAGCCGCAGGGCGCGGTCGAGGTCCGCGAGCGCGGCCGCGCGATCGCCGCGCTCCGCCCAGGCGAGGCCGCGGTTGTTCAGCGCCAGCGGCGTGTCGGGGTACCTGTCCAGGACGTCGTTCCAGAGCGTGACGCTGTCGCGCCAGACGCCGCAGCGCCGGTCGGTCAGGACGCCCAGCAGGACCAGGTACGCCAGGAAGGCGGCCGTCAGGGGCGCCCGCAGCCGGCGCCGGCGCCCGGCGAGGCTCCGCAGCCCGAGCGCCATCAGCAGGAACACGCCGATCGACGCCAGGTAGGCGAAGCGCTCGGCCACGATGAAGTCGCCGACCGGCAGCCACTGCAGCACGGGCAGGATGTTCACCAGGTAGAACAGGGTCGCGAAGGCCGCGGCCGGGTGGCGCCGCAGGGCGAGGACGAACCCCGCGGCGGCGGCCGCGACGAAGGCGAGGTGCGGCAGGAAGCCGGGCGGCACGCCGCCGCCCATCGCCGGGTACGGGTGGTACGCGGACAGGCCCAGGGGCAGGACCAGCTTCGCCGCGTAGTGCGCGAACCCGTAGCCGGCGATCGCCGCCCGCTGCAGCGGCGTGTGGAGCGCCGGGGCTCCCAGGAACGCGGCCGAGCGCTGGGCGAGGATCGCCGTCACGCCGGCCGCGAGCGCCAGGAGCAGGAAGGGCAGCTTTTCCCGCAGGTAGGCGGCGCGCGTCGGCCGGGACGTTTCGCCGCCTTCGCGCCCGGGCCGCCACGGCAGGCGCCGCAGGTACAGGTCCACCGCCAGGATCGCGCCGACCAGGGACACGGCCATCGCCTTGGAAAGCAGGGAGAGCACGAACAGCAGCACCGACGCGGCATGCAGGCGGCGGCTCCCGCCCGGCGGACGCTGCGCGTGGGCGACGTAGGCGACCAGCGAGCCCAGGTAGAACAGCGCGTACAGCACGTCCTTGCGCTGCGCGGCCCAGGCCACCGATTCCACCAGCAGGGGATGCACGGCGAACAGGGCGGCGGTCGCGGCGGCGAGCCACGGCCCGCGTTCCCGCGCGAACAGCAGCCGGACGAGGTGGAACACCAGCAGCGTGTTGCCGGCGTGCAGCAGCAGGTTGACGGCGTGGAACACGCGGGGATCGGGCCCGGCCAGCCGGTGGTCCAGCGCGAGCGACAGCAGCGTGAGCGGCTGGTAGTTGCCGAAGTAGAACCCGGCGAACCAGGACCGCAGGTTCGCCGGCGAGAGCGCCGCGATCAGGGGGTTGCGGGTGATGTAGAAGACGTCGTCGAAGTTCACGAAACCGTTGCCGAGCACGCGCAGATGGACGGCCACGGCCGCCAGCACGACCGCCGCGAGGATCCAGCGATCCCGGTTCCCCTGCGGCGTCACCCCCACCGGCACACCCCCGCGAGAGCGGTCATCCGCGCCGGCGGCGCCCCAGGGACGCGATCTCGCCGACGGCGGCGATCACGGTCTCGATCTGCTCCGCCGTGTTGAAGGGCCCGATCCCGAAGCGGACCGAGCCGTGGATCCGGTCGGTGCCCAGGTGTTCGTGGACCATCGGCGCGCAGTGCAGCCCGGTGCGGCAGGCGATGTCGTGATCGACGTCGAGCATCGTGCCGACGTCGGCCGCCTCCAGCCCCTCGACGTTGAACGACAGCACGCCGATGCGGTCCCGCTCCGAGTCCTGGCAGTGCAGGACCACGCCGTCGATCCCGCGCAGGCCGTCGCGCAGGCGGAGCCAGAGGGCCATCTCGTGGCGGTGGATGGCGTCGACGCCCCGCTCCAGGACCCACTTGACGCCCGCGCTCAGGCCCGCGATGCCCGGCAGGTTGGGCGTGCCGTACTCCATGCGGTAGGGGTACTCCTCGAGGTGGTGGCGCTGGGCGCTGCGCACCCCGGTGCCGCCGGCGCGCGTCTGGCGCAGCTCGACATCCTCGTGGACGTACATGCCGCCGATGCCCATCGGCCCCAGCAGCGACTTGTGGCCGGTGAAGCAGAGCACGCCGGCGCCGAGCTCCTCGATGTCCAGGGGGATCATGCCGGCGGTCTGCGAGACGTCCACGACCAGGGGGATGCCCCGCGCGCGGCAGGCGGCGCCGATCTCGCGCACCGGCTGCACCGTGCCGATCACGTTCGAACCGTGGTTGATCACCACGGCGCGGGTGTGCGGGCGCAGCCGCGCGACCACCTCGTCGGGGTCGACGTAGCCGCGGTCGTCGAAGTCGACCCAGTCCACCTCGACGCCCCGCTGCTGCAGGTCCCAGAGGGGGCGCAGGCTGGAGTTGTGCTCGAGGTGGGTCGTGACCGCGTGGTCGCCCGGGGCGAGCAGCCCGTAGATCGCCAGGTTCAGGGCGTCGGTGGCGTTGTAGCCGAAGACGAGCCGATCGGGACTCTTCCCGCCGAAGAAGCCGCACAGCAGGCGGCGCGTGTCCTCGACCAGTTCGCCCGACTCGATGCACAGGTCGTAGCCCGACCGGCCGGGATTGACCCCGTAGCGCCGGTAGAACGCGTCCATGTAGCGGTACACCTCATCCGGCTTCGGGAACGAGGTGGCGCCGTTGTCCAGGTAGATCAGGTCGGACGCTCCCGAGGTGTCGACGGACTGCAGATGGGTGCGCTCATCGGGCGTCGGGGACATGGCTCTCCTCTCGGGACGGCGCGGTGGTGCGGACCAGGGCCTCGGCCACGACCTCCGCCACGGTCTTGATGACCACGCCGAGCTTGTACTCGCGGTTGAGCTCCATGAGCTGGTCGATGCAGTTGTGGCAGGGCGCCACCACGAGGCGGGCCCCGGTGCGGCGGATCTGCTCCGCCTTGACCCCGCCCGACTGCAGCCGCTTCTGACGGTAGCGGCTCATCGAGAGCTGCCCGCCCCCGCCGCCGCAGCAGAAGTTCTCGGCGCGGTTGGGCGTCATCTCGACGAAGTCGGCGAGGCAGCGGCGCAGGATCGCGCGCTGGGGCTCGACGATGCCGCCGTGGCGCACCGTGTTGCAGGGATCGTGCAGGGTGGCCCGCTCGGTGATCTTCGCCGGGTCGACGTGCAGGCGGCCCTGCTGGAAGTACTCCTCCATCAGCTCCAGGAAGCTCACGATGCGGAAGCCCGGTCGCTTCTGCAGCCATTCGGCCGCCTCCCAGCGGGCGGCGGCGAAGCCGTGGCCGCACTCGCCGATGACCAGGGTCCCGCAGCCGAGGCGGTCCATGGACGCCATGAGGTTGGCGGCGATGGCGCCGCCGTGGGCCGGGCTCGCGCTGAACAGGCCGTAGTTCGTCAGGTCCCAGCCCTCGCTGGCGACGGTCCAGTCCTCCCCGGCCGCGTGGAACACCGTGGCGCTGGCCTGCAGGCAGAGGGGGAAGAACTTCGGTTCGCGGGGGTTGACCGTGAACAGCACGCGCGCGCCCTGCTTGTCGACGGGGATGCGGGCGGCGGGATCGCCGACGTCCTGCTGCATCTCCTCCTCGATCCACTGGACGGTCTCGAGCCAGTCCTCCCGCGAGATCCCCATGTTGTTGCCGGTCTCGAGGCTGGTCGCGACCACCTGCAGCAGGTCGGGCGGGATCAGGCCCATCTCGGTGAGCGTGCCGCGGGCCGCCCTCAGGACGGCCGAGATGTGGATGCCGGTGGTGCAGTTCAGGCTGCAGCGGCCGCAGAGCGAGCAGCGGCCGAAGACCGCGTCGACCCAGGCGCGGACCATGTCGCGGTCGAAGCGGCGGGCGCCGGTCAGTCCGGGGGCCAGGCGGCCGGCGGCCGTGTAGTGCGCGCGGAAGACGGCGGCGACCTGCGCGAGCTTGTGCGCGGGGATCGACGCGAGTTCGCCGTCGGTGCGGTGGTAGTGGCACGCGTCGGCGCAGAGACCGCAGCGGACGCAGGTCTGCAGGTAGGCGGCTTCGGCCCCGCCCAGCTTCGCACGGAACAGGTCGAGCCCGCGCGAGAGGTCCTCGTCGGTGAGCGCCGCGAGCCTGGCTTCCAGGGCGTCGATCTCGGACATCGCGACGCGCGCCTCCGGGTTCAGTGACGCACGGGGAAGGTGCCCCGCCGGCCGAAGTGCCGGCCGAGGTGCCGGCGCGAGAGGAAGAAGAAGACGCAGTGCCGGATCTTCCCCAAAGGAACGTAGCACAGCAGCAGCATCGCCGCCGCCAGCAGCGCCGGTTCCGCCGCGGGGGAGCGCAGGCGCGCGGCCGCCAGCGCGACGAAGCCGGTGGTCAACAGGTTGGCGATCGCGTCGTCCGGGACGCTGAGGCCGCGCAGGGGCGCGCTCGCGTAGCGGCGGACGAACAGGCCGAGGCCGCCGAGCGCGCCGGCCAGCAGCGGCACGCCGAGCGCGGCCGTGGGCGCCACGTCGACGCCCAGCAGCAGCAGCAGCAGATAACCGAAGGCGGCGAAGACGCCGAGGTGGTACGCCACGCCCAGGGCGTAGGCCCAGGGGTGGGTGCGGGTGCTCTCCTTCGCCAGCGGCGACATGCCGGGGCCGAAGGCGTAGAGCACGCCGCGCGTGGCGCTGCCCGCCGCCGGCGCGTGGAGGGGTCGAATGCCGAAGGCGCTGGCGCGGGCGGCCTGCACGGCCAAGGCGACGACGGCGCCGAGGCCGCAGATCCCCACGCCGATGCGCAGCGCCTCCATCGCTCTACACGCAGCCGTCCGGCTTGGGCAGCCCGGCCAGCTTGCAGGCGCCCTTCGCGGGGCCCGACGGGAACAGCTCGTAGACGCGCTTGAGCGGCAGGCCGGTGGCCTTGCAGACCGCGCGCACCATGGGGGCGCCCTGCTTCTCCTGGTAGTGGCCGCGGATGAACCGGATCACCGACCAGTGCTCCTCGTTCAAGGTCTCGAGGCCCTCCTCGGTCCTGGCCAGGTGCTCGGCCAAGCCGTCGTCCCACTCCTCGGGATGGAGCAGGAACCCTTCCTCGTTGACTTCCAGCGTCCGCCCAGCGAATTCGATCGTCGGCATGTCCGCCCTTTCGGGGACCCGTTGCGCGCTCCGCGACCCGGCCGAACAGCCCGGTCGCCATCGACTCCATGATAGGGTGCGGATGCGGAATTTCGAAATGTAAAAGACGATAGGACAAGCGATTCGCGACCACGGCACTCCGCTTGCGCGCCACGCCGGCAGTAATACAGGATGTTTTTAATTTACTTTTCGGCAGCTTCGCAACCGCCATGGTAGGATTGAAGATGAGACCCCACAGACCGTCATCCGGCGGCAATGTGCATTCCCGACCAAGGAGACGACCGATGCGCCACTTGTTCCTGACGATCCTCGCCCTCGGACTGCTGGCTGGACCGGCCTCGGCCCAGGTCACCAACGGCACCTTCGACAGCGGGCTGACGGGCTGGACCACCTCCGCCACCGTCAACGGCTCGGTGGCGTGGGACACCTTCGGCCTCCCGGCCAACGCGGCCCGGCTGGGCGCGACCAACCCGCCCCTGGGCCTGCCGGTCGGCAGCGCGGCCATCGCGCAGAGCTTCGGCTGCGGCAGCAGCTTCGCCGACGGCAGCTGCGTGGTCTCGCTGGACTACGTCGTGGCGAGCAGCTTCGGCGCGGTCATCCGCATCGTGGTGAAGCTCGACGGCAACGAGATGTGGTCGTCCGACCACTCGTCGAACTGGAGCGGCGTCATCCCGGTGAGCTTCTCGGCGCCCTGCGGCCTGCACAACCTCGAGGTCAGCGCCACCTACCAGTCGGGCGGGTTCCACGACGGCTGGCGGTGCTGGGTCGACAACGTGACGGCGGAGTGCGTGCTGACGGTGGCGGCGGAAACCGAGGCGTGGGGCACGATCAAGTCCGGGTATCGTTGACGGCTAGCGGTGAGGCGCCGGGCGGCGGGACCGCCCGGCGCGCTTTCATCTTCCAGATGAGACCTACCGCAACAGGGTCAGCTTCTCGGTCAAGGTCCGGCCGCCGCCCGTCCAGCGGATGAAGTAGACGCCGGGAGAGGCCGCCTCGCCGTCGTCGTCGCAGCCGTTCCACTCCACGATCGGATCGCCGGCGCCGGCCGCCGGGTCCGGCAGCACGCGCACGAGGCGTCCCCGCAGATCGAAGATGCGCAGCGACGCCTCGGGAGCGCTCGTCCCCTGCAACGCGATGCGTGCCATCTCCCCCCGGAACGCCGCCACGGGATTCGGGCTGATCATCAGTCCGGCGGTGGGCTGCACGGCGACGCCCACGGGGTTCAAGGGGACGGGAGTGTTGAAGGTGAAATTGTCGATCCCCTGCCAGATCTCGTACATGCGGATCATGACGACCGTGGGCTCGGGAAAGCTGAAGGTCGTGAGGTGGCCCGACCCGCTGTTGAACTCGGAGGCCACGACCTGGCCCTGGGCGTCGTAGGCCGTCATCAGGATGCCTTCGCCGTTGCCCCAGCAATTGTCCTGCGCGGTGCCGACGAAGTCCGTGGCCGCCGGCAGACCGGTCACCGGGTCGACGAACCAGGCCAGGACCGCGGGGTCGCCGCCGACGTGGTTCGGCGCCGAGAGGGAGCACATGTGGGGGACCGCGTAGGCCGCCCTGACGGAATCGCCCATCGTGAACACGACCCCCAGCGACCGCCACTGATCGAAAACCGTGTAGCCCTCCGGGACCGCGGCGCCGCCGGGATAGGTGTCGAAGTCGATGAGCACGGCGCCCGTGGCGGACGAGGCCAGGAGCAAGGATAGGGCAAGCATGCAGGATGGGATACGGTGCATGAGGAGTCCCCCCTTCGGCCGGAGTTCGGGGCATGACCCGTGCGGCTTCCCCGACGTGATCCAGTATGAACCACCCGCAGATTGCGGATCAAGCCCCCTCCCGCCGCGCCTCCCCCAGAATCCGCACGCCCCCGCGCACCACCAGCGCCGCCACCGCCAGCCCGACGACCAGGTCCGGCGCGCGGCTGTCCAGCAGTTCCACCAGCACGCCCGACAGGATGACCCCGGCGTTGGCGATCACGTCGTTCGCGGAGAAGATCCAGGAGGCCCGCATGTGCACGCCGCCGTCGCGGTGCTTGGCGATCAGCGTCAGGCAAACCACGTTGGCGGCCAGGGCGGCCAGGCCGACGGCGATCATCAACGGGCCGGCGGGCTCGCTGCCGTGGGCGGCGCGCCACGCCACCTGGCCGACGACGCCGATCCCGAGCGCGACCTGGAAGGCGCCGCTCAGCGCGGCCGCCCGGGCCTGACGCCGCGCCGCCGCTCCCACCGCGAACAGCGCCACGCCGTAGACGAGGGCGTCGGCGAGCATGTCGAGCGAGTCGGCGAGCAGGCCGGTCGAGTCGCCCCGCCAGCCGGCGACGGCCTCCACGACGAACATCGCCGCGTTGATCAGCAGCAGGGTGCGCAGGGTCGCGCGTTCCAGCCGTGCGGTCGCCTCGTGGCCGCAGCCGCAGTCCACATCGCTCACCGTTTTGCCTCCCGCCCGCTGTCCTCCGGAGCCGTGATCGCGCCCGATTGTACCGCAGCCGCCCACCCCGCACGCCCCCGCATTTTCCCCTTGCATCCCCCCTCGACCTCGATTACAGTACCGATATCAAGTCATCCCGGCCCAGGAGGTCGCCATGCGCAAATCTTCAAACAAATCAACGGGTTCCACCGCCAGCCACGGCGGCCCCCGCCCCGGCGCCGGCCGCCCCCGCGGCACCGGCCTCTACGGGGAGCCCACCGTGCCGGTGCGGGTGCCCGAGAGCCTGATCGTGCCGCTGCGCGACCTGCTGCAGCGGCGCGTCGACGGCGCGGCCGACACGCGCGGGCGGGAGCTGCCCGACAACGTGCTGGTGCCGGACTTCGCGGCCGAGCGGCTGGAGCTGCCGCTGTTTTCGCACCGCGTGGCGGCGGGCTTCCCGTCCCCGGCCGACGACCACCTCGAGAACAGCCTGGACCTCAACGAGTACCTCGTGAAGAAGCCGGCCGCGACCTTCTTCGTGCGGGTCGAGGGGCAGTCGATGCTCGGGGCGGGGATCCGGCCCGATGACATCCTGGTGGTGGACCGCTCCGAGAAGGCGGTCGACGGCAAGATCGTCGTGGCGGCGGTCGACGGGGAGCTGACCGTCAAGCGGCTGCGCACCGAGCGGGCGCGGGTCTACCTGATGCCCGAGAACCCGGACTTCCCCCCCATCGAGATCACGCAGGACACCGAGTTCGTGATCTGGGGCGTCGTCACCAGCGTCATCCACAAGGTCTGAGACGGGAGGCCCGACGTGCCGCGCGTGTTCGCCCTGGTCGACTGCAACAACTTCTACGCGTCGTGCGAGCGGGTCTTCCAGCCGCGGCTGCGCGACCGGCCGATCGTCGTGCTGTCGAACAACGACGGCTGCGTCATCGCCCGCTCGAACGAGGCCAAGGCCATGGGCATCCCCATGGGGGCGCCCTTCTTCCGCTTCCGGCGGCTGGCGCAGCACCGCCAGGTCGAGGTCTTCTCCTCGAACTACGCCCTGTACGGCGACATGTCGGCCCGGGTGATGCGCATCCTGCAGGAGTTCACGCCGTCGCTGGAGGTCTACTCCATCGACGAGGCCTTCCTGGACCTCTCCGGGCACGCGCGGCGCGATCTGGGCGCCTACGCCC
Organism: Gemmatimonas sp.; assembly: GCA_013824755.1. Lineage (GTDB taxonomy): Bacteria > Krumholzibacteriota > Krumholzibacteriia > LZORAL124-64-63 > LZORAL124-64-63 > PNOJ01. Next base: position 41,480 of record PNOJ01000013.1, read on the forward strand.
GGGAGATCGCCGTGGCGGTGCGGCGGTCCACCGGCATCCCCGTGTCGGTGGGCATCGGGCCGACCAAGGTGCTGGCCAAGGCCGCCAACCGCATCGCCAAGCGGAACCCCGAGACGGGCGGGGTGCTGGACCTCGCCGCCCTCGGGCCGCACGTCGACGCGCACCTGGAGCGGATCGCGGTCCGGGACGTGTGGGGGATCGGCAAGCGCTGGGCCGAGAAGCTCGAGCAGCTCGGCATCGGCAACGCAGCGGCCCTGCGCGACGCCGATCCCTCCCTCGTCCGGCGCCGCTGCAGCGTCGTGGTCGAACGCATCGTCCACGAGCTGCGCGGCGTCTCCTGCCTCGCCCTCGAAGAAGCCGCTCCACCGCGCCGGCAGGTGCTGACCTCGCGCTCGTTCGGCACGCGCGTGGAGCGCTACGAGGACATGCGCGAGGCCGTCGCCACCTTCGCCGCGCGCACCGCGGAGAAGCTGCGCGAGGACCGCGCCCGCGCCCAGGCCCTCACCGTCTTCCTGCAGACCAGCGAGCACGACCACCGCACCCCCCAGTACAGCAACGCCGCCACGGTGCCGCTGCCGCGGGCCACCCAGGACACCGGCGAGCTGATCCGCGCCGCCATGGACGCCCTGGACCGCATCTGGAAGCCCGACCACCGCTACCTCAAGGCCGGCGTCATGCTGCTGGACCTGGTGCCCGAGGACGCCGACCAGGCCGTGCTCTTCGGCGCGCCCGGCGAGGCGAAGCGCCGGGAATCGCGGCGCCTGATGCACGTCCTGGACGACGTGAACCG
>PNOJ01000014.1 GCA_013824755.1 Gemmatimonas sp.
GCCCGCCACGCCGCCAGGTCGGCGCAGCCGGCGGCGCGCATCTCGTCGCCGAGGCGGCGCAGCATCCCGGACAGGCGGCCGTAGCCGCCGGGCTTCAGCAGGTCGCTGCAGACGGTCACCGGCCCCAGCCCGAGCGCCACGGCTTCGGCCGCGTTGCCGCGCTCGATCCCGGCCGAGAACGACACCGGCACCTCGCCCCCGGGCCGGCCGGCCAGGGCCAGGCGGCCGGGCAGGCGGGCGTCGAGCTCCGCGAGCAGGGTCGCGGCCAGCACGTGCAGCGGCGCTCCCGACAGGTAGGCCCGTTCTCCCGGCAGACGGCCGCGGTCGTTGGCGACCACCAAGGTGTTGGTGAGCTTGACGCCGAAGCGCCTCCCCTGCGCGCGAGCGAAATCCGCCAGGCGGGCGACGAGTTCCAGGGCGCGGTCCATGACCAGGTCCTCGGCGAAGGCCTGCGGCACCAGGGCCGCATCATGGTAGCCGAGCCGGTCGTGCAGGATCGCCGCCACCGCGTCGGGGCCCAGCAGCGTGGGGTTCAGCTTCACCGTGACGTCCAGGCCGTGGCGGGTCATCAGATGGCGGACGATATCCTCGATCTCCCCCGGCGGGCAGCCGTGGAAGGTGCTGAGGGTGGCGCCGGTGCAGAGGCGCGCCGGCACCTCGACGTCGCGCAGGGCGGCGAGCGGCCGCGGGACCTCGCGGCGCTGCGCGTCCACGGCCGTGCGCGCGTCGCCGAGGCGGTCCAGGAACGCGGCCATCGGCGCGCTGCGCACGCCAGCGAGGTCGTAGCCGCACGACAGCTCGAAGACGTGGCCGCCGGGCTCGCCCACCGCCGCGCGCACCGGCTCCCAGGCGCGCAGGACCGCGATCAGCAGCGCGGCCTTGGCGTATTCGCTCAAGGACTCGTCCAGGCGCAGCTCCTGGCTCCACTCGACGTTGTAGCCCTCGGCGGCCATGTCGATGCAGGGGCGCGGGATCTCCAGCTCGTCGAGGACCTGGACGGTCTTCAGTTCCAGCGTGCGCGCCCCGGCCAGCCAGCTCAGCGCCAGATTCTGCGCCAGCTGCGTGTGCGGGCCGGCGGCCGGTCCCAGGGGCGTGCCGACGACGTGGCCGCCGACCGTGTCGGCGAGGTCGACGCCGTCGGGCGGCCGGTGCCACTTGCCGGCCGGCAGGTCGAAGATCGCGCCGCGGGCGTCCAGTTCGACGACGGCGCGCCCGAGCAGGTCGCGCAGCGGCCAGGGTGTCAGGGCGGGGGGGCGGTTCATGGGCGGGCCTTCCGGGGTGCGGGCGCGGGCCGGGCCGCGAAGTGGTCGGCGAGTTCGGCGAAGGTTTCCAACAGGAGGTCCGGGCCGGCGGCGAGCAGACGGGCCCGCGCCGTGAGGCCGAACGCGCAGCCGACGGCGGTGCAGCCCAGAGCGCGCGCCGCCAGCACGTCGTTGGTCCCGTCCCCGACCATGGCCGTGTCGCCCGGCGCGACGTCCAGCCCGGTCAGGCAGAGCGCCAGCGCCTCGGGGTCGGGCTTGCGGCGCGCCACGTCGTCGCCGCACACCACGCGCCGGAAGGCGCCGTCGACGTGCAGGCCCGCCAGCACCTTCTCGGCGAAGCGGCGGGACTTGTTGGTGGCGACCATGAGCGGGAAGCCGGAGAAACGGCGCAGCGTCTCCAACACGCCCGGGTAGAGGCGGCTGTGGTCCAGGCAGTGGCGGTCGTGGTGGTCGAGGAAGATCGCGAGGCCCTCGGCGACGCGGTCGGCGGCGGACGGGCCGTCCAGGTCGGCGAGCGCGCGCTCGACGAGCTTGCCCACGCCGTCGCCCACGTAGGACACGACGACCCGTTCCGGGAGTTCCGGCAACCCGAAGCGCGCGCGCACGTGGTTGGTCGAGACGGTCAGGTCGCGTCCCGAGTCGACCAGGGTGCCGTCGAGGTCGAAGATGAAGGCCTCGGCCCGGCGACGTCGGCGCGGTTGGCGGCTCATGCGTTCCTCCCCTCGCGATCATAGGCGGCACGCGGCGGGGGCGCAAGCGCGCGTCACGCCGGCCCGGGGCCGTTCCCCGCTTGTGCGGGCCGCCCTTCCCCGCCTATACTCGCGCCTTGTCCGTTTCCCGAACGACCGGAGGACGCGCGATGTTCGACGACCGGCGCCGCGACGACGACGAGGACGACGGGGACCTGGAGTTCCTCAACCGGGCCGACGAACGTGCGGAAGAGGCGCGGGCCGGGCACATCGCCGACCTGCCCGGCGACGACGCGGCGGACGCCGGCGAGGACTGGCGCGCGCCGGCGCCGGTGACCGCCCTGCGCCCGCGCCGCGCGCGTAGCGGCCGCGGCCTGGTGGCCGCGGTGGCGGTGGCGCTGGTGGCCATGCTGGCCTTCGTCTTCTGGCCCCGCGGCGGCTTCGAGCTGCCCCCGCCGGTGGGCGAGCAGACCTCGGTCGTCACCACCGATTCGCCGGGCCTCCCCTACGACCCGCAGCGGCCCGTCAGCGGGGACGTCGATCTGGCGCGGGAAGCGCCCGCGGTGGTGCCGGAGTCGCCCGGCGGGCGCGCGGCGGCGGCCGACGCGGCCCGCACGGGCACGACCGCCGAGGCGGCCGGCGACGAGGCGGTCGGCGTCCAGACTGACGGGAACGCTGCGGATGCCGCGGCCCCCGGCTCGGCGGTCGTGCCGCCGGGCGCTTCCGGGACCTGGGCGATCCAGCTCGGCGCCTTCGGCCAGCCGGCCAACGCCGAGGAGCTGGCGACCCGGCTGCGTCGGGCCGGGCACCGCATCGAGACCGAGACCGTCAGGACCGCCGGCGGCGCCTCGCTCACGCGCGTCCGGGTGGCCTGGTTCCGCACCGAAACCGAAGCCTCCGCCTGGGCCGCCGCCCACGCGGCCGTCCTGGGCCGGGACCTCAAGCTCACGAGCCGTTGACGAGCTCGCGCACCGCTGAACCGGGAGGCCGGATGTGACCTGCGCCATGGTGATCGGGACGGGACACTGCGTCCCCGAGCGCGTCGTGACCAACCGCGACCTCATGCAGTGGATGGACACCAGCGACGAGTGGATCGTCGAGCGCACGGGGATCCGCGAACGGCGCTGGATCTCCCCCGGCACGACGCTCGACGACCTCGCCGCCGGCGCCGCGCGCATGGCGCTGCAGGACGCGGGCCTCGCGGCCGAGGAGCTCGACCTGATCATCTGCGCGACCCTCAACCCCGACTGCTTCTTTCCTGGCAACGGCGTCCTGCTGCAGCACGCGCTGGGCGCGCGCACGGTCGGCGCCCTGGACATCCGCAACCAGTGCACCGGCTTCGTCTACGGCCTGGCCACGGCTGCGGCCCACATCAAAGCCGGGCTCGCGCGCACCGTGCTGGTCGTCGGCACGGAGATCCACTCCACCTCGCTGGACCTCTCCGACCGCGGCCGCGACATCGCCGTGCTGTTCGGCGACGGGGCCGGCGCCGCCGTCCTGCGCGCCGGCGAAGGCGGGGGCGACGTGCTGGCCAGCGTCCTGCACAGCCAGGGGGAATTCGCCCGCGAGCTGTGGTGCGAGCTGCCGTCGGGCAGCCAGCCCGGCCGCATCACGGCCGCGCAGATCGCCGAGGGTCGCCACTACCCGCACATGAACGGCCGCGCCGTCTACACGCACGCCGTGCGGCGCTTCTGCGAGGCGATCCAGGAGGTGCTCGACGCGGGAGGGGTCGCGAAGCAGGACGTCAAGCTGGTCATCCCCCACCAGGCCAACCTGCGCATCACCGAGGCGGTGACCAAGCGCTTCGATCTGGCGCCGGAGCAGGTCTTCAGCAACATCCAGCGCTACGGCAACACGACGGCGGCGTCGATCCCCATCGCGCTGAGCGAGGCGGTGCGGGAGGGCAGGCTCGCCCGCGGCGACCTGCTGGTGCTGGTGGCGTTCGGCTCGGGGTTCACCTGGGGCGCCAACCTGATCCGCTGGTGAGCGGCGGCTAGTCCTGCCTGAGCTCGTCGTTCTGGCCGATGCGCTTGGTCTTGAAGCTCAGGCACATCAGCCCCACCGCGAGGCGCTCGTTGCGCACGATGACCTGCGGCGGGGTGCGGATGTCGGTCGGGGTGAAGTTCCAGACGCCGACCACACCGGCGGCGATCATCTGGTTGGCGACGTCCTGCGCGACGTTCACCGGCACGGTCAGCACGCCGACCTTGATGCCGTGCTCCTTCACGAACCCGGGCATCTCCGACAGCGGCCGGATCGGCACGCCCCGGATCTCCAGGCCCACCAGTTTCGGGTCCACGTCGAAGATCCCGCGCAGGGGGAAGCCCAACCGCTCGAAATTGCGGTAGTTGGCCAGGCCCTGGCCGAGATGGCCGGCGCCCACGATGATCATGGGGACCGGGATGTCGACCCCGATGATCTCCTCGAGGGCCGGCACCAGCTTGTCCACCTGGTAGGGGCGCCCCGGTTTGCTGAAACCGCCGAAGTAATGAAAATCGTGCCGCAGCTGGCTGGCCTTGATGTCCAGCGAGGTCGCGAGTTGTCGCGACGAGACTTCCTTGACACCCGCCTGCTGCAGCAGGATGAGCTTGTCCAGGTACAGGGGCAGGCGCAGGATCGTGGCGTCCGGGACGCGGAATTTCTTGCCCTTGTTGTTGACGACCCTCACCTGGATCTCCCTTCGCCGATCGCCCCGCAACCCCGCCAGGAACACAACCGTTCTTGTTAGGTCTTTGACAGGACCAATCTACTCCCACCCCGGGATGCGCGTCAAGATGCTGGTTGACGAGATTTCACAACCGGCCTGCCGATGGGAAAACAACGTTGGCCCCCCGCCGGGCGCCCCCTATATTGGTCCCGCGCCGCACGTTCCGTCACTCCAGCCGCACAGGTCGCGCATGAACGACGTCTCCCGCTACGATCCCCTGCAGGGCGCTCCGCTGCCCGTCCTGGGAGCCTGGGGCGAGGACGAGTACGCGTCGCTCGGGCTGATGTCCGGGCTCGAGGTGCACCAGCAGCTGCTGACCGCGAACAAGCTCTTCTGCCGCTGCCCCGCCGGCCGGTACGCCACGCGGCACCACGCGGAGATCCTGCGCCACATGCGCCCGACCCTCAGCGAGATGGGGGACTACGACGGCACCGCGCTGATGGAGTTCAAGACCCGCAAGAACATCACCTACCTGCTGAACGACGAGACGGTCTGCACCTACGAGATGGACGACGCCCCCCCCTTCGAGATGAATCCCGAGGCGCTGGACATCGCGGTGCGGGTCTCGCTGATGCTCGGCCTGCAGGTGGTCGACGAGATCCACATCGCCCGCAAGCAGTACCTGGACGGCAGCATCCCGACGGGCTTCCAGCGCACGGCGATCATCGGCGTCCAGGGCGCGGTCCCCCACCGCGGCCGGCGCATCGGGATCCGCCAGCTGTCCATCGAGGAGGATTCCTGCCGCGAGGTCAGCGACCGCGGCCACTCCCGCGTCTACCGCACCGACCGCCTGGGCATGCCCCTGATCGAGACGGTCACTGACCCCGACATGCACACCCCCTGGGACGTGGCCGCCGTCTGCGACGCGCTGCGCCGCCTGGCACGGGCCAGCGGCCTGGTGCGCACGGGCGTCGGCGCGGCGCGGCAGGACGTGAACGTGAGCATCCGCGGCGGTTCCCGCGTCGAGATCAAGGGCGTCCCGAGCATCAAGCGCATCCCGCGGCTGGTCCACAACGAGGCCCTGCGCCAGCGCAGCCTGCTGGCCATCCGCGACGTCCTGCGCGAGCGCGGCGTCACCGCGGCTTCGCTGACCGACGCCTCGCGCGACGTCACGTCCGTCGTCCACGCCGCCGAAGGCGGCTACCTGCGCGACGCGGTCGCCGGCGGCGCCCGCGTCGTGGCCGTGCCCCTGCCGGGTTTCGAGGGCCTCGTCTCCACGCCGACCCAGCCCCACACCCGCTTTCTGAAGGAATTCTCCGACCGCGTGCGCGTGGTCGCCTGCCTCGACGCGATGCCGAACGTCATCTGCTCGACGAGCGAGGTCCCGACGCTCTCGTCGGCCGAGTGGGGCCGCATCGAGCGCGCCTGCGGCGTCGGGCGCGACACGCCGATCATGGTGGTCTGGGGCGACGAGCGGGACGTGTGCACCGCGGCGGGCGAGATCCTGCTGCGGGCCCGCGAGGCCTGCGAGGGCGTGCCCGAGGAGACCCGCCAGGCCCTGGACGACGACACCACCGGTTTCGAGCGCGTCCTGCCCGGCCCCAGCCGCATGTACCCCGACACCGACCTGCCGCCGGTGGTGCTGGGCGCGGAAAGGTTGGCGCGCCTGGCGACCGACCTGCCGCCGCCGCCCTGGGAGCGTCGCGAACGGCTGCGGCGCGACGGGGTCGGCGAGGACCTGGCCGACCGGCTGGCCCGGCACCCGGCGTACGCGCTCTACGCGCACCTGCAGCCGCGGCTCGGCGCCGGCCCGCTGAACGCGACCGGCCTGGCCTCGCTGCTGCTGGACCGCGACCTGCCGCGGCCGTCGAGCCTGGCCGCGGCGGGCGACTGGTGGGAACGCGTCCTGGACGGGCTGTGCGCGGGCCGCGTGCTGCCCGAGGGGATCTGGTGGGCGGACGGCGAGCCGGCGGACGCGCTGCCGCCGGCGGCGGCCCGCGCGGCCTTCGACGCGGCCTTCGCGGCGGCCGTGCAGGAGCTGCCGGCGGTCCTGCCGGCGGACGGTGGGCCGCGGCTGCGCGCGATCATGGGCCGGGTGATGCCCGCCCTGCGCGGCCGGGTGTCGGGACGCCAGGCGGCCGCCTGGGCCGAGGAGGCGACGTCGTGAGCGGGAACGCCGGCGAGGACTACAAGGGCTACCGCGACCCCGCGCTGTCGGTGCTCCGGCGGTTCGAGGCGCTGGTGTGGAGCGACGTCACCGTCCGCACCGACCGCGGCGAGTTCCGCGGACTCATCCTGCCGCGCAACGAGATGGCCGACCCGGAGCACGTCGTGCTGAAGATGTCGACCGGCTACAACATCGGCCTGCACGTCGGCGGCGTGCAGGAAATCACGGTCCACGGGCGCAAGGTCGCCAACTACAAGATCCCGGAGAAGGCCTTCCCCTACGCCGAGGGCAAGCCCCGGGTCAAGCTGCTGGGCACCGGCGGCACGATCGCCTCGCGGCTCGACTACCGCACCGGCGCCGTGATCCCCGCCTTCTCGCCCGGCGAGCTGTACGGCTCGGTGCCCGAATTGGCGGACGTCTGCAACCTGGAGACCGAGAAGCTCTACGGCGTGTTCAGCGAGAACATGGGCCCCGAGCAGTGGATCGGCCTGGCCGAGGCCATCGGGCGCGAGATCGCCGCCGGCGTCGACGGCATCGTGGTGGGCCACGGCACCGACACCATGCACCACACCGCGGCCATCCTCTCCTTCATGGTCCAGGACCCGCCGGTGCCGATCGTCATGGTCGGCAGCCAGCGCTCGAGCGACCGTCCCAGCTCCGACGCCGCCATCAACCTCATGAACGCCACGCGGACGGCCGCGACCAGCGACCTCGCCGAGGTGATGGTCTGCATGTTCGGCCCCACGAGCGACCAGTACGGCCTGCTGCACCAGGGCACGCGCGTGCGCAAGATGCACTCCTCGTACCGCTCGACCTTCCGCACCCTGAGCGACGTCCCCCTGGGCAAGGTCGACCAGGGCGGCGTCACGCCGTTCCGCAACGACTACCGCCGCCGCCGCGCCGACCGCGACGTCGCGATCAAGGCCGTCTTCGACGACCGGGTCTCGCTGGTCTACTACTACCCGGGCATGAAGCCGGACGTCATCGACAGCCTGGTCGACCACGGCTACAAGGGGATCGTCATCGCGGGCACGGGCCTGGGCCACGTCAACCGCCCCCTGTACCCCGCGCTGGAGCGGGCGCACAAGGCGGGCGTCTCGATGTTCATGACCGTGCAGACGCTCTGGGGCTTCGTGCAGATGTACGTGTACGAGACCGGGCGCGAGATCATGGAGCTGGGCGTCGTGCCCGCGGCCAACATGCTGCCCGAGGTGGCCTACATGAAGCTGGGCTGGGCGCTGGGCCAGACGCAGGACCCCGCCGAGGTCGCCCGCATCATGCTGACGCCGATCGCGCGCGACATCACCGAGCGGGAGCCCTACAACGGCTACCTCGTGTACCAGGGCGGCATCCCCGAGGTCGACCAGTTCCTGAGCGAGCACTGGAAGTAGCGGCGGCCCGCGTCACTCGTGCGGCATCCGCTCGCCCGTGCTCGAGAAGAACTTCTGCACCGGGTAGCGCGACAGGTTGCTGACGCGGCTGGTGTAGACGCAGGCGACGTCGCGGATCTGGGCGCCGAAGCGGCTGACCGCCCGGCCCTCGCGGAAGATCGAGCCCCACCAGGGGTTGTAGGCCGCGGCGATCCGCTTCTGCAACTGGGCCCGCCGTCCCAGGCTGACCTGGATGCGGTCCTGCAGCTCCTGCACGACCGCGGGATCGTGGTCGGGCAGCGACAGCAGGTGGTCGCGCTCCAGCCCCAGGTCCTCCAGCGAATCCTCGATCTCCTCGAGGCCGGCCATCGCCCCGCGCAGCGGCTCCGACGCGAGGATCTCCTCCTCGACCTCCGGCACGATCATGGCGGTGCGCCAGCCGACCGACTTCTTGCTGCGCAGGATGTCGCCGTAGGTGTGGTCGCCGAAGTACAGGATCGCGTCGCCGATCGCGCCGAGCTTGGACTCCAGGTAGAACGCATCGCCGCCGGTGAAGCAGTGCCCCCGGCGGTTCGGCAGGTGCGGCACCGTGTCGACGGGGACGCGCTCGCCCTTGCCCTTGGGCAGGAAGAAGCCCGGCTTGCGCGCGGTGCAGATGACCAGGTCGAAGAGGTCGTCCCAGGGGCCGTCCTCCCCGTCGAGGATGTAGTTCATGACGGCGCCGGTGTAGTCGGGCTCGGAGTTCGTGAGCAGGAACAGCTGCTTGCCCGCCGCGCGGAAGCGGCGCAGCGTCGGCGCCAGCAGGGGGTCGCGCACGAAGTAGCGGGGCAGGTCGGCCATGATGCGGCGCTTGAGCGAGCCGTTGCGGTGGATGGTGTCGATGGCGTCGCGGATGTCGTCGAACAACGTCTTGTAGCTCGGGCGCAGCAGCCCGGGCTGCCCGTCCTTCAAGGCCACCAGCGCCGAGTAGAGCGAGCCCTCCGGCAGGTCGAACAGCGTGTCGACGACGCGGTAGCGGTTCGGGCTCAGACGGATGCGGCCCCGCTTGTAGGCCTCCCGCCGCTCGACCTTCGACAGCAGCCGCCCGCCGTGGCGGACGCGCGCCACGTAACCGTAGGCGTCCACCTTGAGCAGGTTGCCCAGGCGGCGGTCGACGATCAGGCCGCGGGTGACGGCGGTGCGGTCGTACGCCACCTCGCGCAGGCTCTCGGGGTACCCCTTGGTCTCGACGAGCAGCGCGACGGCCATCTCGAAGCAGAGCTGTTCGAAGACGTGGGGGTCGTAGAGGGCGAGCGTGTGGTCCATGTCGAAGCCGATGGCCGCGATCGAGGCCAGGCGCAGGTTGCGGTGCGTGTGGACGCGCAGTTGGCGCGGCGGCGGATCGCCGCGCAGGCCGTCGGCATCCGGTTCGGACGTGACGTGGTGGTGGGGCATCGTTTCTCCGGGGCGCCTAGGTGGTCTGCAGGCGGCGCGGGAGCATCTCGTCCAGCCAGTCGCTCGCGTCGCGCAGGCCGACGAATTCGGGGAAGAGGGTCTCGATCTTCGCGCGCCAGCTCTTGGCGTTGTCGCGGAAACCCAGTTCCTCCAGGACCTGCCCGCCCCTGAGCCAGGCCGACAGGTTCCGTTCGTCGGTGGTGACCGCCCGCAGGTAGTAGTCCAGGGCCCGCCGGCCATTCCCCCGCAGCCGGTCGCACTCGGCCTTGCCGAGCCAGGCGTGGGAGTACAGCGGGGCCAGGTCCAGGGCCCGGTCGAAGCGGCGCTCCGCCGCGTCGGGGTTCCCGTCGAGCAGGTCCAGCAGGCCAAGGTAACGCCACGGGTACAGGTCGCGCCAGCGTTCATCCGCGTCCGGCGCCGCGCCGGCCGAGGCCAGGCAGACCTCGAGGTCGCGCGTCGCCAGCTTGCGCAGGCTGGAGGCCGCGACCAGGGTGAGTCCGGCGTCGTCGCCGCGGGCCAGGTGGCGGACCGCCGCCACGGCGCGGCGGAACCGCAGCTCGGGGCGGTCGGGGTAGATCTCCATCGCGTCGCGCACGACGTCCAGCGCGGCGGCGGTCTCCAGCTGCGCGATCTGCGCGGCGCCGAGCAGGCCCGCGAGGTCGGGCCCGTAGGCCAGCGCCGCCGCGGCTTCCGGCGCCATGCCGCGCACCGTCCCCCACGCCCGATCCAGCTGCCGCACGGTCTTGCCCAGGCCCGCGACCGGCAGCACCTCGTCCTCGAGACGGGTCAGGGTCTCGGTCGCCAGGCAGTAGGCGAAGTAGGGCTCGTAGGGGTATTCGCGGGAGGCCTCGCGCAGCAGCCGGCGGTTGCGCTCGCCGCGATTCGCGGCCCGGTCGGGGCCGCCGTCGTGGATCAGGGCGAGCTGGGAGCCCAGGATCGCGAGCCCGCGGGCGGTCGCCCAGTTCTCCAGGGCGATCTCCACCGTCTCGTGGACGGGGTAGCAGTAGCGCACATAGGGGTGGTTGCGGAACAGCCGCACCTGGGTCGTCGATTCCTCGCCGCGCTCCTGCCCGCCGGCAAGGACCGCCACCCGGTAGCCGGCGGCCTCCGGCTCCGACAGCAGGCGCTGCAGCTCGACCGGACGCACCGGCTGCAGGCGCTCGTCGGCGTCCAGCACCAGGATCCAATCGCAGCGGGCTTCGGCCAGCACGGCGTTGCGCGCCGCGGCGAAGTCATCGTCCCACGGCACGTCGACCACGCGGGCCCCGTAGCCCTCGGCGATCAGACGCGTGTTGTCGGACGAGCCGGTGTCGCCGACGACGATCTCGTCGACCACCGCCAGGGCGGACTTGATCGTCTGCCCGATGGTCGCTTCCTCGTCCTTGGCGATCATGCACAACGTGACGGTTTTACGTTTCATTTACGGGCCGCACCTGATCGTGATGATGGTTCAAGCCGCTCCCTCGCGCCCGGCGCTCCCTCGACGATGCTATCGGCCGGCGGCGGCCGCGGTTTAACCCGCTGTTGCCAGAAAGGCGGATCTTCCGCATCATGCCCGGCAACGGGCCGCCGGACGGCCCCAGCAGACCCAAGGCCCCCGGGGACCCCTCATGCGCTTCAGCGACGACCCCTTCGCCCGACCCGCCGACCGGCTGGACCGCGCCTCGCTGGTCCTGCGGGACCGGATGCCCGTCTCCGCCCTGCTCGACGGCATCCGCAGCGCCGGCAACGTGGGCTCGATGTTCCGCACCGCCGACGCTGCCAACCTCGGCGGGCTCTACCTCTGCGGGATGACCGCCACCCCCCCGCGTCCCGACATCGAGAAGACGGCTCTCGGCGCCACCGAGACCGTCCCCTGGACCTACCGGCAGGACCCCGCCGCCGCGGTCGCCGACCTGCGGGCGCGCGGCGTCCAGGTCGTGGCCCTGGAACAGGCGCCCGACGCCGCGCCCTTCGACGACTTCGCGTACCGCTTCCCGGTCTGCTTCGTGGTCGGGCACGAGGTCCAGGGCGTCGGGCCCGCGACGCTGGCGGCCGTCGACGCCTGCGTGGAGATCCCGATGTCCGGCGCGAAGAAGTCCCTGAACGTCGCCGTGAGCTTCGGCGTGCTGGCCTTCCAGCTGCGTCGCGCCTGGCTGGCCGCCGGGAGTCCGCGGTGAGCCCCGCCCCTTACCGCTCCCCCTGGCGTCGCCGCGTCTTCGTGCTGGCCGTGACGGCGGCCCGCTCCCTGCTGACGCGGGCCGGCCGGTCGGACGAGCCCCTGGTCCGCCGCCTCGTGGCGGCCAACAACCGCCGCGTCGCGCGCCACCTCGCGGTCCACGGCGCCGCGACCGTGCTGCTGATCCTGCCGCGCTGCGTCAAACGGGGCTGCTGCAGGATCGACAACGGCGGCTCGCTCTCCGCTTGCCTCGGCTGCGACAGCTGCGACCTGGGCGAGCTCGCACGCATCGCCGACCGGCACCGGGTCGAGGCGCTGGTCGCCTTCCGCAGCCACGTCGCCTTCGCCCTGGCCCGCGAGCGCCGACCCGACCTGATCATCGCCACCGCCTGCGAGGACCGCCTGGTCAAGGCCCTGCGCAGCGTGCCGGAGATCCCGGCCCTGCTCGCGCCGCTGACCGGCATGGAGCGCCAGTGCGTCAACGCCTCGTTCGAACCCGCGTGGTTCGCGGCGCAGCTGCGCCTGGCGACGGCGGCGAGGGAGGCGAGCCATGACGCGCGCGCGGCGACTCGGGCGTAGGCTGCTGGGCCCCTCCTTCGACCACCTGCTCTTCCTGCGCCCCCGCCAGTGGCCCATCCTGACCGCGCAGCTCGCCGTCGGGCTGCTCGCGGCCCCGGCTCTCCGCGACGCGATCTTCTCGCGCCGGGCGCTGCCGGAACCGGCTGCCGCGACGGCCGTGCGTCCGGACGTCCTGCTGTGGGCCTGGCTGGCCTGGGTCCTCTGCCTCAACGGCGGGACCCTCGCCTTCAACAGCGCCCACGACCGCGACGTGGACGACATCGCCTACCTGCGCGCGCCGCCGCCGCCGCCGCCCCGGCTGGCTGTGTTCGCCCTGCTGCTGATGGCGGCGGGCCTGCTCCCCGCGCTGCTGGTGTCGCCGCGCTTCGCGGCGGTGACCGCCGCCTGCGTGCTGCTGTCGGTCGCGTACTCGCACCCCGCGACGCGCTGGAAGGGCGTGCCGGGCCTTGATCTCGCGGTGAACGCGGTGGGGTACGGGGCGGGAACCACGCTGGCGGGACTGCTGGCCGGCCGGGCGGCGGCCGGACGGCCCGACGCCTGGCCCGACGGACCGGGCTGGCTGTTGACGGGCGGCTTCGCCCTGCTGTTCGGCTCGTTCTACCCGATGACCCAGCTCTACCAGATCGACGCCGACCGCACCCGCGGCGACCGCACCCTGGCCACCGCCGTGGGCGCGCCGCGGTCGCTGGAGCTGGCCCTGCTGCTGGCCGTCGGCGCCGCCGCGCTCCTCTTGGCCGGTGCCGATCCCCGGACCGTGCCGAGGCTCATCCTGGGCCTGACGCTGGCGATGTGGGGCCTGGCGGCGGCGGCGTGGCGGCAGCGAACGCCGCGGCTGACTTCCCGTCAGCACGAGACCCGCATGTACGCGGCGCTGTCGCTGTGGGCGCTGATCGACGCGGCGGTCCTGCTGGGATACTACTTCCCGCCGTGGACGCCCTAGGGCCTCAGAACTGGGCGCGCCAGCGGCGGTCCAGCACGCCCCCGGGCTGCACGCCCAGGGCTTCGAACTCCCCGAGCACGCGGTTGATCAGGCGGGCCTTGTCGGCCAGGGGCAGGAATGCGCTCTTGAAGCCGTCGAGCAGGATCTTGGTGACCTGCTCCACGCTCAGGGCGTAGTGGGCCACGGCCAGCTCCAGCTCGTGGGTCATCGTGGTGCCCGACACCAGCCGGTTGTCCGTGTTCAGCGTGACCCGCAACCCCTCGTCCAGGAAGCGCTTGATGGGGTGGTCCGACCAGTGGGCGATCGCCCGCGTCTGCATGTTGCTCGCCAGGCAGACCTCGACCGCGATGCGCCGGTCGTTGACCCACTGCATCAGGTCGGGATCGCGGGCCAGGTTGGTGCCGTGCCCGATCCGGTTGGCGCCGCAGTAGTGGATGGCCTGGTGGATGCTCGCGGGACCGAACGCCTCGCCCGCGTGCACGGTGACCGGCAGGTTGTGGTTGAGCACCACGTAGAAGGCCTGCAGGTGGTCCTTGGCGGGAAAATCCTTCTCGGCTCCCGCGAGGTCGAAGGCCACCACGCCCCGCCCCTTCCAGCGCACCGCCAGCTCCGCCAGCTCCACCGAAGAGGCGGGCGAGATGTGCCTGATCCCGCAGATGATCTGCCCGGTCACGATGCCGTAGCGCCGGCGCGCCCGGTCCAGGCCCCGCTGCACGGCGGCGACGATCTCGTCCAGGGTCAGTCCCCGGACCGTGTGCAGCATGGGCGAGTAGCGCACCTCCATGTAACGGATGTTCTCGCGATGCGCGTCCTCGGCCAGCTCGAAGGCGATCCGCTCGATGTCGCCGGCGTGCTGCATGAGCTGCAGGGTGATGTCGAAGACCTTCAGGTAGTCCTCCAGGCTCTCGCACTGCTCGCCCACCTCGCAGACCGCGCGCACGTCGTCGTCGTCGCGGAAGGCGAAGGGCAGGCCGTGGCGCGCCGTCAGCTCGCGGACCGTGGCCGGCCGCAGCGAACCGTCGAGGTGGACATGGAGGTCGGTTTTCGGGAGGGCGTGCAGGAGCTGGCGGGTGGTCCGATCGGTCACGTCCGTCGTCATCGTGGTGCTCCCGTCCAACGCCTGGAGTAGATAGCATCCTGGGCCGGGGACCCCTTTGGGACCCGGCCCAGGATAGAAAGCGCCGATGCGGGCGATGGTCTCCAGGCCTGAAGGGCGACTCATTTCCCCAGGCACTGATGCCGGCCGCTCCGCAGCCACGAGTCAAGCTGCGTGGGACCGCACCGACCCTGTGCTGACAGGCTAGGCCTTCAGCGAATGATGATACCCTGCCCCACCCCCAAAGGCAACCCGTAGCTTGTGGCGCCGAAATTGTGCCCGGCCCGGCCCGGGTCCCGGATCGAGCATGAAACCCCTGCAACCGGACCGGCCGCTTCCGCCGCGCCAGTATTCTAACTGAATATACCACAACGAAATTTCGGCATCTTGGCGGTACCCGCGCGAGGAACTGCCCGTGGCGCCGCGTTCCCCATCGGGTTCGACGAGCCCCCGGTCGTCTCCGCGACCAGCGACGGCCGGCTGTTGCGTCCGCTCCGTCATCGCCGCTTCACCTCGCTGTCCTGGAGAGCGCAGGCGATGCCGGCCAGGCGACGGCATAACCAACTCGCAGGGAGGACGGCACTTGCCCACCTCGGACCGAGACACAATCTCCGTGGCACAACCTGGACATCGCGATAGGGAAGCAGTATCTTCCATTCGCAGCGATGGCCCCCACCGCCCCGAAAGGAGCGCGAGCATGCGTTCGCTCCCGAGCCCGACCCGGCCCCTGGCCGGCGTGGTCCTGATGGCGTTGATCCTGGGCCTGGCGCCCGTCGCCTCGTTCGCCCAGGACACGGTCGCCGCGGCGGCGCCCGCCGACAATGTCCAGGTTCCGGCGTCCCTCAGGACGAGGCACCCCTCGGTGTTGGCCGTTTCAGCGTCGTACGTCCAGCTGCTCCCCCTGCACATCCTCAAGGAGAAGGTCGCCGACATCAACGACCTGACCGCGATGAGCTCCGGGGTCACGGCCGATTTCCGGGTGTATCTCCTGGACGGGTTGGCTCTCTCCTTCGGCGGCACGCGCAGCGGCTTCGGGTTGAGCGACACCAAGCCGGGCGAGATGGCCGCGATCAACGAGCGGTTCGGGGACAGCGATCCCATCACGCCGGACAACTACCTCCGGCTCGACGGCACCTTCCTGAACATCACCGCCTACCTGGGAAACAAGATCACCCCCGGTTCGCGGTTCAACCCGTACCTGCGCAGCAGCTTCCTCTACTACGACTGGGCGCTGCACGAGGACGGCCGGGACAGCGACGTCGTCACCTACCAGGACCAGGCCATCGAGGGAAAGAACTTCGGTTTCGGCGCCGGCATCGGCACCGAGTACCGGTTGAACTCGCGGGCGAACCTCGACCTGCAGCTGCTCTGGGGCTACGTGCTGACCGGCGACGAGATCAAGTGGGAGGGCCTGCAGTCGCCCTTCAACGACAGCTACTACTGGACGAACACCCACTTCTGGAACCTCTCGCTGGGGCTGGTGATCGGGATCTGACCCGAGACCTACCGGAAGCGCGAAGGCCGGCCCCCGTGGGGCCGGCCTTCTTCTTTCAATCGCGGCGGGACGGGATCAGGTGCCCGCGGAGTAGTCGTCGGCGTAGCGGGCCTGCTCGTCGGTCAACACGTCGAGCGACATGCCCATGGTGCGCAGCTTGATGCCGGCGATGTACTGGTCTTGCGACTCGGGGATGTCGTGGACATCGGCGACGAGGTCGCGGCCTTCGCGCGCGAGCCGGACCATGCTCAGGAACTGGTTCGCGAACGACATGTCCATGACCTCGCTGGGGTGGCCCTCGGCGGCGGCCAGGTTCACCAGGCGGCCCTGCGCCAGCAGGTAGATGCGGCGGCCGTCGCGCAGGGTGTACTCCTCGCAGTTGTCGCGGATCTCGCGCTTGCCGGTCGACAGCGAGGCGAGATCCCCGATGTTGATCTCGCAGTCGTAGTGGCCGGTGTTGCAGACGATGGCGCCGTCGCGCATGACCTCGAAGTGCCGCTTGACGATGACGTCCTTCATGCCGGTGGCGGTGATGAAGATGTCGCCGACGGCGGCCGCTTCGTCCATGGTCATGACTCGGTGCCCGTCGAGGGTCGCCTTCAGGGCGGCGGTGGCCTTGATCTCCGTGGCGATCACGCTGGCGCCGAGGCCGGCCGCGCGCATCGCGCAGCCCTTGCCGCAGTGGCCGTAGCCGGCGACGACGAAGTTCTTGCCGGCCAGCAGCACGCTGGTGGCGCGGATGATGCCGTCGAGGCTGGACTGGCCGGTGCCGTAGACGTTGTCGAAGTCCCACTTGGTCTCGGCGTCGTTGACCGCCACGACGGGGTACTTCAGCGCGCCGTCGGCGGCCATCGCGCGCAGCCGGTGGATGCCGGTGGTCGTCTCCTCGGTGCCGCCGACGATGCCCGCGATCAGGTGCGGGTGGCGGTTGTGGACGGAGAAGATGAGGTCGGCGCCGTCGTCGAGCGTCAGGGTGGGCTTGAAGTCGAGGGTGCGGTCGATGCACCAGTAGAACTCCTCGACGTTCATCCCGTGCCAGGCGTAGATCGAGACGCCGGCGGCCGCCAGCGCGGCGGCCACGTCGTCCTGCGTGGACAGCGGGTTGCAGCCGCTCCACGAGATCTCGGCGCCCGCGGCGAGCAGCGTCTCGACCAGGACGGCCGTCTCCTTGGTCACGTGCAGGCAGCCGGCGATGCGCATGCCCTTGAGCGACTGCAGGCGGGCGTGCTCCTCGCGCAGGGCCATCAGCACCGGCATCCGGCTCTCGGCCCAGTCGATCTTGCAGCGCCCGCGCTCGGCGAGGCCGGGATCGGCCACCTTGCTGGGTGAGGCGCCTGCGTGCTTGTTCGTCATCGTCGTCCTCCTGTTCGGGTCAGCGCGGGCCGGGGCCCGCATCGTCGGTCACGGATGGGGCGGCAGCGGCGGGAACCTTCTCCCCCACGGCCAGGAACACGTCGGGCCAGACCGCGCCGCGGTCCTGCAGGCCGGGCGGCAGGGAGACCCGGGCCAAGTCGATCTGCGAGGGGCGGCGCACGAGGTAGCGGCGCGGGGCGAGGCCGTGGCGGTCGAAGAGGGCCAGCATCTCCTCGCGGGAGAACCCCAGCCACTGGTGGGCCAGCTCATCGCGCATCCATTGCAGGTTGTGGCGGGTGAACGCCGCGACCACCACCCTGCCGCCGGGGCGTACCACGCGGGCCATCTCGTGCACGGCCTGGCCGGGGCTGGCGACGTGGTGCAGCACCATCGAACAGTAGGCGGCGTCGAAGGTCCCATCGGCGAACGGCAGGGCCTGGACGTCGGCGCTGTGGAAGCGGACGCCGGCGAGCTGCTCGCGCTCGCACAGCTGACGGGCGCGCTCGAGCATCGCCTCGCTGGTGTCCACGGCGGTGACGGACGCGCCGGTGCCCGCGAGCAGCGGCAGCAGGGCGCCGGTGCCGGTGCCGATGTCCAGGACCGCCAAACCGGGCGGGACCAGGGCCGCCACGGCGCCGGCCTGGATGTCGGGCGCCTCGAAGGCGGGCCGGATCTGGTCCCAGGCGCCGGCGATGCCCGCGAAGAACTCCCCCGTGCGCCGATCGCGATCGGCCAGCACGCGTCGCAGCGCCTCGTCATCGCCGGCGGCCTCGGGCACGCCCCCGGCCAGCGTGAGCACGGCGTCCCGCAGGTCCGCCGCGTCACCCAGGGAAGACCGGTCGGCCAGTCCGTACCAGCCCCAGGTCCCGTCCTTGCGATGGCTCAGCCAGCCGGCCTCGCGCAGGACCGCCAGGTGCTTCGAAACGCCCGGCTGGCTCAAACCGAGGACCTGCACGAGGTCCTGGACGGTCAGCTCTCCCCTGCCGAGCACGCGCAGGATCCGCAGCCGGGTCGGATCCCCCACGGCCTGGAACAGGGCAGCCGGATGCTGGAATTGGACGACCATGGTCTCCGCTCGCAGCCAATGAATCGCTACATAACGATGCAGTAATCTATCAACAACCCGCCAACCACGCAAGCCGAAGCTTCTGGCCGCGAAATTGTCCCTGCCCATGCTGTGATGCGACTTGGATCCCCACATCCTGCCGAGACAGGGGACGCACTCCGGGCACCTCGTGTGCCCGGAGCGCTTGGCCTTCCGGCCCTTTCGCCATCCTGGCTTCAGGGCCTGCAGGACACCCCTGTCTCGGCAGGATGTGGGGATCCAAGTCGAACAGCAGCATGGGCATGGGCAGGGACAATTTCGCGGCCAGAACCCTTAGCGATGACTGGACGTCCCCAATGCGTCGTGAAGGGCTTCCATCAGCCCCTCGCTGAGCGTGGGATGCGGGTGCACCACCCGGCTCCAGGTCGCCAGGTCCCCTCCGAAGCCCAGGGCGGTGGCGGCGGCCGCGATCAGGTCGGTGGCGTGGGGGCCGACCATGTGGACGCCCAGGACCCGCCCCCCCGACTCTTCGGCCACGACCTTCACGAAGCCGTGCAGCTCGTTGAGGATGGAGGCTTTACCGAGCGCCGACATCGGGAAGCGTCCCAGGCGGACCTGGTGGCCGCGGGCGACGGCCTCCTCCTCGGTCAGGCCGACCGAAGCGACCTCCGGCGAGCAGTAGGTGCAGGAGGGGATCAGGTCGAGATCGATGGGCGTCACTTCGCGGCCGGCGGCGTGGCCGGCGGCGACCAGCGCCTGGGCGCTTGCGGTGTGGGCCAGCTGCGGCGCCAGCGTGATGTCGCCGATGGCGTAGACGCCCGGCGCCGCCGTCTGCTGGTAGGCGTCGGTCTGGACGAAGCCGCGCTTGTCGACGACGGCGCCGGCTTCGGCCAGGCCCAGGCCTTCGGTGACCGGCCGGCGACCGACCGCCAACAGCAGGTGCGACGCCGAGCGTGTCGACGTCTCGCCGGTCGCGAGATTCTTCAGATCGACCCGCACCTCGTCGCCGGCGCGCTCGATCTTCACGGCGCGGTGGCCGCAGAGCACGTCGATCTTGCGGCGGATGAGCGCTTGCTCGATCTCGCGCGAACAGTCCGCGTCCTCCAGGGGCAGGACGCGCGGCAGCATCTCCACCAGCGTCACCTCGCCGCCGAAGGCCGCCACGATGTCGGCGAACTCGACGCCGACCGCCCCGGCCCCCAGCACGATCAGCGACGGCGGCACGGCCGGGATCCCGAGCAGGTGGTCGCTGGTCAGGATCCGCTCGCCGTCGGGCTGCACGCCGGGCACGGCGCTGGCCGCCGAACCGGTGGCGACGATGATCTTCGGCGCCAGCAGGACCTCGGGGGGCTCGCCGGGGCGTTCCACGACGACGCGGCCGGGACCGTCGAGCCGGCCACGGCCCCGCACGACCTCGACCCCGGCGCCGTCGAGCAGCACGCCGACGCCGAGAGCGCCCTTGCGCACGACCGCCTCGCGGCGCTTCTGGATCTTCGCCCAGTCGAAGGTGGCGGCGGGCACTTCCACGCCGAAGGTCCTCGCGCCCTTGCGGCACAGCTCCCAGGTGCGCGCTGACTGCAGCAGGGCCTTGGTCGGGATGCAGCCGCGCAGCAGGCAGGTGCCGCCGAGCCGCTCGTCCTTTTCGACCAGCACGGTGCGCAGTCCGAGCCGGGCGCCGTGCGCGGCGGCCACGTAGCCGCCCGGGCCGGCGCCGATCACGACGAGGTCGCAGGATCGTTCGTTCATGGTTTCCACTCCCGGGATGTCGCCCGCGGCGGGGCCGGCCGGGCCGCGCCGCGACCATCATAGGAGGCGGCCGCGGGGAATGCCAGCCGCGACAAGGGGCGGCACGACCGCTCTCCGGCGTTGACGAATCGCGTGCCGCGGGTTCTCATGGGCCAGGTTCCGCCACGGCGGCGGACCGCTCACGATAGGAGACACGGCATGTCCGACACCATCGCCATGGCGGCCCCGGGACGGTTCCACCCCGCCGGGCGCCCGTACCGGATGCTCGTGCTGGGCTTCGCCAGCCTGCTGACCTTCGGCAGCTACTTCGCCTACGACATCATCGGGGCCCTGGCCCCCTCGCTGGTGGAGGACCTGGGCGCCTCGCGCAGCACCATCGGCGGCTTCTACACCGCGTACAGCGTGGCGGCGATCCTGGCGGTGTTCGGCAGCGGCTTCCTGATCGACCGCCTGGGCACGCGCCGCTCCAGCATGATCTTCTCGGTCCTGGTGCTGTGCGGCGCGCTGGTGGTGGCCTCGGCCAAGTCGATCCCGATGGTCTTCGTCGGCCGCTTCATCTTCGGGGCCGGCGCCGAGCCGCTGGTCGTGGCGCAGAGCGCCATCCTCGCCCGCTGGTTCCGCAACAAGGAGATCGCCCTGGCCTTCGGCATCTCCCTGACGGTCTCGCGCCTGGGCACGCTCTTCGCGTTCAACACCGGCGAGCTGATCGCCCAGACCTTCGGCGGCTACCGGGCCGGCCTGGTCGCGGCCGCGATCTTCTGCTGCGTCTCGCTGCTGGGCAACGTCGTCTACGTGATCCTGGACCGTCGCGGCGAGCGCCACCTGCCCGATCTCCAGGAGACCGGCGCCGAGGACAAGATCACCCTCGCGCACATCCTGAAGCTCAGCCCCAGCTTCTGGTACGTGACGCTGCTCTGCCTGACCTTCTACTCCGCGGTGTTCCCCTTCACGGCCCTGAGCACCGACTTCTTCGTCGACAAGTGGGGGGTGCAGCGGGTGGCCGAGGCGAGCGGCGGGTTCCTCGCCAACGTCTTCGGCAGCTTCCTGCACATGTTCCAGACCGCGGGCGGGCTGTCTTCGATCATCATCTTCGCCTCGATGATCTGCGCGCCGTTCGCCGGCCTGCTGGTCGACCGCGTGGGGAAGCGGGCGACGATGATGCTGGTGGGCTCGATCCTGATGATCCCGGCCTACCTGCTGCTCGGTCTGACCGACATCTACCCGGTGCTGCCGATGATGGTGCTGGGCGCCGCCTTCGTGCTGGTGCCCGCGGCCATGTGGCCGGCGATCCCGCTGGTGGTCAAGGCCGAGCACACGGGCACCGCCTTCGGCCTCTGCACCGCGATCCAGAACATCGGCCTGGCGCTCTTCCCCTACCTGAACGGGAGGCTGCGCGACGCCACCCACGGCTACAGCGCCAGCATGCTGATGTTCGCGGGGCTGGGCGTCGTGGGGTTCGTCTTCGCGCTGCTGCTGAAACGGGCCGACCAGGCCGGCGGCCGCGTCCTGGAGGGCCGCCCGCCGCGGGCACCGGGGGTTTGACGCCTCCGCAGCCGCCGCCTATCATTCCCGGGCCCGCCCCGCGGGCCCGTCGCCGCGAACGGCGGCCGACGATGCACGAGAGCCTGGAGGCCCCATGAAGATCGCCGTCTGCGTGAAGCAGGTCCCCGACTCCGAGACGCGGATCACCCTGGCCGCGCCGGGGCCGGAACTCGACCGGTCCGGGTTCACCCGCGTGCTGAACCCCTACGACGCCTTCGCGGTCGAGGAGGCGGTCCGCATCAAGGAGCGCCTGGGCGCCGACTGCGAGATCACCGCCGTGACGATCGGGCCGGACCGCGCCGTGGAGACGCTGAAGAAGGACTGCCTCGCGGTGGGCTGCGACCGCGCGATCCGCGTCAACGAGCCCGCGCTGGAGAACGCCGAGCCGTTGCAGACGGCGAAGGTGCTCGCCGCGGTGCTGCGCCGCGGCTCCTACGACCTGATCTTGACCGGCAAGCAGGCCATCGATGACGACAGCGCCCAGGTGGGGCCGATGCTCGCCGAGCTGCTGGACTGCTCGCAGGCGACCGTGGTGACGAAGCTGGAGCTGGGCGAGGGCGTCTTCACCGCCACCTGCGAGATCGAGGGCGGCGCCGCGATCGTGCGGGGCTCGCTGCCCGCGGTGATCACCTGCCAGAAGGGCCTGAACGAGCCGCGCCTGCCCAGCCTGCCGAACATCATGAAGGCCGGGATGAAACCGCAGGAGACCCTGACCTGCGCCGACCTGGGTCTCGAGATCCCCGTGGCCCGCACCCGGATCACGACGTACTCCCCGCCCCCGCCGCGCGCCGCGTGCCGGATGGTCGCCGCCGACGATCCCGCCGCCGCCGCCCGGGAACTGGCGCGCCTGCTGCGCGACGAAGCCAAAGCCATCTGACGGGAGACCGGACATGCCGAACATCGCCGTGCACATCGAGCAGAGCGGGGGCGCCGCCAAGAAGGTCGCCTGGCAGATGACGGCCGAGGCGCGCCGTCTCGTCGACCGGACGGGCGGCGAGGTCTGGGCCGTCGTGCTGGGCGACGCCGCCGCCGCCGCCGAGGCCGGCCGCCACGGCGCCCACCGCGTCTTCGCCGCCGGCGGCGACGCCTTCGCCCGCTACGACGCCGAGACCTGGACGCGGGCCCTGGCCGCCTTCGTCGCGGCCCGCCGCCCCGACCTGCTGCTGGTGGGCGCGACCGCGACGGGCAAGGACTTCGCGCCCCGCCTGGCGGCGCGGTTGGACGCCGCCTGCGTGAGCGATTGCGTGGGCCTGGACTTCGACGGCGGGTTCCGGCTGCGCCGCCCGATCTTCGCCGGCAAGTGCTACGCCGAGGTGGCGGTCGACTCGCCGGTCGCGGTGGCGGGCGTGCGCCCGAACGCCTTCCCCTTCTTCGCGGGCGGCGGCGCCGACGCGCCGGTCGAGGAATTCGATCCCGGCCTGGGCGGCTTCGCGCCCCACGCCGCGGTCGTCGAGACGATCACGTCGGCGGAGAAGAAGATCGAGCTGACCGAGGCCGAGGTCATCGTCTCGGGTGGCCGCGGGCTCAAGGAAGCCGGGAACTACAAGCTGATCGAGACGCTGGCGGCGACCATGGGCGCCGCGGCGGGCGCCAGCCGCGCCATCGTCGACGCCGGCTGGGTGCCGCACTCCCACCAGGTCGGGCAGACCGGCAAGACCGTCAGCCCGAAGCTCTACGTGGCGGTCGGGATCAGCGGCGCGATCCAGCACCTCGCGGGCATGAGCTCGTCGAAGTGCATCGTGGCCATCAACAAGGATCCCAACGCCCCGATCTTCAAGGCCGCCGACTACGGCATCGCGGCCGACCTCTTCGAGGTCGTGCCCGCGCTGGACGCGGCGATCCGGGCCCTGGACTGAACCGTCGCCGTCGCGACACCGGCCGTGACGCAGAGGGGCTCCGCCGCGGCGGAGCCCCTCCTGTTGATCCGCGTGTGGCGGCGGTCAGCCCGTGATCACGGTCCTGACGGGCCGCAGCCCGATGTTGGCCACGCCGGCGGTCGGGTAGTTGGCCGCGCGACGGGCGCTCCGGCAGGCGTGGGCCGGGTTCGCGTAGCTGCCGCCGCGGACGACCCGCAGGGAACCCACGTCGACGTTCAGCGGGTCGGTCACGGCCCCGGGTTCATACGGCGCCGAGAGGTCGGCGCACCACTCCGCCACGTTGCCATGCATGTCGTAGAAACCCCAGGCGTTGGGCAGCTTCTGCTCCACGCGCATGACCACCGGCATGCAGCTCCAGCCGACCTGGTCGAGGTTCGGGTCGACGCACCCCGGGTTCAGCAGCGGTCCGTTGGTGAAGGGCGTGGTCGAGCCCGCACGGCAGAGGTACTCCCACTCGGCCTCGGTGGGCAGCCGGTAGCCCGGCGTCGCGGTCGGGCTCCCGGCGACGAGCGTCCAGGTGGCATGGTCGTAGGCGCGCGGCAGGCCCTGGCGGAGGCTCCGCCAGTCGCAGTAGGCGATCGCGCCGTACCAGTTCAAGCCGCCGACGGGGTAGGTCGTCTGATCGGGGTTCGGGATCCGGAACGAATCCGCCGTGGCGATGAACCGCAACGCCGTGGCTTCGAAGGTCAGCAGTTCGATGTCGGAGCCGTCGAGGTTGTCGCGCACGTGGTAGCTCACGACATTGCCGTCGACCAACGAGTCGATGCTGCAGTGGCCCTGGCGGTAGGCCCAGTTCAGCTGCGTGCGGAAGGCCTCGCGCGTGACCTCGCTCCTGGCGGCGAAGAGGCTGCGGGTCAGGGTGACCTGGCGCTGGATCTCCTCGCTGCTGCGGCCCCACTCGTCCTCGGGGCTGCCCATGGTGAACGTGCCCTCCGGCACGAACCGGTACCCCGTCGGCGCCGGCAGGTCCTGGCGGTAGGTGCCGATGAACGTCGTGGTGCCGCCGAAGACCTCCAGGGTCTGCGGGTTGGCGACCGGCAGCCACCAGCCGGCGCGCGCCTCCCAGGTCACCGTGTACACGCCGGAATCGAGCCCGTCCAGGGTCCGGTCGCCCACCCCGTCCAGCCGGTAGCCGTCGGGGCCGGTGAGGACCCAGGCCGTGCCGGGATCGTCCGGGGTGGCGTCGACGACGATCGTGCTGGGCAGGTTCTCCCGATAGAGGCCGGTGAACTCCACGCTGCCGCCCGCCTCGAGCTTCAGGGTCGACGTGACCGGCGTGGGGCGGACCCATCCCTCGATGGCGTCCCAGGTCAACGTGTAGTTGCCCAGGGACTGCGAGGTGAACGTGCGCGCGCCGCTGCCGCTCTCGTTGAAGCCGCCGGGACCGCGCAGGGTCCACGAGATGGTCAGGGTCGTCGGGCTGGGCGTCACGACCACGGTGCCGGACGTGGGGGGCGCGGAGGACGAGCCGCCTTCGTCGTCGCTGCAGCCGCCGCCGACGGCCATGGCGGCGGCGAGCGCGGCGCAGACGAGGAACAGGTGTCGCTGCTGGAACATCGTCGACCTCGGGGGGGTGGAGTGATCGGGACCGGAGGCCGCCGCCGTGCGGCGCCGGCCCCGTCTAATGTAGGGGCCGGCCGTCGCCAGCGTCAAGCGGGGAAGCGCCTGCGGGGGGCTTCAGGCGCCCAGGAGACCCCTGGCGGAGGCCACCGCCGCCTGGGCCTCGTCGACCAGTTGCTGGAGGATCTCGCGCAGGGGCTGAGTGCGGGTCACCAGGCCGACCGACTGGCCGGCCATGAGCGAGCCGCGCTCGACGTCGCCGTCCACCGCCCCTTCGCGCAGGGAGCCGACCCAGTACTTCTCCACCTCGAACTGGGCGTCCTGGCGGCTCATCTTCCCGGACTCCACTTGTTGCAGCAGGTCGAGCTGCAATTCGCCGAAGCGCTGCATCGCGGCGTTGTTCAGCGCACGCACGGCGACCACCGGCAACTTGGACGAGTACTGGGGCGTGGCGATCGCCTCGCGGGAGCGGGCCCGGATGAAGGCCTGCTTGAACGCCGGATGGGCCAGGCACTCGTCGGCGACGACGAAGCGCGTGCCGAGCTGGGCGCCGGCCGCTCCCATCAGGCAGAGGTGCCCGATCATGCGGCCGTCCGCGATGCCGCCGGCGACGAAGATCGGCAGCCGGTCCGCGTAGGGGAACAGGACCTCCTGCAGCAGCACCGAGGTCGAGACGTGGCCGATGTGGCCGCCCGCCTCGCTGCCCTCCAGGATGAGCGCGTCGGCCCCGTAGCCGATCATGCGCTCGGCGATGGAGCCGGCCGAGGCGAAGCAGATCACCTTGGCGCCGCTCGCGCGGGCCTGCTCCACCTCGCTCTGGCGCGGGATGGAGCCGGCGAAGAAGATGTGGCTCAGCCCCTTCTCGCAGCAGATGTCCAGGTGGGCCCGGTAGTTCGGGGCGATGACGATGATGTTGGCGCCGAAGGGCCGGTCCGTCAGGGCGCGGGTGGCGTCGATCGAGGCAGCGAAGAGCTCGGGCGGCATGTTGCCGCCGGCGAGCGAGGCGAAGCCGCCCAGGTTGCTGAACGACGCGACCAGGTGCGGGTCCGAGATCCAGGTCATGGCGCCGCACATGATCGGCACGTGGGAGCCGAAGAACCCGGCGCCGCGCCGCCACAGGCGGTCCAGTTCGGGGGTCGTGCGCACGGGGTCGTAGACGGACATCGCAGCCTCCAGGACTCGTGGACCCGCTGGGAAGCGCCGGCGGGCGAACGCCGCCGGCGACGGCGATATCTTACCGCAGGTGTCCGGATTTGCAAGGGCCGAGGCCGGCCGCCGCCGCGGTCCGGCTCAATCGGCGAGCTGCCGCTCGATCATCTCGGCGAGGTCCAGCGCGCGCAGCGTCTCCTCGCGCCCGGTTTCCTTGATGCCGTCGCCGATCATCGTCAGGCAGAACGGGCAGGCGGTGCAGACCTCCGCGGCCCCGGTGCCGGCGGCCTCGTCGACCCGGTTCTGGTTGATGCGCGTGCCCAGGGACTCCTCCATGAACATCCGGGCGCCGCCGGCGCCGCAGCAGAACCCGTCGCGGCGGCTGCGGGCCATTTCGACGCGTTCGAGTCCCAGGGCGTCGACGAGCTCGCGCGGCGCGTCGTAGACGCCGTTGTGGCGGCCGAGGTAGCAGGAGTCGTGGTAGGTGACCCGGGCGGCGCCGTCCGGGCGCAGCTTCAGGCGGCCCTGCCCCACCAGGTCCAGGAGCAGCTCGGAGTGGTGCAGCACGCGCGCCGCGGACCAGTCGAACTGGGGGTACTCGTTGCGGATCATGTTGAAGCAGTGCGGGCAGGCCGTGACCACGGCGCCGACCTCGTACCGGGAGAAGGTCTCGATGTTGCGCCGCGCCTGCGCCTGGAAGAGGTACTCGTGGCCCGCGCGACGGGCCGGGTCGCCGCAGCAACCCTCCTCGGTCCCCAGCACGGCGTAGTCGACGCCGGCGCGGTCCAGCAGGCGGCACACGGCCCGCAGGACGTCCTTGTTGCGCTCGTCGTAGGCGCCGGCGCAGCCCACGAAGAGCAGGTACTCGGCACGGCCCTTGTCGCGCAGGCGCGGCACCGGCAGGTCCCCGATCCAGTCCTCGCGGGCGGCGGCCCCGACGTTCCAGGGGTTCGAGTTGTTCTCCAGGCCGCGCAGCGCCGCCTGGAATTCCGGCGGCATGGCCGACTCCATCATCATGCGGTGGCGGCGCAGGTCCACGACGTGGTCGACGTGCTCGATGGCGACCGGGCAGACCGTCTGGCAGTAGCCGCAGGTGGTGCAGCCCCAGAGCACGTCGTCGGGGATCACGACGCCGGCGAGCGCCGGACGCGCGATCGCCGCCGACGCGGCGGCCGCCTCCTCGTCGCGGCCCTGGTGTTTCAGCTTGCCCACCCGGCGCAGGCCGTCGGCGACGGCCAGCAGGTGGTCGCGCTGGTCGGTGATGAGCTCCCGCGGCCGCAGGGGCTTGCCCGTGGTGGCCGTCGGGCAGTGCACCGTGCAGCGGCCGCACTCGGTGCAGGTGTACATGTCCAGGAGGCGCCGCCAGGAATAGTCCTCCAGCTTCCCGACGCCGAAGACCTCGCGCCCCTCGAAATCCATCCGGTCGGGCGCGGCCGGCGGACCCAGCTTCATCGTGAACACGTTGGGCAGGGCGGTCAGCACGTGGAAGTGCTTGCCGTAGGGCAGGAAGTTCAGGAACGCCAGCACCAGGACCAGGTGCGACCAGAACATCCAGACCAGCCACGCCCGGACCTCCGGCGCGGGAACGCCCGCGAACAGGCCCGACAGCATGGTGCCGACGAAGGACCAGCCGGCTTCGGGATGATCCGGCCGCAGGGCGAACAGGGCCGCGTCGCCGAGCAGGTCGGTGACCATCAGCGCGGCGATCCAGGCCAGGATCAGCACGCCCTCGGCGCTGAGGTGCAGGCGCCGGGGACGCAGCACCAGCCGTCGCCAGGCGGCGAAGCCCACCGCCGCCAGCACGACGATCTCGAACAGGTCCTTCAGGACCGCGTAGGCCTGGCCGAACGGGCCGTCGAAACCCGGCAGCTGGAAGTCGGGGCTGTAGCCGCGGCCGCAGAGCGTGATCGTGCGCAGGGCGACCACCAGGAAGCCCGAGAAGATGCCGACGTGCATCCAACCCGCGCCCCGCTCGTAGAGCAGCCGTTTCTGGCCGAAGCCGATGGCGAACAGGCGCCGCAGCCGCTCGCCGACGCGGTCGCGCCGGTCGTCGGGCGCCGCGGCCCGCAGCAGCCAGTAGCGGTCCGCGACGGTGTTCGCGAACAGCGCCAGCGCCGCCAGCAGCAGCACGGTGGTCAGCACGGGGTCCATGGCCGTCCTCACGGGTCGGGATTCGCAACGCCGCCGCCAAGATAGCAACCGCGGACGGGCCGGGGAACCGAAAATCCGCCGACGCATCCACCACCCCGGGGTGGACACCGGGGCCGGTCCTCGGTACATTCTGCGGGATCCGCGACCCAGTCGGAGGTGCGCCGGGACCGTGTCCCGGTTTTCTGTGAGGGAGCCGGGAGCCGACGACGGGTCCCGAATCGCCGTGAGGAGCCGCCATGGACCACAACCGCATCGACGACGACGACCCGACTCCCGGCGACGACGCGGTCCGGGAGCTCCTGCTCGGCATGCGCCGGGTGGCCGTGGTCGGCATCTCCGAGAACCCGGAACGGGCCAGCCACGGCATCGCCCGCTTCCTGCTCGGCAGGGGGATCGAGGTCGCGGGCGTCAACCCGCAGCTGCGGGAGGTGCTGGGCGCGCCCGTCTACCCGACCCTGGCCGACGTGCCGGGGCCGATCGACG
This sequence comes from Gemmatimonas sp., assembly GCA_013824755.1. GTDB lineage: Bacteria > Krumholzibacteriota > Krumholzibacteriia > LZORAL124-64-63 > LZORAL124-64-63 > PNOJ01. Next base: position 28,744 of record PNOJ01000014.1, read on the forward strand.
TGGTCGACGTGTTCCGCCGCAGCGAGGCCGTCCCCGCCATCGTGGACGCCGCCATCGCCGCGGGGGCGCGCGCCGTCTGGCTGCAGGAGGGCGTGGTCCACCCGGAGGCGTCGCGCAAGGCGGTCGCCGCCGGGCTGACGGTCGTCGCGGACCGCTGCATCTACAAGGAATGGCTGCGCCTGGCCAACGCCTGATCCCCGGCGGCCGCGCCGGACGACACCACCAGAACCGGAACACCGCGGCTCGCTCGCCGCGAAGGACAAGGAAAAGCCATGAGCCGCATCTGCATGATCGGGACGGGATACGTGGGCCTCGTGTCGGGAGCCTGCCTGGCCGACTTCGGGCACGAGGTCTGGTGCGTGGACATCAACGCCGAGCGCATCGCCGACCTGCACCGCGGCGTCATGCCGATCTACGAGCCGGGACTCGACCGCCTCGTCGCCAAGAACGTGGCCGGGGGCCGCCTCTTCTTCACCACCTCGCTGGCCGAGGCGATGGGCGTGACCGACGTGATCTTCATCGCCGTGCAGACGCCCATGTCCGACGGCGGCGAGGCCGACCTGAGCTACGTGCTGAACGTGGCGCGCGAGGTCGGCAGCCTGATGACGCGCCCCTGCGTGGTGGTCACCAAGAGCACCGTGCCGGTGGGCACCTCGCGCAAGGTCAGGACGGCGATCCTGGAGTCCCAGCCGCAGCCGGTGGACTTCGAGCTGGCCAGCAACCCCGAGTTCCTGCGCGAGGGATCGAGCATCGAGGACTTCATGCGCCCCGACCGCGTCGTGGTCGGCGCCGATTCGGCCCTCGGCGAGAAGGTCATGCGCGAGATCTACCGGCCGCTGTACCTGCTGGAAACCCCGATCCTGGTCTGCGACATCGAATCGGCGGAGCTGATCAAGTACGCCAGCAACGCCTTCCTCGCGGTGAAGATCTCCTACATCAACGAGATCTCCACGCTGGCCGACCGCGTGGGCGCCGACGTCTCGATGGTGGCCAAGGCCATGGGCCTCGACAAGCGCATCGGCCCGAAGTTCCTGCACGCCGGCCTGGGCTTCGGCGGCTCCTGCCTGCCCAAGGACACCAACGCCATCGTCCACATCGCCGAGCAGGCCGGCACCGACATGAGCATCGTGCGCGCGGCGATCGGCGTGAACGAGCGCCTGCCCGACCTCGCCATGGCGAAGGCCCGCGAGCTGCTGCCCGAGCTGAAGGGCAAGGTCGTGGCCATGCTGGGCCTGAGCTTCAAGCCGAACACCGACGACATCCGCGACGCGCCCAGCCGCCCGCTGGTCGCGGCCCTGCAGGCGGCGGGCGCCTCGCTGCGCGTGCACGACCCGGTGGCCATGGACAACTTCCGCGCCCTCCACCCCGCCCTGCGCTACTGCGAGGGCCCGTACGACGCCGCGGCCGGCGCCGACCTGGTGATGTTGGTCACCGAGTGGAACGAGTACCGGCAGCTCGACCTGGCGCGCCTCGGGGCGGCCGTGTCCGGGCGCCGCTTCCTGGACTGCCGCAACGTCTACAACAGCGCCCTGCTGGGCGAGCACGGCTTCGCCTACCGTTGCTTCGGGCGCCCCCGCGCCTGACGACCCCACGACCGGGAACCCCGCGACCGGCCGCGTCCGGGACGGGAAAGGACGGCATGCACGAGAACGACGGCCGCCGCATCGCCCGCTACGACCTGGTGACGCCGATGCTGCCCTGCAAGCAGGAGATCCTCGCCGGCGTCGACCGGCTGCTCTCGACCGGGGAGTACATCCTGGGCCGGGAGGTGCGCGCCCTGGAGACCGAGATGGCCGCGGCCTGCGGGGCCGCCGACGCCGTCGGCGTCGCCTCCGGCTCCGCGGCCCTGTACCTGGCGCTGCAGATCGCCGGCGTCGGCCCGGGCGTCGAAGTCGTGACCACCCCGTACACCTTCGTCGCCACGATCGAGGCGATCATCCGCCTGGGCGGCACGCCCGTCTTCGCGGACATCGACCCCCGCACGCTCAACCTGGATCCGGCCCACGCCGCCGCGGCCGTCACCGGGCGCACCCGCGTCCTGCTGCCGGTGCACATCTTCGGCATGCCCTGCGAGATGGAGCCCCTCGCCCTGACCGCCGAGCGGCACGGCCTCGACCTGGTCGAGGACATGTGCCAGGCCTACGGCTCCCTGTACCGCGGCCGGCCCTGCGGGTCCTTCGGGCGCCTGTCCTGCCTGAGCTTCTACCCCACCAAGAACCTGCCCGGCATCGGCGACGGCGGCATGATCCTCTGCCGCGACGCGGCCGACACCGCCCCGCTGCGCCGGCTGCGCGGCCACGAGACGGTCCGCCTCGGGGGCCGGCTGCTGTCGGGCTGGAACAGCCGCCTCGACGAGATCCAGGCCCTGGCGATCCGCGTCCGGCTGGCCCGCTTCGCCGACGAGCAGGCCGACCGCGACCGCGCCGCCGCCATCTACAACGAACTGGTCCCCGAAGCCAACCGGCTCGCCGAACCGCAGCCGGGCTCGGGACTCCGCGTGACCCATCATCAGTACTGGATCCGCGTGCCGGATCGTGCCAGACTGGAGGCCCGGCTGCGGGAAGCCGGCGTCGACTTCGGCATCTACTACGCGCCGCCGCTGCACCGCCACGAGCTGGCCGAGTACTGCCGGGTGCACGGGGAACTGACGCACGCCGAAGCCGCGGGACGGGAAGTGCTGGCCCTGCCGATCCACCAGGCGCTGCCCGAGCGCGACGCCATCAGGATCGGGGAACTGGTGAAGGAACACCTCGCGCGGGCGGCCTGATGCGAACGCGGACCGCGACCACGGGAGCGTACGAGCGATGAGCAGCGGCACCTACACCCTGGGAACCCTGGACGGACGCCTCAACCGCGCCCAGACCCTGCTGGTCATCGAGCGGCTGCGCGCGGCGCACCCCCGGGCCATCTTCGACATGGTCACCGTCTCGGACCCCCGCACCAACCGCCAGAGCGCATCGGAGCTGTACTGCGCCAACTCGGCGGCGGAGATCGAGCTGCTGCTGTCGCACCTGCTGGACGGCGAGTTCCAGCTGCTCGACGTCGCCGCGGAGGACATCGTGCGCCCGCTGCCGAACGGCCTGGTCGTCGCCGCGGTGCCGGAGCGCAACACGCCCTTCGACGCCCTGCTGCACAAGGGCGGCTGCATCGCGGACGATCTCGAGGACGGCACGCGCGTCGGCGTGCTCTCCCGCCGCTCGATGGCGCAGATCCACCAGCTCTGGCCCCTGCTCAAGCCGAAGCTGCTCTACGGCGGCGCCGTCGAGGCCCTGGACGCCTACCTCCAGGACGAGGCGGTGGACTGCCTGGTGATGCCCGCGGCCATCGCCGAGCGCCTGGGCGTGCAGGACATCGTGACGGAAATCTTCTTCCCGGAGATGACGCTGCCCGGGGCGGGCCAGGGCCTCATCGCCATCATCGCGCGGGCCGGCGACGCCGAGGCGCTCGCCATGGCCGGGGCCGTGGACTCCCCCCAGTCGCGCGCGGAGATGACGGCCGAACTGGCCTTCCGCGAGCGGATCTGCTCGGACCAGGACTGCCCCCTCGGCGTGCTGGCCCAGGCGGGCGAAGACAGCCTGATCATCACCGGCGCCGTGGGTTCCCTGCACGGCCACTCCATGAACCAGGCCGTGCTGCGCGGGCCCTCGTCCGAAGCGGCGGCGCTGGGCGTGCGGCTCGCCGAGCAGCTGCTGCTCAACACGGCGTCCCTGATCGACCTGCTGGAAGCCGACTTCCCCGAGGGGTTGCCCGTGGAGCTGGATGAGGGCGCGGCGACGCCGCAGCAGAACGACGACCTGCGCGAGGCCAGCCTGCCGGAGGAGCTCGACGAGGAGATCAGGGGCGACGGGGACGATCCCTACGACGACGACTACGTCGAACCAAGAGATGACTACTGAACCCGGACGACGACTGAACCTGGAAAACTACCGAGCCTGCCGCTCGGCCGCCGCCAGGGCCGCCGCCACGGCGGCGGCGGCGAACGGGTCGCTCATCTGGGCCGTGCCGATCTGCACGGCGACCGCTCCCACCGCGAAGAACTTCAGCACATCCTCGAGGGTCGCGATCCCGCCGACGCCCACCACGGGCAGGCCCGTCTCCTGCACGATCTCGTCGACCCGGGCCAGCGCCACCGGCAGCAGCGCGGGTCCGCTGTAGCCGCCCCGGCGGCGCGGCAGGACCGGCGCGCCCGTGCTCAGGTCCACGTCCATGCCGATCAGGGTGTTGATGGCGGTCACGCCGTCGGCGCCGCCGCGGGCCGCCGCCGTGGCGAGCCGGGCGATGCTGCCCACGTTGGGCGTGAGCTTGGCCAGCAGGGCGCGCGCCGGCAGGTGCTCGCGCGCCGCGGCGACGCAGCGCTCCACCGTCGCGGGATCGCGGCCGAAGTCGACGCCGCCTTCGGCCACGTTCGGGCAGCTGAGGTTCAGTTCGACGCCGTGCCAGTGCACGGCCCCGTCCGCCGCGGCGGCCAGGCGGCGGGCCAGGTTCCCGAATTCCTCCGGCCGGGTGGCCGCGAGGCTGATGACGAAGGGCACCCCGCGCGCCTCCAGCGCGGGCACGACCTCGTCCGCGAAGCGCGAGAGGCCGACGTTCTCCAGACCGATGGAATTCAGCGCGCCGTGCGCGGTCTCCCACAGCCGGGGCGGAGGGTTGCCGCAGCGGGCCTCGGGCGTGACCGTCTTGGTGACCACGGCGCCGAGACCGTCGAAGGGCGACCCGCAGCCCGGCGCGCCGAGATCGGCCCCGTCCAGTCCGTACCCGAAGCAACCCGAAGCGGTCCAGATCCGGCCGGGGAACACGCGCGGGCCGAGCCGCAGCGGTCCGCGGGGATCGAAGGCCAGCCAGGACGGCAGCGTCGTCATGCCCCGCCTCCCCCGCCGAGCCGCGCCCAGTCCAGGTCGAGGGCGTCGAAGACCGGCCCGTCCTTGCACGCCGTGGCGTAGCCGTCGCCGTCGGCCCGCGGCACCACACACCCCCGGCACACGCCGTACCCGCAGCCCATGCGTTCCTCCACCGAGACCAGGCAGTCCCAACCGCGCTCGGCGGCCAGCGCCGCGGCCGCGCGCAGCAGGGGCGGCGGGCCGCAGGCCAGCACCACGTGCGGGGGCGCCCCGGCCGGCAGCAGCGAGCGCGCCAGTTCCACGACGTTGCCGCCGAACGCCGGCCGGTCGGCGGGAGCGCGACGGCCCGGTCCACGCTCGTGCGCCAGGCGGGGCCCAGCAGGTCCCAGGGCAGGTCGCCGCCGTCGCGGCCGCCGGCGCAGCAGAGGTCCTGTGAGCGGCCCCAGCGCGTCTCCCAGGCGAGCAGGGGCGGCAGCCCCACCCCGCCGGCCAGCAGGAGGCGCGGTCGGGGATCGGGGGCGGGGAACGGTCGGCCCAGGGGCGCGAGGCAGGTCACGGGCGCGCCGACGGCGGCCTCGCGCAGCCGCGCGGTGCCGCGGCCGACGACCTTGTAGAGCAGCGCGAGGCGGTTCCCCGTCGTCGCCAGGATGGAGAAGGGACGGCCGAAGACCAGGGAGAGGTCACCCGCGAGGTTGAGCATGCAGAACTGGCCCGGCAGGAAGGGGATGTGCTCCTGCAGGTCGAACTCGACCAGGTGCATGGACGACGAGACGGAGGTCTGCGCGACGATCGACCCGTGCAGGCGTCGGGCGGGCGGGGCGCTGGCGGCGGCGGGCAGGTTCACGTCGCGTTCTCCTGGGCCGAAGCCCGACCATCCCTCAGCCGCGCCCCTGCAGCTTCCGGTCGCGCCAATGCGACCGGCGTCCGCCCGGCGCCGGCGCGGGCCTCCCACCGTCGGGGCCGGCCGCCTCGACAACCTCGGGACCGCGATCGGGCGCTGGGCCGGCGGCCAGGTCCATCTCGCGCCGACGGGCGTCGAGCTCGGTCAGGTAGGCGTAGAGATCGCCCTCGGCGCCTGCCCGGGCGATGAAGGCCTGGGGCGACTGCGGGTAGGCGGCCTGCAGCTGCGCGTCGTACACGGCCGCCGAGTCCGGCAGGCCGAGGCGGTCGCGGTAGACCAGTGCCGCGCCGAAGAGGCCGCGCACGGCGGCGGCGCTGTCCTGCGGCGCGGCCGCGGCCACCTCGAGATATCCGTCCAGCGCGAGCCGCGGCCGGTCCAGGGTGAACAGCAGGACGTTGGCCATGGTCAGGCGCAGCGCCGGCTTCTGGTCCTCGGCGGCGGCGGCGAACCGCTGTTCGGCGGCCAGGTAGCGGTTGAGCTCGGCGTCGAGCCGGCGGCAGCGCTGCTCGTCCTCCAGGACGCTCACGTTGCGCAAGGCATCGCGGAACTGGGTGCGGGCCTCCTCGATCTTCCACTGCGACAGGTAGATGTTCCCGAGCATCTCGGCGAGCCGCCCCGGCACCTCGCCGGTGCGCCAATCCGGGGGCAGGGCCTCGAGCAGCGGGGCCGCTTCCTCGGGTCTTCCCCTGGCCATCAGGACCTCGGCCTGGGCCAGGGCCGTCACGCCGTCCTTGCTGTAGAGTTCGGCCTCCTCCTTCAGCCGGGTGACCAGCTCCGCCGCTTCGTCGTGCTTCCCGAGCCGCGTCAGGCAGCGGGCCTGCAGCAGGCGGGCCTCGAAGAGCTGGCCCTTGTCCCCATCGGCGGCGGCGACGGCCTCCAGGCGGCTGCGGGCCTCCTCGTACTCGCCGAGCTCCCAATAGCAGCGGGCCAGCTTGGTGCCGACGGCCACCGCTTCGCCCCGTTCGGCGTGCCGGTCGAGGTAGTCGCGGAAGCGGTCGCGGGCGTCCGCCCAGGCCTCCATCGCCAGGGCGTTCTCGCCGCCGACGCGCAGCGCCTCGGCCTGGAACACCGATTCGGGGAACGCCAGCTCGAGCTGGGAGAGGTAGTTGTCGCTGCCGCCGGCGTCGCCCACCATCAGGTGGCTCACGGCCTGCAGGTACAGGGTCTCCTCCAGGTGCGGCGTGGCCGGGAAGTTCGTGATGAGCAGGTCCAGCTGGGTGATGGCCATGCGGTGCGACTCGAGGCGGTGGTACGCCTTCGCCATCAGGAACAGGGCGTCGTCGGTCAGCGCGTGACCCGGGTACTCGTCCAGGATGATCTGGCACTTCTTGACGCAGCGCTGGTATTCCTGGGCCTGCTGCGGCGTGGGCGTGGCCGGGTCCAACCCTTGCTTGAGGCGGTCCTCGCGCACCCGCTCGGCCGTGTCGAAGGCCTTGCTGGCGTTGTAGAAGGTGTTGAAGCGGGCGCAGCCCGCGCCGACGGCCAGCAGCGCCGCGGCGACCGCGGCTGCGACCAGTGTGCGGTGCCGGTTCCTCATCGCGGTCATCCTATCCCAGGGGTCGACACGGGATCCAGGTCGTGACGCGATCATTCGCCGTCGCGGTAGGTCGGCCGACCGCGCAGGAAGGTCGCCTTCACGCGCCCGGCGAGCTTCTGCCCGCCGTACGGGGTGTTGCGGCTCATGGAGCGCATCGCCTCGGGCTGCACGGTCCACTCCTCGTCCGGATCGAAGAGCAGGAAATCGGCCTCCCCACCCTCCTGCAGGCGTCCGCACGGCAGCCCGTAGGTCTCCGCGGCGCGCGAGCTCATCTTCTCCATCAGCTGGCCCAGGTCCAGACGGCCGGTCCTGACCAGGTGAGTATGGCAGACCGCGAGCGCCGTCTCCAGCCCTACCACGCCGAAGGGGGCCTGGTCGAACATCAGCTCCTTCTCCATCGCCGTGTGCGGCGCGTGGTCGGTGGCGACGCAGTCCAGCACGCCGTCGACGAGCCCCTGGGTCACGGCCTCGATGTCCTCCTGCTCCCGCAGGGGCGGGCTCATCTTGTACAGCGGCGAGAAGTCCCGGCAGCAGGCGTGGTCCAGGGTCAGGTGGTGGGGCGTCACCTCGGCGGTGACGTGGACGCCCTGCTCGCGGGCGCGCCGGATGATCTCGACGGTGCCCTTGGTCGAGACGTGGGCCACGTGCAGGTGGCCGCCGGTGGCGCGGGCCAGCTCGACGTCGCGGAAGACCATCACGTCCTCGGCCAGCCGCGGCAGCCCCGCCAGCCCCAGCTTCGTCGACCAGTAGCCGGCGTGCATGACGCCCTTGCCGGCCAGGGTCAGGTCCTCGGCGTGGCAGGTCACCGGCACGCCCAGCACCCGCGCGTACTGCAGGGCGAACTGCATGAGCTTGCCGTGCATGACCGGGCGGCCGTCGTCGGTGAAGCCGACGGCGCCGGCCTTGACCAGGTCGCCGAACTCGGTCAGCGTCTCGCCCTCCTGGCCCCGGCTGATCGCCGCGGTCGGGAACACGCGGCAGAGCCCGGTCTCCTGCGCGCGGTCGAGGATGTAGCGCACCATCGGCGCGTGGTCCACCGGCGGGCGCGTGTTGGGCATGGTGACCACGGCGGTGAAGCCGCCGGCGGCCGCGGCGCGCGAGCCGGTGGCGATGGTCTCCTTCTCCTCCTGGCCGGGCTCGCGGAAGTGCACGTGGACGTCGACCAGGCCGGGCGCGCAGACCAGGCCGCCGCCGTCGAGCACGGGCAGGTCCTCGCGGGACGGCACGCCCGGCCCCAGGGCGGCGACGAGCCCCTTCTGGACGTGCAGGAACCCGGGGCGGTCGGCCAACTTGCCGTCACGGCACAGGCGCACGTTCGCGACCAGGTACTCGGCGGGGATCCGCTTCCAGCTCCACTCCATGCTCACTCCTCTTCGCGGACGCCGGCGCGGGCGCCGCCGCCGAGCTGGCGGGGGTCGCCGCCGGACAGCAGGTAGATCACGGCCATGCGCACGGCCACGCCGTTGGTCACCTGTTCGAGGATCACCTGTCGCGGCCCGTCGGCGACCGCGGAGCTGATCTCCACGTCCCGGTTCATCGGGCCGGGGTGCATGACGAAGCACGACGGCTTGGTGTGGCGCAGCACCTCCTCGGTGACGCCGAACATCAGGTGGTACTCCCGGTTGCCGGGGAAGACCATCTGGCTCTGGCGCTCGAGCTGGATGCGCAGGATGTTCAGCACGTCGGCGTCGGCCACCGCCCGCTTCAGGTCGTGCTCGACGGTCGCCCCCAGCCGCGCGATCGCCGCCGGCACCATCGTCGGCGGGCCGCAGACCGTCACCTCGGCGCCCAGCTTGGTCAGCCCGTAGATGTTCGAGCGCGCCACGCGCGACTGCGCGATGTCGCCGATGATGGTGACCTTGCGCCCGGCGAGGTCGCCCAGGCGCTGGCGCATGGTCATGATGTCGAGCAGTCCCTGGGTCGGGTGCTCGTGGGCGCCGTCGCCGGCGTTGATGACGCTCGCCTTCAGCACGCGGCCCAGGTAGGCCGCCGCTCCCGGCGAGGAGTGGCGCACGACGATCATGTCGATCTTCATGGCCTGGATGTTCTCGGCGGTGTCGCGCAGCGTCTCGCCCTTCTTGAGCGAGGAGGTCGAGGCGTCGAAGTTGACGATGTCGGCGGAGAGCCTCTTCTCGGCCAGTTCGAAGCTGATGCGGGTGCGCGTGCTGGGCTCGACGAAGAAGTTGACGACCGTCCGACCGCGCATGATCGGCACTTTCCGTACCGGCCGGTCGAAGATCGTCCGGAAAGCCTCGGCGGCTTCGAGGATGGTCAGGATCTCCTCGCGGGACAGGTCTTCCAGGCCGATCAGGTCCTTGCTGCGCAGGATCATCCCTCCAGCACCTCCCCGACCACGACCTCCTGGCGGTCGTCGTACTCCTTCACCTTGACCTTGATGATCTCCTTCTGGGAGGTGGGGACGTTCTTGCCCACGAAGTCCGGGCGGATGGGCAGCTCGCGGTGCCCGCGGTCGATGAGCACCGCCAGGCGGATGGCGCGCGGGCGGCCCCAGTCCATGATCACGTCGAGCGCGGCGCGCACCGTGCGGCCGGTGTACAGCACGTCGTCGACCAGGATGACGTTCTTGTCGGTGACGTCCATCGGGACGGTGGTCTCGTTGATGCGCGGCGCCGGCCCGATCGTCGAGAGATCGTCGCGGTAGAACGTGATGTCGATGGCGCCGAGCGGCACCTCGACCCCCTCCACCTTGCGGATCGCCTCGCCGATCAGCGCCGCCAGCGGCACGCCGCGGCGCTGCACGCCCAGCAGCACCAGGTTCGCCGTCCCCTTGTTCGCCTCGATGATCTCGTGGGCGATGCGGGTCAGCGCCCGGCCGACCTCGCTGCCGTTCATGATGGTGGTCTTCTCGACGAAGGACATCTCCACGCCTCCCGGGGGCGTCGCCGGACACAAAAAAAGGCAGGGTCTGAACGCACCCGTGCCTGCCTGGTTCCGGTTCCGCCTCCTTTTGGGCCTCGCGGGGCCGCATTAAAAGGACAGCCGTCACTGTCTCGGGGGGAATCTAGCAGACTCGCGCCGCGGGCGCAAGGGCCGTCCCCTGGCCGGTTCCCGCGCGGCCGGCCCCCGCATGACGAGCCGCCGCTAGGGATCGCGGTCCGCGCGCCGCTGCAGGTCCGCTTCCCCCCGCACTTCGGCCAGGACGGCGAGCATCCGCTCCCCGGTCTCGGTGGCGAACAGGCGCCGCCGGATGGCCGCCGCGCCGGGGAAGCCGCGGAAATAGCGCACCACGTGCTTGCGCACCACCTGCGAGCCGATGCGCTCGCCCTTCAGGCGGCACTCGTCGGCGATGTGCCGCTCGACGGTGGCGAAGATCTCGGCCAGCGTCGGCGGCGCGTACGACCGTAAACCCTCGGCGGCGTCCATCGCCTCGAAGAGCCAGGGGTCGCCCGTGGCGCCCCGACCCACCATGACCGCGTGGCAGCGGGTCGAGCGCACCATGCGGGCGTACCCTTCCCCGTCCACGACGTCGCCGTTGCCGATCACCGGGATGTCGAGCGTGTCGACCAGGTCGGCGATGCGCTCCCAGTCGGCCTCGCCGGTGAACTTCTGGGCGCGGGTGCGGCCGTGCAGCGTGACCCAGACGCAGCCCGCCTCCTGCAGCGCCAGGCCCACCTCGCGGTAGTTGACCGACGCTTCGTCCCAGCCGGTGCGGATCTTGGCGCTGACCGGCGCCGGGCTGGCCGCGACGACCGCGGCGGCGATCTCCGTCAACAGCGGCACGTCGGCCAGGAGCGCGCTGCCGCCGCACTTCGCCACGACCTTCTTGGCGGGGCAGCCGAAATTGATGTCCAGCACGTCGAGGCGCCGGCCCTCCATCATGCGGGCGGCGCCGGCCATGGCGGCGGGCTCGTTGCCGAAGATCTGCACGCCGACCAGACCCCGCTCGCCCTCGGTGTCCACGAGCCGCCAGGCCTGGGGGATGTCGTAGGTCAGGCCCTTGGCGGCGGTGAATTCGCAGAAGGCGATCCCCGCGCCGTGATCGCGGCAGATGTCCCGGAACGCCCGGTCGGTCACCCCCGCCATGGGCGACAGGGCGGTGCGGACCCCGGCGAACCAGGGCGTGCGGGGGTCGATGCGGGCGGGCTTGCGGTCGAACACGGGGCTCCGGTC
>PNOJ01000015.1 GCA_013824755.1 Gemmatimonas sp.
TTGTAGATCGACGGGAAATCCGATACGGACCGATCCGGAACCATGGTCGGATGCTAGCACGATCATGACGAAAAGTGTTTATCAATTACCCGAAGCGCAAAAAATCGCGGTCCGGATGCGCGAATCGGACCATAGATTGTTATTTAATAACAGCTCGCTGGCGCACCCGCCGCGCGCCTTCCGGTCAGGCGATTTCTCGTCAGAAAGCCCGCGCGCACGTCGCGGCGGCCTGCCGACCCGGCAGCGGGACGCCGGGGATCTCCGCGTACTCCCGGTCGAAGACGTTGAACAGGTCCGCAGAAAGCGCCCAAGCCCCCCGCGCCAGCGAGGCGCGCAGGTCCACGACGACGTGGCCCGCGAGGTTCGCGCCGCTGCGATGGCGAGTCTGCGCGGCGAGCGTGAGGCCGCGGTCGATCACGACCGTGGCCGACGCCGCCAACAGGTGCCGCGGGATCAGCGTCGCGTACTTGGCGACGTCGCCCGCCGGGAGCGATCGCTCCGCCTCGAAGATCGTGTGGTGCAGGGCCAGCGCATCGCCGCGGGGCGTGGTCAGCCCGTAGGACTGGGTCCAGCCGCGGACGCGGCCCTTGGCCACGTTGCGCGCGAGCCAGGGGCCGGTCGGCGCGTTCGCGGGGCGGACCCAGTCGATCAGGTCCTCCTCGTGGCGCTCGAACACCGACCAGTCGAGGGTCCACGGCCCCGACGCCACGGTCGCGCCGAGGTCCCAGGCCCAGCCGTGCTCCGGCTCCAGCAGCGGGTCGCCGCGGTTGGCGGGGTCCTCGTAGTACAGCTCGGTGAAGGTGGGCAGGCGCAGGACCGAGCCCGCCGAGGCCCGCAGGGCGACCGCGGGATCGACCTGCCAGCGCAGCGCCGCCGTGCGCGTGGTCGCGGGGTCCTGCTGCGACCAGGCGTCGCGCCGCACGCCGGCGGTGGCCCGCCAGACGCCGCGGCGCCAGGCCATCTCCAGGGCGGCGGCCGCGTGCCGCCGGTCGTGCCGGCCGAGGGCCGCCGTCGCCACGCCCGCGCGCACGCCGCGGCTGTCCAGGTCCTCGTAGCCGCCGTCCAGCCCGGCCGCCGCCGTCCAGCCCGCGCCCAGGTCGCAGGACAGGCGCGTCTCGCTCGCCGCGCGCCGGTTGAGGTGGTCGTTCGTGTAACGGGCCGGATCGTCGCGGAACAGCACGAAGCGGTCCTCGTGCCGCCGTCCGTAGAGGCGCTGCTCGATGACGGCGCGGTCGGACAGGGGTCGCCGCATCATCAGGCCGGCGAACACCGTCTCGGTCCGCTCCTGCGACGGGTAGGGCGCGTAGAAGTCGAGGGCGCCGAAATCGCGGCGGGCATACCCCGCCAGCAGGTCGAACTCGGCGCCGTGCGCCGTCGCGGTGCCGCGGCCCGCCACGGTCAGGTTCTCGGCGTCGGTGCCCGGCCGGTCCCCGTCGGTGCGGAACCAGTCGCCGGAGAGCCAGCCCGCCGCGTCCAGGCCCAGCCCGGCGCCGCGGCCCGAGTCGAAGCGCAGCCGAGCGCCGCGCGTCTCGTCGCCGCCCACGGTCACCGCCGCCGCGCCGCCGCGCCCGGCTGCCGGCAGGCGCGGCACCGCGTTGACGACGCCGCCGAAGGCGCCGGCGCCGGCCAGGACCGAGCCCTGGCCGGAGAGCACCTCGAGCCGCGCCAGGTCGGCCAGCGAGAGCGGCAGGTCCAGGGCGTGGTGGCCGGTCTGCGGGTCGCCCACGTCCATCCCGCCGAGCAGCACGCGCACCTGCTCGAAGGTGGAACCGCGGATCGAGAGGTCCGCCTGGGTGCCGTAGAGCTGGCGCTGGCCCGTGGCCACCCCCGGCGCCGACGCCAGCAGTTCCGCCGGCGCGCGCACGGGCAGCAGCGCCGCCTGCGCGGCGTCCAGGACCGCGACCTCGCGCTCGCCGACGGGCAACGCCGCCGGCACGCGCGTGCCCAGGACCAGCACGGGGTCGGTCAGCCAGATGGTGTCGCCGGCGACGATCATGAAGCCGCGATCGGTCGCCGCCGGGACGACGGCGGTGGCGCCGGTGGCGGTCGCGGCGGCCAGCAGGCCGGCCGCGACGGTCGTCAGGTATCTTCTCAAGCGATGCACCTCGCTGCAGGATCGGTCAGTGGGCCGCACCCCCGCGGTGCGGTTTCGCATTCCAGACGCGCAAGGACAGGAAGAGGCCCAGCGCGGCCATCGGCACCATGGCCAGGGGCCACGCCAGCCAGTTGGCGGGATCGGCGGCCGGCCCCGCGATCTTGCCGGCCGCGTCGAGCTGCTCCTCGGGCAGCACCGCAGCGTACGTGAAGGACATCACGGCGGTCCCCAGGTAGACGAAGCCGTCGATGATGCCGACGGCCATGCCCGCGTTGCGGCTGCCGCCGAAGTCCATGCTCGCGGTGCCCGACAGCATCCCGTGCACGCCGATGACGGCCATCGACATCACCAACACCAGCCAGCCCACGAACGGCGTCTGGTAGGTGAAGATCAGCACGACCGCGCCCAGCAGCAGCGCTCCGTACAGGACCGCCGCGACCGGTCCGCGTCGCGACTGGAAGGCGTGGTCGCTCACGGTGCCGGCCACCACGCCGCCCAGGATGCCGGCGCAGCAGAGCAGCGCGCCCCAGTGCTCGTTGACGAACCCCGAGCTCAGGTGCAGGGCGGCGTCGGTCTGCTTGGCGAAGGTGCGGTACCACTGCATGATGGCCTGGCGCAGGAAGCCGCTGCAGAACTCGATCAGCGCGATGGTCATGATGATGGGGTTGCCCAGCATCATCTTGAAGACCTTCACCGGTCCCATGGGCGGTCCCGTGTCGCCCGCGGTGGCGTCGGCGGTGTCGAAGTCCAGGTGCCCGGTCTCCGACGGTTTGTCGCGCACGACGAAGACGTCGATCAGCCAGAAGATCGCCAGCAGCAGCGCCGGCATCATGAAGACCCAGACCAGCCCCATCCCCTTGAGGATCAGCTTGCCCACGTCGAAGGCGAAGTACAGGCCCAGCGAGATCAGGATGCCGAAGATCGCGCCGAACACGCCCCGTTCGCGCACGTGGAACCAGGAAGCGTTGACCTTGACGATGGCCACGGCGCCGAAGCTCTGGAAGTACATGTTCAGCGCGTAGAGCACCGCGAAGACCGGCACGAAGTTCATGGCCAGGAAGCCGGACAGGGGCCCCTGTTTCAGCAGGGACCACGTCGCCAAGCCCATCATCACGTTCATCACCAACGCGCCGCCGGTGCCGACGAGCATCGCCTTGCGGCCGCCGAAGCGGTCCGTCAGGGGGCCGTTGATCAGGAAGGAGAAGCCGTAGACCACGGTGCCCACGCCGAAGATCACGCCGAAGTTGGAGTTGCCCATCAGCGACCCGCCCGCGCCGCCGGCGATCTCCTCGAAGGCGCCCTTGCTGACGGTCAGGTTGTAGCGGCCCATGTAGAGCAACGCGTAGGTCAGGCCCAGCGGCAGCCAGTTCCACACGCGCCGGGCGCGGAAGCCAGGGTCGTGGCCCAGGTCGATCTTCGGCAGGCGGGCGATGACGAACGCCACCACGACCAGCAGGATCACGATCGCGAGCAGCTCGGACATCCAGGGTGACATGGGACCTCCTCGGTTCCGCGGGATGACGACGCGGTCGCCCGCGTCCGCCCATCGTAGCCAGCGCCCCGCCGACGCGCCAAGGAAAACCTCGGCCGCGGCGGGCCTATGAACCCATCTAGAGGCCCATGATCAGGCCGATGGAGGCGCCGATCCAGTCGTCGTGATCGTCGGCGAGCAGGCGGTCGCCGCTGATCGCGTCCTGCAGCAGCACGGGGTCGGCGGCGCAGGTCTCGGCGTGGAGAGTCGCCGCGAGCCAGCGGCGGGAGTCCGCGCCCCCGAGCCGCCGGCGCAGGCCGACGTCGAGGCCGCCGCCCCAGTCGGACATCTCCCGCACCAGCGATCCGCTGCGGTAGACCGAGCCGTAGCCCCAGAACAGCGTGCCGCCCCAGCGCAGGGACCGCAGGTAGTAGCCGCCGCGCACGCCCAGCACGGCGTCGGTGCGCTCGCCGACCGGCAGCAGCGCCCGGGCGCCGAGCTCGATCCCGTAGTGGGCCGCGCGGCCGTTGTCCGTCAGGTCCTCGAAGTCGTCCTGCAGGTCGCCGAGGCCCAGCTGCAGGCCGGCGGTGGCCAGGAAGTTCTCGCCCAGCGGCAGCCCGAGCGCGACCGAGACGCGCAGCATGTCGGTGAAGTAGTCGCCGAAGGCGGTGGTGGCGTGCTTCCAGCCCACGTCGGTCAGCAGGAGCCAGCGGCCCGGCGGCCCGACGTCGGGAACCGGCAGGCCTGGCCGCGGTCCGTCGGGGCGCGCGGCGACGGCCGGCAGCGGCACCTCCGGCCAGACCGCGGTGTCGCGGTTCACCTCCGGCGGGACCCCGGACACGGGCTCGCCCGCGTCGAGGCTGCGGCGCCACCCGTCCCATAGCGACCGCGGCACGTTGCGCTCGCGGTGCGAGCCGGGCGGGTCGCCGGCGATCGTCAGCCGCGCCAGGAAGCCGCCGCGCGGCCCCGGCGCGAACACGGCGCACACCAGGCCGGGCACGTCGGGGAACAGCCCCCAGCGGGCCGCCTCGCCCGCGTCGACCGTATCGCCGACCGCCGGGTGCAGCGGCACGGTGCCTGCGGGGGCGGCGGCGGCGGCCGAAGCCAGGCCCAGCAGGAGCAGCAGGATCTTCACGTCACGCGTCATCGTCGCTCCCGGTCGTCGCGGGCCGTTCGGAGACGGCCTTGCCGCCCCCGCTCCCATGTCCTACAGTAGCCGCGCCCATCACCGCGGACGAGCCGAGGGGAGCGCGTCGATGAACCAGCCAGACACCACCGTCGCACCGCAGCCGGGCGCCAGGCCGGAATCCGGCGCGCTGCTGCCCATCCTGTGGCATGTCGTCGACCGCTGGCACCTCCACGAGCAGAAGCTGGGCTCGTGGCAGGACGCGCTGGACATCATCGCGCCGGAGCACCGCGGCTGGGCCGGCATCACCGAACTGCTGCAGCTCGTGAACACCTACCAGTGGCACGAGGAGGACCGCAGCCGCGCCCACGGCGCCGGCGACGAAGTGCTCGCGGCCGTCAAGCGCTCCATCGACGCCTCCAACGCCCGCCGCGTGCGGGCCATCGAAGCCCTCGACGTGGAGATCATGGGCGTGCTGGCGCGCGACGGCCTGCCGCACCCCGGAGCGCCGTTGAACTCCGAGTCCCCGGGCAGCATCATCGACCGCATCACCGTCCTCGCCCTCAAGCTCTACCACATCCGCGAGGAACTCTCCACCGCCGGCGGCACCGCGGACGAAGTCGCCCTGCACGCGCGCCTCGAGAGCATCAGCGAGCAGATGGACGACCTCGCCGGCTGCCTCGACCACCTCTTCCGGGAGATCGCGGCCGGCCGGCTCGGCATCAAGCTGTACCGCCAGGTGAAGGTCTACAAGGATCCCGCCAGCGGCCGCTACCGCTCGGGTCTCGACGACGGCTGAGAGCCCGCCCGGATCAGTCGCGGTAGAGCGACTTGACCCCGCCCCAGCTCGACGACGACGCCGGCGTGATGCCGGTCGGCACCACCCGCAGCGTCCGTCCGTCGAGGAGCTGCGACGGGCCGTCGCAGGCGGAGGCCGGCGCGAGCGCGGCCGCGCCGAGGAAGAAGGGGCCGGTCGGCGCGTAGACCCAGGTGAAGCTCAGGCGGGCCAGCGTGACCACGTCCTGCTGGACGCAGCCGTCGGACGTGGTGCGCACGCCCAGGACGGGATCGCCCTGGTGGGCCAGCGGGGCGCCGGCGAGTTCCGACCCGATCAGGAACGCGGGCGACCCGCCGCAGCAGCTGCCCAGCACGGCCCAGTCCACGGTGTCGAGCCGCCATGACAGCGGCGCGCCGACTTCGGGACCGGCCAGGATGACGTAGAGGTCGAAATCTTCTCCGTAGGGAACGTCGATCTCGCCGACGTAAGCCTCGGGCGCCGCCGACAGGCAGAGGACCGAGAATCCCGTCTGGGCGACGGCGGGAACGGCGGCCGCGACTGCCAGGATCGTCAAGACGAGCAGCGCGCGGATCGATTTCATTGGCGACATGTCCCTCCTCGTGCGAATCATGATGCAATCCATCCTATATGATACTGGATCCCGCCCCCTCTCAGCTAGCCCAGCCTGACGGATCGGAATTGATCCATCGTGTCGCCGATCCCTGATGTCAGGGACGGATGATATATAACATCAAGTCAATGAAGAAATTGTGAAAAGTCGGCAGGGTCAGTCGGCCGTTGCGTCGCGCCGGAAATAGAACACCGCCTGGTCCGAGGTGCCGTCGCGGTTGGCCTGCGCCGCCTCGCGGGCGAAGCCGGCGAGCTCGGCCCGGTTGAACGGCGAGCGGCGCGGGTCCGTCGCATGGGAACGTGGGTCGCGCAGCGGGATGCCGCGGCGGTATTGCTCGCTGCCCCAGAACTGGAACGCGGTGCCGTCGTCCTCGCTCCCCTCGAGCGCGAAGCCGGCGTTGCCGGCCAGCCGCTCCAAGCTGCGCCGCGTGTGCAGCACGAGGTGGCGCGGCGCGTCGAGCTGCACCCAGTCGACACCGTAGCGGCGCCAGGCCAGCGAGTCGGCCACGGGGACCCGCACGAGCAGCGCGCCGCGCGGTTTCACGACCCGCCGCAGCTGCGCGAAGGCGCGGCGCTGATCGGGCAGATGCTCCAGCACGTGGTGCAACATGACCAGGTCGTAGCGCTCGACCACCTCGTCGAGCCCGCGGCGCCGCACGACCAGCCCGCCGCCGAGGTCCAGGTCCCCCGCGAGGTAGGGATCGATGCCGGCCAGCCGCCGGCAGCCGTCGCGCTGCAGCTCCCGCAGCAGCTCGCCGGCGCCGCAGCCCACGTCCAGCACGGCGGCGTCGCGGCCCACGCCCAGCCGTCGCAACCAACGCAGCTGCGCCGGCACGCCGAAGGCGCGTGTCAGCAGCGAACCCAGCGGATCGCCGCCCTCGAGGCAAGCGCGGGCGCGGTGCCGCTTCAGCCACGCATCCAGGCCTTCCGGGCGGCGGCCCGCGCCGCGCCGGTAGGAGTAGTAGTCCGCCGGGTAGTATGGCGACAGATCGGCCGGCGGGTCCAGCAGCTCCAGGCAGCCGCAGTCGGCGCACTCGCGGTAGGTGAAGGCGCCGCCCAGGCCGAACATCATCTCGCGGGCCGTGTGCAGGCGGTGCCCGCCGTCGGCGCCGCAGCCGGCGCAGGCCGCGCTCACGGGCGACCCTCGGCGCGGGCGCGGGCGGCCGCGAGGTCCTCGGCGGTGGTGATCTTGAGGTTGCCCGGCTCGCCGGGCACCAGCACCGGCGGCAGGCCGCGCGCCGCGAGCAGCCCGCCGTCGTCGGTGAACGCCGCGCCGGTCGCGCGGGCCCAGCGGTGCGCCTCCAGGAAGGGCCGCCAGCGGAAGACCTGCGGCGTCTGCAACGCGCGCAGGCCGGCGCGCGGCAGGTAGCGCAGGCCGCGGGCGCTGTCGTCGCCCGCTTCTTCCAGGACCACGATGGTGTCGGTCACCTCGACGCCCGGCACCGCGCCGCCGTGCGCCGCCGCCGCGGCGGCGAGCCGCGCGACCAGCTCCGCGGTCACCCAGGGGCGGGCCGCGTCGTGCACCGCCACGAGGTCGTCGTCGCGCGGCGGGCAGGCGTGCTGCAGCGCCTCGGCCGCGTTGCAGGTCGAGGCGGTGCGCGTCGCGCCGCCGTCGCACACCGTCGTCGGCAGCGCCGTCGCCGCGGCCAGTGCCGTGCGCGCCACGGCCTGCCAGGCGGGCGGCGCGGCCACGGTCACCGAAACGGTGCCGGGCAGCGCCAGGAAGGTCTCCAGCCCCTGCAACAGCAGCAGGCGGCCGCCGACGACCTGGAACTGCTTGGGCGCCTCGGCGGCCCCGGTGCGGGCGCGGTGGCCCTCGCCGCCAGCGACCACGATCACGTGCAGGGGGATCGCCGGCGGTCGGCGCGGGTCGCCCACGCTCACTCCTTCGCCGCGGCGGCGCGGCCGCGCTCGGGCGGTTGCAGGGCCAACGCCACCGCCTCGTCGACCGTGCCCGCCGCCAGCACGGCCATGCCCTGCTCGGTGCGCGGCGTGCGGAGGTTGCGCGCCGCGACCACGCGCTTGAAGCCGTGGTGGGCGGCCTCGCGCAGCCGGTTCTTGCGGTCGATGACGTCGCGCACCTCGCCCGTGAGGCCCACCTCCCCCAGCACCAGGGTGTCCAGCGGCACGGGGATCTCGCGCAGCGACGAGGCCAGGGCCGTGATCACGGCCAGGTCCGCGGCCGGGTCCTCCAGCCGGGCGCCCCCGGCGACCTTGACGAAGATGTCGCAGCCCGCCAGGTCCAGCCCGGCCCGCTTCTCCAGGATCGCCGCCAGCAGGGCCACGCGCTTGCTGTCCACGCCCTGCACCACGCGCTGGGGCGTGCCGTAGCGCGCCGGCGACACCAGGGCCTGCACCTCGGTCAGGAACATCCGCGTGCCGTTGCGCACCACGCCGACGCAGGTGCCGGGCTCGCCGCCGCGGCGGTCGCCCAGGAACAGCGCCCCGGCGTCGCTGACCGGCACGAGGCCGTCGCCGCGCATCTCCAGCAGGGCCAGCTCGCCGGTCGCGCCGAAGCGGTTCTTCACCGCGCGCACCATGCGCAGCGCGCCGCCGCCGCTGCCCTCGAAGTAGAGCACGGTGTCGACCAGGTGCTCGAGCAGCTTGGGTCCGGCGAGGTCGCCCGTCTTGGTGACGTGGCCCACCAGGAAGACCGGGCAGAGGGTCGTGCGCGCGAAGTCGGCGAGCACGCCGCCGCAGTAGCGGATCTGGCCGACGCTGCCCGGGAAGGCGTCGATGTCGCCGGAGTGCAGCGTCTGGATCGAGTCGGCGATCACCACGCAGGGGCCCGGGTGGGCCTCGCGGTCGGCGTACATCGCCCCCAGCAGTCGCTCCAGGTCGACGCCGTCCAGGACGTGGAAACCCTCGCCGGCGCGCGGGTCGAAGCCCATGCGCTCGCCGCGCATGCGGATCTGCGACGGCGACTCCTCGCCGGCGATGTAGAGGACCCGCACTCCCGCGCGCACCCAGTTCAGCGCCAGCCCGGTCAGCAGCGTGGACTTGCCGACGCCGGGCTCGCCGCCCAGCAGCACGACCGACCCCGCCACCAGCCCGCCGCCGAGGATGCGCGCCACCTCCTGCGGCTCGACGGGGATGCGCTCGTTCGCGGCGGTGGCGACGCGCGACAGCGCGACCGGCGCCAGGTCCGGCCGCGCCGCGGCGGCCTCGGGCCGCGCGCGGGTGAAGCCGCCGCCCTTGCCCTTGCCGGCGGGGGCCGTCGTCGCGATCGCGGCGAAGGAGTTCCACTCGCGACACTGCGGGCACTGCCCCAGCCACCGCAGCTCCTCGTGGCCGCAGTTGCCGCAGACGTAGCGGGTGTTGGTCTTGGACCGCGCGTTGGCAGAGGACATCGGGACTCGCTCTCCGGGAGGGTGTGCGCCGGGAGGATAGCGGATCGAGGGCGCCCGGTCAAAGGCGCCCCCGAAACGGGTCGATCGGCCGTCGCGCCGCCGTGCGGCGCGCCCGGTCAGCGGGCCAGCAGCAACTTCCGCTCCAGGCGGACGTCCCCGGCGACCAGCCGCGCCAGGTAGAGGCCGCTCGGCGCCTCGCGCCCCGCGTCGTCGCGGCCGTCCCAGACCACGGCGTGCGGGCCGGCGGCCAGGGGGCCGCCCGACAGCAGCGACCGCACGAGCTGGCCGCGCACGTCGAAGACGGCGAGCCGCGGCGAGCCGTCGCGCGCGAGCTCGAAGCGGATCTCGGTGCGCGGGTTGAACGGGTTGGGCCGGTTGGGCAGCAGCCGGGCGGCCGCGGCCGGCGCCGGCGGCGCCGCGGTGAGATCCGTCGGCAGGGTCAGGTTCAGGCCCCAGCCGTTCAGGGTGCCGGTGTCGGAGCTGACCGCGTCGGAGATCCGCAGCGTCCAGTCGCCGGCGACCGCCTCGCCGATGAAGTCCGCGAGCGAGCCCGGCCCCTCCACCGCCAGCGTGCCGGGGTAGTTGCCCACGATGTTGTCGGCGGAGCTGCCGCTGCGGTTGTGCAGGCGCACCACGGTGCCCGCGGGCGACTGCAGCTCGACGATCAGGTCGCCCCGCCAGGTGTGCGTCACGTTCAGGTCGACGTCCACGCCCGCGACCGTGCCGGTCGTCCCGACGTGGATGACCGAGGCGATGCCCGCGACGTTGTTGTCGGGGATGGCCGCCGGCGTGACGTTGTCGTACGCCAGGTGCGTGACCGGCACGAGACGGAAGTAGGCTTCGGCGGCCTGGCCCTCGGCGACCGTCACCGTCGCGACGTCCGTGCTCAGGCCCGCGCTCGTGGCCGTCACGACGTAGCCGCCGGCGTAGAGGCCGTCGATGACGTAGCGGCCGTCGCCGTCCGAGACCGCGGCGTGGCCCGCGCCGGCGTCGACCGCGGCCCCGGCCAACGGCACGTACGCCCCGCCCGCCACCGTCCACACCAGGCCGGTGATCGAGCCGCCCGCCGCACCCTCGTCGGCCATCAGGTACGCCGCCGCGTTCTCGACGAGGTGCCTGGCGGCCGTGGTGTCGGCCAGGGCGCCGACGTTCAGGGACAGCACCACGATCTGGCCGGCCTGCGGGGCCGGGTTGTCGTCGTGGACCATCACGCCCGCCGACGCGGCGTAGGAGGCGGTGCCGTAGACCACGACCGCGTCGGCGGCGGGGTCGACGGCGTCCTGGTCGCCGTAGGCGCCGTAAGTCAGGTTCAACGTCGCGGGCAACGCGTGCGGGACGGTCGCCACCGGGTGTGCCGACATGCCCGGCGCCAGGTTCAGGGCGCCGGCGTTGTCGCTGCGCCAGGCGCCGGCGTGCAGCACCTGCGCGGCGAAGTCGGGGTAGCCGGGCGAGGAGACGGCGTCGTAGGCCACCTCGCCGCCCTCGACCAGCAGCTTGCCGCCGGCGGCGGCCCAGCCCTGCAGCAGGGTGCGCAGGCCCGCGTCGGCGACGGGGCCGGTGTTGGCGCCGCAGTTCAGCACCACGAACTGCTTGCCCAGGAGATCGCCCGCGACCACCGCGCCGGCGTCCACGACGGTGGTGACGTAACCGGCCTCGCGCAGCCAGCGGTCCAGGTTCGAGGTCGCGGCCTTCGTCGAATCCGGCGCGGCGACGGGCAGCTTGTGCTCGTCGAACTTCACGTCGCCCGCCACGACGCCCTTCTTGGCCGCGGTGTCGTCGATGACCAGGGCCACGCCCAGGGCGTCGATGACCACGAACGCGTGCGGGCCGTCGCTCGCGGCGTTGGGCACGACCGCCGCGTCGTGAGCGACGACGGTGTAGGCGAAGACGTCGCCCGTCTGCACCGAACCGGCGTCGACCGGGAACGCCGCCTGGAAGACGCCCGCGCCCTGGTCGGCGAGGGCGAAGCCCGTCTGCGGGACGCCGTTCCAGGTGAAGACCACGCCGACGTCGGCCAGACCGAGGTTGTCGGTGACCGTGGCGCGCACCAGCGGCGGCCAGGTCAGCGCCGGCTGGTCGCCCAGCGGCGTGTGGACGATCTGCGGCGGCGTGACGTCCGCGCCGACGCGGAAGGAGAAGACCAACGCCGGGGCGGTGGCCGGCAGCGCCGTCGCGACGCCCAGGACGTCGCCGGCGGTCAGGTAGTAGTCGACCACGACGCCGACGGCCTGCGCCGGGATCGCCGCCTCATAGGCGTCGCCGCCGGCGGACGCGAGCAGGACCTGCTGCCAGGGACCCGCGTCGGCGCGCCAGCGCAGCTGCAGCTCGGCGGGCGTCAGGGCGACGCGGTCGGTGATCGTGCAGGCCACGGCGTACGATCCCGTCGTCTGCTCGGTGTCCCCGAGCGGCGCGTGGACGATCGAGGCGCCGTAGTAGTGCGCCGCGGCGTGGGCGTCCAGGATGCCCCAGCCGAAATCGTTGTCCGGCGTCGCGGCGCGGTCGGCCGTCATGCGCATGGCCTCGCGCACCTGCATGGGCGTCAGCGAGGGCACGCGCGACAGCACCAGGGCCGCCACGCCGGCGGTCAACGGGCAGGAGAACGACGTGCCCGAGGCGGTCGTGTAGCCGCCGGAGGGTCGGGCGACGTGATTGCCCGAGCCCAGGGCGCAGACGTCGGGCTTGGTGCGCCCGTCGGCCGTCGGCCCGGGCGAAGAGAAGGAGGAGAGGGCGCCGGTGCTGGTGACCGCGCCGGCGGTGATCACGCTGTCGCCGTCGGCGGGCGTGACCAGCGCGTTCCAGCTCGAGCCGCGCTCGTTGCCCGCGGAGTTGCAGACCACGATGCCCTTGCCGGCGGCCAGGTCGGCCGCGACGGTGCAGGCGGCGGTGTCGCCGTCCAGGTCCGCGACGACGTACCAGTCGATGTAGCCCAGCGAACTGCTGACCACGTCGACGCCGAAGGTGTCGAGCCACTCGATGCCCGCGACCCAGTTGTCCTCCTCGGCGGGCACCTCCTGCGACACGTCCTCGGTCTTGGCCAGCACGAACGAGGCCGCGAAGGCCGGACCGACGTGGCTGCCGGGGTCGTAGCCGCCGACGGTCGACATCGTCTTGGTGCCGTGGTCGTCCTGGGTGGTCGGGTCGCCCGCTTCGTTCTCCACGACGCCGTCGCCGTTGACGAAGTCCCAGCGGTCGAGCACCGGCAGGCCGGACAGCGACACGTGGCTGGTGCGGAAGCCCGTATCCATCATGCCGATCAGCACGCCCTGGCCGTGGATGCCCTCCTCGTGCAGGGCGGGCACGTTGATCTGTTCGAGGTCCGCGAGCGTGCCGCCGTAGTCGATCGACCAGGCCAGGTCCTTGTCCGCGGGAGCCGCCATCCCGATCCCGGGGGCCGCCGGCGCGGGGCGCGGCTGGGAGCGGCGCAGCAGCGTCACCTCGCGCACGCAGGGCAGCGCCGCCAGGGCGCGCACCTGCTCGGGTCGCGCGTCGAAGCTGGCCGCGTTCAGCCAGCGGGATTCGCGGCGCAGGCGTGCGCCGGTCTCCAGCGCCGAGTCGAGGTAGGGGCGGTGCAGCGGCAGGTCGGTGGCGTCGACCAGGCGGCCGCCCTTGTCGGTCGCCGTCTTGGCCCGTCGGGCGGCGGCGCGCTCGCCCAGGGAA
Organism: Gemmatimonas sp.; assembly: GCA_013824755.1. Lineage (GTDB taxonomy): Bacteria > Krumholzibacteriota > Krumholzibacteriia > LZORAL124-64-63 > LZORAL124-64-63 > PNOJ01. The sequence goes on from PNOJ01000015.1 coordinate 13,108, forward strand.
CGCTCGGCGTCGTCCAGGGCGCGCGCGAGGGCGTCGCCCTGCAGCCCCTTGTCCGCGAACCACACCCAGACGGCGATGGTCCCGTCGGCGCGGCGGCCGGCGAAGTCCGGGTCCGCCAGCGCGCGTTCCACGGCGGCGGACGGCGCGGGGGCGGCGGCGGCGGTCATCGCGAAGAGGCACATCGCGATCAGGGCGACCGCGACGATGGTCGGGCGGGATCTCATGGGGCCTCCAGGCTGGCAGCGGTGTCATGGGACGGGTCGCGGCCGCGCCCGGGAGCGCGCCGCGGCGCCCGGTGATTGTAGCACATCCGGGAACGGCGGGCCGCCGGCCATCGCCCCTGCGGATCGGGTTGGCAAGGCACGCCGGCGGGAGTACCATGGCGGGGATCTCACCCTACCCATCGAGACGGGATACCGATGCGCGAAGCTGTGAAGTCCCTGCTGGGCCACCCGGCCCTGACCCGCGGTATGGTCCGCTTCGGCGGCCGCGGGGCGCCCGTGGTGGCGGTCCTCTGCTACCACGACCTGCGCGAGGACGGCGACTTCGCGAACTGGCTGCGGCTGCCGGTCAGCGAGTTCGAACGCCAACTGGACTGGCTGGGCCGCGCCGCCCGCTTCATCGCGCCCGAGGACCTCGACGCCCCCGAGCGCCTGGACCGCCGCCGGCTGAACGTCCTGCTGACCTTCGACGACGGCTACCTGAACAACCTGAAGCTGGCGCTGCCCCTGCTGGAGGCGCACCGGGTCCCGGCGCTCTTCTTCGTCTCGACGGGTCCGATGCAGAGCCAGCAGCCGTTCTGGCCGGACCTCGTGCTGACCCCCGTGCAGGCCCTGCACCTGGAGCGACTCGACCTGACGGCCTTCGGGTTCGCCGACTACCGCTTCCATCCGGTCGACGACGGCCGCCGCTGGGAGGACCTCCAGCGCCTGCTGGTGGACTTCAAACGGGCCGGCAATGCGGACCATCCCCGGGTGGCCGCAGCGCTGGCCCACATCACCGACACCCACGGCGCCACCGCCGCCGAACACCTGCAGCGCTTCCGCCCCCTGACCGCCGACGAGGTCGGGACCATGTCCCGCAGCCCCTGGGTGCGGATCGGCTCCCATTCCCACGACCACGTCCTGCTGACCTACCTGGACGACCAGGCGCTGGCGATGAACCTGGCCGAGTCGCGGCGCATCCTGGGGGCGATCACCGAGTCCCCCCCCACCGACCTGGCCTACCCCAACGGCTCCTGGGACGAGCGCATCGCCGCGGCGGCCCGGCAGGCCGGGTACACGCGCGCCTGGGTCGATCACCCCGGCCTGTTCACGCCGGACGCGCCGAAGATGGCCTTGCCCCGCCTCGGGGTGGGCGGCTACGATTCGCTCGGGGTGCTCGGCTTCGCGCTGAACAGGCGCCTGGCGCTCGGACTGGCCCCCACCCGTCGGTAAGCGAAAGGTCCCGCTCGTGAGCGCAACGCCGGTGATCGGTCTCGCCCTGGGCAGCGGGGGCGCCCGCGGCCTCGCGCACGCGGGCGTCCTGCAGGCGCTCGAGGAGGCCGGCCTGCCCCCCGCGCGCATCGCGGGCACCAGCATGGGCGCCATCGTCGGCGGGCTGTACGCCGAGACCCTCGACGCCGCCGAGTCCTGGCGGCGGCTGGCGCTGTTCGCCAAGGACCCCGAGTTCCTGGAGACCTGGGCCCCCTTCGTCCCGAAGGGCTCCGGGCCCGAGGAGGAGACCGGCCGCTTCCATGAGCTGGTCGACGCGCTCCACAAGAAGTTCCTGGCCGTCAAGACCGTGACCCGCCCCTGCCTGGTCGACGAGTCGCGCCTGCGCCACCCCCTGGCCCAGCTGTTCCACGTCCGCGACTTCGCCCGGCTCGGGCTGCCCTTCGCCGCCGTGGGGCTGGACCTCGTCGCCGGCGAGCGCGTCGTGTTCCGCGAAGGCGACCTGCTCGACGCCGTCTACGCCAGCGCCGCGGTGCCCGGCGTGTTCCCGCCGCTGGCCCGCGGCAACCGGCTGATCGTCGACGGCGGCGCCCCGTTCCGCGTGCCGATCGAGACCTGCCGCGACCTCGGCGCGGAACTGGTGATCGCGGTGGACATCCCGTCGTTCGAGCCCGCGAAGGTCGAGTACCGCACCGGCATGGACGTCATCCTGCGCAGCGACGCCGTCGCGCGCCAGCGCCTCGACGCCCTGGTGATCCGCACCGCCGACCTGGTGATCTCGCCGGACGTCTCCGCGTACCACTGGTCCGACTTCCGCCGCGCCGAGGACTGCCGCCGCTGCGGCTACGAGGCGGCCCGCGACGCCCTGCCGACCCTGCGCCGCCTGATCGAGGAGCGCGGCAACTGGCTCGTCCGCGTGCGCAACCTCTTCGCGAAGGCGCCGGCGTGATCCCCGGCCCGCCGGACCTGGCCGGACTGCTGGGCGTCGCGCTCACGCTGGCCGCCTACGCGCTGCTGCAGTCCGGGCGCCTGCGCCAGGAGGACCCGCGCTACTCGCTGGCCAACGCCGTGGGCTCCGGCCTGATCCTGGTCTCGCTGGTCTTCGACTTCAACCTGTCCAGCGCCGCCATCGAGTCGGCGTGGCTGGTGCTGAGCGTGTGGGGGCTCGTCCGCACCCGGCGCCGCGGGGAGGGATCGTGAGGCGTGGCATCGCCGCCTTGCTGGTGGTGTCCGCGCTGTGCGTCGCGACGTGCGCCGCCGAGGGCGCCGCGACGGGCATCGCCGGGATCTGCGCCTCGCTGCCCGACGGCGCCGCGGTCCGGGTGGTGCTGCGCGACGGCGCCGCGACCGAAGGCCGCGTCGCCGGCTGGGACGGCGCCGTCCTGCGCCTGATGACGGAGGACGGCGGCACGGCGGCCTGCGCCGAAGTCGACATGATCTCCCTGTGGAAACGCGAGAGCCACGCCAAGGGCGGCGCCATGGTCGGCGCCGTGACCGGCGGCATCGCGGGCTGCCTGGGCGCGGCCGCGTTCGCCGCCCTCGCCACCGCCCTCGCAGAAAGCGGCGATGACGGCGACGATGTTGTCGTGCCGCTGCTGGCGACCGGCACGGTCGCCGGCGCGGGTCTCGGCGCGCTGTTGGGGGGAGCGGCCGGCTCGGCGCTGCCCGACTGGAAGCTGCTCTGGACGCGGCCCGGCATCCCGGCGGCCGCCAGGAGCGTCGCCGTACGACGTCGCCTGCGTTCCGGCGGCCTGGAAGTGCTGTTCGGTTCGGCGAGCGCGCGGCGCTGGCCGCAGGACGACGGGCTGGCGTTCGCGGGGCGATGGCGAGCGAAACTGTCGCCCCGCCTCTGGACCGCGCTGGAAGTCGCCCGCCACGACGTCAACGCGTACGAGCCGGTCTCCATGGACCTCGGCGGCTCCACGCCGGGCGGCGACGTCGCGTGCTGGCAGGCCGGCATGCTGCTCCAGGCCAACCTGGCCCTCGGCGAGGTGCGGCCCTACGTCGTCGGCGGGCTGGGCGGTTACTGGTGGCGCGAGAATTTCCTGGGCGGAAGCTGGGGCGGCGGCCTCGAGGCCGCCATCGACCCGCGCACCGTGGCCCGCCTCGAGTATCGGCGCCACGGCAACCTGCAGCGCCTGGCCGAGGCCGACCCCACCCTCGAGTCGGTGATGGTCGGCATGGCCATGACCTGGTGACCCGCCGGGTCGCCGGAAAGCGCGAGGGCCGCCCCCCTGGGCGGCCCTCCGTCGTTCGTTTCGCCGGGGATGTCCGGCCTACATCGGCGAGAACCCCTGCTCGGCCCAGTACTCGTCCTGCATCATCTTCTCCAGCTCGACCAGGTGCTCGAGGTGCCCGACCTCCCACTCGCCCAGCCAGGTGAACAGCTGCTTGAGGCCGGGGTCGTCGGTCTTGGCGGCCTGGTCGCGGTAGTAGTTGATGGCCTTGTTCTCGAGGTCGCAGCCGATGCCGATCACGGCCATCTCGAAGGTGCCGCGCTTGATCGACTTGCGGAAGGAGTCGTCGATGACGTGGCCGGCGCCGTGGTCCAGCTCGGCGGGGTGGACCTGCGACAGGTCGATGCGGCCGGCTTCGACCAGGCTCTTGTGCTGCGCCTGCAGCAGCGCGACGTGCTCGTCCTCGTCGCGGGCCAGCGCGGTGAACATCGTCTTCGCGGCAGGGTCCTGCGTCGTGGCGGCGGCGTGGGAGTAGAGCTGCTGCCCCTTGATCTCGGTCATGATGGCGTTCTTGACGGCCTCGATCATCCGCTGCTGTCTGGGGTCCATGACTCCTCCTCGATCTCCGCCGGGGTCCGGCTGGGGCTAGAACAGGCTGACGTGGAAGTAGCGCTTGGGCCTCGCCTTGACGTCGGCGATCAGGTCCTGCACGGCAACGATGGTCGATTCCGCCTGCGCGTACAAGGAATCATCCTTCAGCATGCGGCCGGCCGTGCCCTCGCCGGCCTCCAACCGCTCCACGAGCGCCGCCAGCGAGGTGGTGGTCCGCGTCAGCAGGATGGTCAGCGAGTCCACGCGCGACAGCGTCGCGCCGGCGCTCCGCATGGTCCCCGCGAGCAGGCTGTCGGGACCGGCGACGGCCGTGCGCACCGCCGCGGTGGTGGCCCGCAGGTCGGCGACCAGGTGCTTCACCTCGGGCGTCAGCTCCTCGTTCGTGGAGCGCAGGGAGGCCATGGTGATCCGGGTGTCGTCCATGATCGCGCCGATGCGGTCGCCCTCGCGCACCTCCTGCATGAAGGCGGTCAGCTCGCGGGTCAGCGTCCGCGCCTCCTCCAGGGTGGCGGCCCCCTCGTTCATCATGGCGCCCATGTCCTTGAGCACCTCGCCCCGGAAGACGTGGCCCGTCGGCGCCGCGGGGCCGGTGCCCGGCGTGATCTCGATCAGCATCTCGCCGACGATGCCCATGCTGGTCAGCGTGATGCGGGAGTCCTGGGTGAGTCCGGCGTCGGGCTCCACGTAGAAGTCGACGCGGACCTTGTCGCCGATCATCGCGAAGTCCTCGACCGCGCCCAGCCGGATGCCGCGCACCTGGACGCGGTCGTGGGACTGCAGGCCGCCCACCGCGGTGAAATCCACGGAATAGTGCTCGACGCCGCCGGCGAAACGCACCTGCTTGAACCAGAGCATGCCCCAGATCAGCACCACCAGCGAGACGATCACCGTCACGCCGACCTGGATCTCGCGCTTCCTACCCGTCGTCCCCATGGGCACCTCCCGCGCCGCGGCGGCGCTGGACCAGGAATCTAGAACAGGCCCAGCGGCCCCTGCGCGCTGCCTTCGATGAACTGCCGGACCATCGGGTGGTCCGTGTTGCGGATCTCGTCGACCGACCCGGCGTAGATCATGCGGCCGCGGCTGAGCATGGCGACGCGGTCGGCGATCTTGAACGCGCTGGCCATGTCGTGCGTCACCACGATCGACGTCACGTGCAGCTCCCGCTGGAGCTTCAGGATCAGGTCGTTGATGGCGTCGCCGGTGATCGGGTCCAGGCCGGTGGTCGGCTCGTCGTACAGGATGTAGTCGGGCTCCATGGCGATGGCGCGCGCCAGCCCGGCGCGCTTCTTCATGCCGCCGGACAGCTCCGACGGCAGCTTGTCCTCGACCTGGGCGAGCCCGACCATGGCCAGGCAGCGGCAGGCGCGCTCGCGGATCTCCCGCGGCGGCAGGCCCGAGTGCTCGGACAGGCCCAGCCCGACGTTCTCGCAGATGGTCATCGAATCGAACAGCGCGGCGCCCTGGAACAGCATGCCGAAGCGCTTGCGCAGCTCGAACAGCCCGTCGCGGGGCAGGGCGGTGATCTCGGCGCCGTCGACCCAGATCGCGCCGGCGTCCGGCTCCAGCAGCCGCACGATGTGCTTCAGCAGCACGGACTTGCCCTCGCCGCTGCGCCCGATGATCACCACCGTCTCGCCGCGCGCGATCGAGAAGTCCAGCCCGTCGAGCACCTTGCGGCCCTGGAAGGTCTTGGTCACGCCCTGCAGGGTGATCCCCTGGCGCGCGGCGGGATCCGCGACGCGGAAGTCGGGCGGGGCGGGCATGGCGACGGGTCCGGTCATCGCGTCACTTCCCGAAGACGATCTGGAACAGGAAGGTGGCCAGCAGATAGTCCGCCACCAGCACGCTCAGGCAGCTGCCGACCACGGCCATCATCGTCGCGTTGCCCACGCCCTCGGCGCCGCCGCGGGTGTTCAGGCCGAAGTAGAGGCCGGACAGGGCGATGATCGCGCCGAAGAAGAAGGACTTCAGCAGCCCGCTGAACAGGTCGGCCAGGTCGAAGTACATCAGCAGGCCTTCCTTGAAGGTGCTGATGGTCACGTCCATGGTCGCGACCGAGACGAAGTAGCCGCTGACGATGGCGATGGCGTCGGCGAAGACGGTGATCACCGGCAGCATCAGGAACGTCGCCACGAAGCGCGGCATCGCCAGGTAGCGCATCGGGTCGATGGCCAGCATCTCCAGCGCGTCGAGCTGCTCGGTCACCTTCATGGTGCCCAGCTCGGCGGCGTAGTTGGCGCACAGCCGGCCGCCGACGACCAGGGCCACCAGCACCGGACCCAGCTCGATGAAGACGGACTTGGAGATGACCGTCCCGAGGAACTTCATCGGGACGTAGGCCTGCATCTGGTAGACGGCCTGCACGGCCGTCACCGCGCCCACGAAGATCGAGGTCGTCAGGACCAGCGGGAGCGACCCCACCCCGACGATGTGCATCTGCTCGAGCACCTGCCGGCGCATCCGGGGGATCTGGGGCAGCTGCCGCAGGATGTCCAGCAGCAGCAGGCTGCCACGGCCCGCGTTGGCCAGGGCGGCCAGGGTCCTGTCGCCGATTCCGAAGAGGATGGATGTCATAACGGCCCGAATATAAACGGACTTCGGCCGGGTGTCCACCCGGGGACGCCTCCGGCCGCACGTTGATCATGAATTTGCGTTTTCCTTTGTGATAGGATTCCGGTGTCGAGGGGGGACCCGAATCGGAGGGGGGACGACATGTCGAACCGATCCGTTCCGCCGTGCTTGATGCTGCCGTTGCTGTGCCTGCTGTCCGCATCCGTCGCCACCGCCCAGGAGCGCTATCCCGCAACGCCCGATCTCGTCGAGATCATGTTCATCCAGGAGAGCTCCGTGCGCCTGGTCGGCGGCGTGCTCGTCGACCACAGCGGCCTGAACGCGACCGCCGGCGTGGAGGAACTCCTGTCCCTGCGACCCCACGAGTGGGAGCGCCTGTCCCCCGCCGCGGAGCCCGATCTGGACCAGCTCGAGATCGAGGGCGAGCTCGCCACGGGCCTGGATCTCTACAACCTGAACAACGCCTATATCCTGCGCTTCCTGGCGCCGCAGCCCGACCTCTGGCTGGTCGCCGCCGATCTCGAGGCGCTGCCGGGCATCCACCTGGCGATGCCCGTGCCCCTGCCGCAGGAGCTGCCCCTGCCGCCGCCCTACACGTTCCTGCAGGGCTACCTGAATCCCGCCTCGTCGCTGCCGTCGGCCGGCGTGGACGCCTACGCCGCCTGGACGTACCCCGGCGGCAACGGTTCGGGCGTGACGGTCTGCGACCTCGAGTACGACTGGAACTACAACCACCAGGACGTGACCCAGGCCGTCGGCTCGCAGATCAACACCAACGTCGTCGATCCCTTCGCCGCGTACCCCTACCCCAGCCATCGGCACGGCGCCGCCGTGATCGGCGAACTGGTCAGCGACGCCAACGGCTGGGGAACGACCGGCGTCTGCCCCGGCGCCACCCTGCTGACCTGCGGCACGTACTACGGCTCGAGCCCGCTCTGGAACGTCGCCGGCGCCATCAGCCTGGCGGCCGTCGTCCTGCAGGCCGGGGACGTCATCCTGCTGGAGCAGCAGTGGGACTACAGCGGCTCGGCGAACCTGGGCCACTACGTCCCGATCGAGTGGTGGGGTTCCACGTCGACGCCCCCCAACCAGAACCAGAGCTACAACCTCGTCTACGCCGCGATCCAGTCGGCCGTGGCCAACGGCATCCACGTGGTCGAGGCCGGCGGCAACGGCAACCGCGACACCGGCGCCCTGAACTGGTCGGCGATTCGGGCGCGATCATCGTCGGCGCCGGCGGCACGGGCCACACGGCCCACGGCGACCGCGTGCGCATGGCCTTCTCCAGCTACGGCCCCCGCTTCGACCTGCAGGGCTGGGGCGAGAACGTGACCACCACCGGCCACAACTTCGACCTCTACAGCGCCGAGGGCCTGAACCTCCACTACACGAAGCTGTTCAGCGGCACCTCGAGCGCCTCGCCCATCGTGGCCGGCGCGGTGGCCTGCCTGCAGGGCTGGTGGGCCGGCAGCGGCCAGACCACGCCGATCCCGCCCGCGCTGATGCGTTCGACCCTGAAGACCACCGGCACCGCCCAGGACTCGGTCGGGACCAAGCCCATCGGCCCGCGCCCGAACCTGGCGGCGGCCATCGCCACCCTGACGCCGACCGCGTCGTGGGTGAACGTGGCGACGGGGCCCCTGGCCGACGCCGGCCTGACGAACTCGGTCGCCTGGGGCGATCGCGACAACGACGGCGATCCCGACCTCTACCTCGTGAACTTCCAGAGCATCTGCCACTACCTGGAGAATCTCGGCGGCGGCTTCTTCATGGACGCGACCGTCATGCCCGAGGCCAACCAGGCGGCGGGCGGCGCGGCCGCCTGGGGCGACGCCGACAACGACGGCGACCCCGACCTCTACGTCGGCAACTACTCCGCGCCGAACCGGCTCCTGCGCAACGACCTGCTGTCCTTCTTCGACGCCTTCGCCATGCCCGAGAGCGATGGGGCCGACGCCGCCGGCGTGAGCTGGGTCGACTTCGACAGCGACGGTTGGCTCGACCTGCACGTCACGACGGTCAACGGCCTGCCCGACCGGCTGTTCCGCAACCTGAACGGCCAGCCGGGTCCCGGCGGCTTCGTCGACGTGACCCAGCCGCCGCTCGACGACGTCGACGACTCCCGCGACGGCGCCTGGGCCGACTACGACGGCGACGGCGACCAGGACCTCTACCTGACCAAGACGACCTCCGGGCAGCCCAGCCGGATGCTGCGCAACGACGCCGGCACCTTCGTCGACGCGACGACGCCTCCCCTGCTGGACAACGGCCCCTCGACCGGCGCCTGCTGGGGCGACTACGACAACGATGGCGACCTCGACCTCTACCTGGTGAAGCCCGTGTCGCTGCCCAACCGCCTGCTGCGCAACGACGGTGGCGGCAACTTCACCGACGTCACCGCCGGCCCGCTCGCCGACACCGGCGGCGGCATGGGCGCCTGCTGGGGCGACTACGACAACGACGGCGACCTCGACCTCTACGTGGTCAACTACAGCACGGGCTCGATCGGCAGCGGCGTCAACCGCCTGCTGCGCAACGACGGCGCCGGCGTCTTCACCGACGACACTGCCAACCCGCTCTACGCCGGCGGCATCGGCCGTGCGGCCGCCTTCGCCGACCACGACCGCGACGGCGACCTCGACCTGTACCTCGGCAACTACGGGGCGAACGCGCTCTTCCGCAACGACCTCAACAACGGGAACGCTTGGCTGCACGTGAAGCTGGAGGGCACGAGCAACAACGCGTCGGCCGTCGGCGCGCGCGTGACGATCTGGTCGCCCGGGCTCGGGATGCAGATGCGGGAGGTTTCGGACATGACGGCCGGCCCCGGCCAGGGCGACCTGCTGGTGGAGTTCGGGCTGGGCGGCGACGCCGGGATCGACTCGCTGCGCGTGGACTGGCCGAACGGCAACGTCCAGAGGCTGCCGCTACCGATAGCCGCCAATCAGGTCGTCGGCGTCCTGGACAACACGGTGACCGCCGTGCGTGACGACGGGGTCCCCGACCGGTACACGATCCATCGCGCCATCCCCAATCCGTTCAACCCGTCCACGACGATCCAGTACGATGTGCCTTGCGACGGTCGGGTGGAACTCGGCATCTACGACGCCGGCGGCCGATTGTTGCGGCGCCTGCACGCCGGCGTCGTGACGACGGGCCGCCACGACGTCGTCTGGGACGGCCGCGACGACCGCGGCGGCACGGTCGGCGCCGGCGTCTACTTCGCGCGACTGGACGCGCCGGGCGCCGCCGCGACCCTCAAGATCCTGCTCGTGAAGTAGTCAACCGACCCTGCCGCGAGGCCCCGCCGTCGACGACGGCGGGGCCTTCTCTTTGTGCGGCAACGAGTTGCAGCGGCGGCCACAAACAGCTCAAGTTCAAGGCCGATCGGCCGATGGCGTAGGCGGGAGGTTCTCGCCGTGAGTGTCCAGGCCGTCGCCAACGCCATGTCCGCCATGATGGCCCAGCAGGACCGCCTGGCCGGCGTCGCCGAGCGCGTGGCGAGGTGGCGGCACACCGACGCCGCCCGGGGGCCCGCGCCGGCGGAACTGGTGCGCGACGTCATCGAAGCCGAGGAGGCCCTGCGCGCCTTCCGCTCCAACGCCGCGGTGCTGCGTACCGCGGACCGCCTGACCGGCCTGCTGCTCGACGAGTGGGCCTGATCCTCGCCGGCCGACACCTCGCCGATCCCCGTCCGCCAGGTCGGCCACCGAGGCGCCTCTCCCCCGTGAGTGTTCGAAACGGCTCGTGAGCCGTCAGCCGAGCATGCCTTCCAGGGTGTTGCGCAGGAAATCCGCCTCGCGTTCGCGCAGGTCGTCCTCGAGATCCGCGAAGGTCGCGAACCAGGGGTCGACGTCGGCCAGCCGGCGCAGCGCCGCGGCCTGCAGCTGCGGCGTCCAGGCCGGGCCGTGCGTCGCGCGCAGCCCGTCGAGCGTCGCGGTCCACGTCAGCAGCTGTTCGCGCGCCGCCCCCAGGAAGCGGGCGGGCTCGCTGTTCAGTCCATGGTGCCCCCACGCCAGGCGCGCCGGCGCCGGCTCGAGCGCGAGCAGCAGGTCGAGCGACCGCAGCGCCGTCGGGAGGTGGAAGCGCGGCGGCGTGGCCGGCCGCAGGTACGGCGCGCCGCCGCGCGTCGGGCAGGTCATGCCCGCCGCCTCGCCCACGAAGAGCGTGCCGTCGTCGAGGTAGCACTGGTGGTGGGGGGCGTGGCCCGGGGTGTGGAAGGTGCGGATGCCCAGCGGCGTCAGCGACGACGGCGGGTCGATGCGGTCGGCCGGCAGCGGCAGCGGCCGTCCGAAGAGCGGCGCCAGGTCACGCAGCACCTGCAGCGATCCCTCCCACAGACGCTGCGGGTCGACCAGGTGGCGGGCCGCTTCCTCCCAGACCACGACGCGCGCCTCCGGGAAGGCCGCCGCGAGGTGGCCGGCGCCGCCGCCGTGGTCGAGGTGGATGTGCGTCAGCAGGATGCGGTCCAGGCGCGTCACGCCGAGGCGGCGCAGCTCGGACGTCAGGTGCGGGATCGTGCTCGCGGGGCCCGGGTCGACCACGTAGGCCTCGCCGCCGCGCCGCCGCAGCCAGCAGCTGATGAACTTGCGGTAGCCGCGGCGCGGCTGGTCGAGATCGATGAGGGTCAGGTCGTCCATGGGGCTCCCGTCGTCGCTCAGGCTTCGGCCGCGTCGGCCAGCCCGTCGAGCCAGGTCAGGGCCGCCTCGGCGCGACGCGTCACGTGGCGTTCGGCCATGGCCCATGCCTTGCGTTCGCGCGACAGCGGCAGGTGCTGGAAGAGGAGGTCGGCGAGCAGCCCGGTGTCCAGGCCGGAGGAGAGCTCCACGCCGGGCAGCATGCGCGAGGCCACGGCGTCGCGCAGCCGCGGGACCAGGGCCGCGTCGCTCTGCGGCTCCCCGGGCACGTCGTCGAGGACTTCGGCGTGGACGCGGCGGTAGAGGCGGTCGCTCGGCGCCTCCTCGATGCTCAGGCGGTCGAGGCCCAGCAGCCAGATCAGGTAGCGGCCGTCGTCAAGGCGGCGGTGGCTGACGATCTCGCCCAGGCCGGCGAACGGCAGCACGGCGGGACCGCGGGGCGTCGGCGCGCCCGCCGGGTCCAGGCAGCCGAGCGCCAGGCGCCCGGCGGTGTCCAGCAGGTCGGCGACCATCTGCCGGTAGCGCGGCTCGAAGACGTGCAGCGGCACCAGGGCGCCCGGGAACAGGAAGGCGTCCGGCAGCGGGAACAGGGGCAGGTCCGTGATCCGGCGCAGTCCGGGTGGAGTCATCGCGTCGGCACCCTCGTCGGCCCGCCGCCCGCGCTCAGTGCTGCAGGTCGGCAAAGCGCGTGAACGACTTGTGGAAGTGCAGGTCGAACTGGCCGATGGGCCCGTTGCGCTGCTTGCCGACGATGACCGTCGCCTTGTTGCGCACGGTCTCGTCGTCCGGCTTGTAGTACTCCTCACGATAGATGAACATGACCACGTCGGCATCCTGCTCGATGGATCCCGATTCGCGCAGGTCCGAGAGCATGGGCTTGTGGTCGCCGCGCGACTCGACGGCGCGCGAGAGCTGGCTCAGGGCCATGACGGGCACGTCCAGGTCCTTGGCCATGCCCTTGAGGTTGCGGCTGATCTGCGAGATCTCCTGCTGCCGGTTCTCGGCCCGCGAGGTGGAGGTCATCAGCTGCATGTAGTCCACGACGATCAGGCCGAGATCGTGCTGCTGCTTGAGCCGGCGCGCCTTGGCCTTCATCTCGAGCACGCCGATGCCGCTGGAGTCGTCGATGAAGATGGGCGCCTCGGACAGGCGGCTGCAGGCCTCGGTCAGCTTCGGCCACTGCTCCGGCTTGATCTGCCCCTTGCGCAGCTCGTGGTTGTTGAAGCCGCCGCTGGCGCAGATCATGCGCATCACGAGCTGCTCCTTGGCCATCTCCAGGCTGAAGATCGCGACCGGCACCTTGTCCTTCACCGCGGCGCTGTAGGCGACGTTCAGCGCCAGCGCCGTCTTGCCCATCGACGGCCGCGCCGCCAGCACGATCAGGTCGCCGTTCTGCAGGCCGGCGGTCATGCGGTCGAACTCCACGAAGCCGGTGGACAGGCCCGTGATGTCGCTCTTGGAACGCGAGGCCTCGTCGATGCGCCGGAAGGCCTCCGGCACCACGTCGCGGACCGAGGCGAAGGCCTGCGTCTCGCGGCTCTCCGCGATGGCGTAGATGCGCGTCTGGGCGCGGTCGAGGATGGTGTCGGTCTCCTCGCGGGCGGCGAAGGCGTCGGTGGTGATCTCGCCCGAGGCGTGGATCAGTCCCCGCAGCACCGACTTGTCGCGGACGATGCGCCCGTGGTAGGCGACGTTCGCGGCCGTGGCGGTCGCCGCGATGATGTCGGCGAGGTAGTCGTTGCCGCCGCACTTGTCCAGCTCGCGCGGCGCTCCAGCTCTTCGGCGACCGTGATGCCGTCGATGGCCTGGTCGCCCTCGTAGAGGTCGCACATCACCCCGAAGATGACGCGGTGCTCGCGGCGGTAGAAGTCGTCGCTGCGGATCGTCTCGAGCGCGACGCCCAGCGCATCGCGGTCCAGCATGACCGCGCCGAGGATGGCGCGCTCGGCGTCGAGGTTCTGCGGCGGCTGCCGGGTCTCGGCGGCGCGGCGCGGCTCGCGGGACAGGGGGCTGAGTTCGGGTTCCACGGGACCGCACCTCGGGGCTCTGAGTGACGGGGCGAGGCGAAGACGGACATGGTAAGCGATGCGCGCGACCCGAAACAGACGGACTTCGCCGCCCCTTCGAATTCCTGGGGACCGGGCGTGGACAAACCCGTGGACAAGCCCGTGGACGGGCGGTGGACGGGCGTGGACATCGCGGCGGCGAGCGCCCTTCCCCCCCGCCCCGCCGCCCTCCCTGCGGGTCGACCTCGGGACAACGGCTGGACATACGGTGGACAAGTCGCGGCCGGGGTGGATAAGCTGGTTGGCGCCGGTCGCGCGAGAACCCCAACCGGTTCCCGTCCAAGACGTTGACAACGAGGTACCCCCGGAAGGCGGCATCCATGACCGACGGTGGACAACTCCGCGAGACCTGGGCCCGGATCGCCGCCGAACCGCGCCCCGCGCGGCCCTGGCGGGACGGGTCCACCTTCCCCTGGGCCGACCCCGCCTTCAGCGAGCGCATGCTGCGCCTGCACCTGGACCAGTCGACGCACATGGCGAGCCGCACCCTGCCGGTCGTCGCCGCCCACGTCGGCTGGCTGGAGGCGCGGCTGGACGAAGCCTTCGGCGCCGGCGCGCCGCGCCGCGTGCTGGACGTCGCCTGCGGTCCCGGCCTGTACTGCCACGAGCTGGCCCGCCGCGGGCACCGCGCCTGGGGCTGCGACGTGGGGCCGGCGGCCCTGCGCCACGCGCGCGCGGTCGCCGCGGGCGAGCGTCTCGGCTGCGGCTTCCACTTCGCCGACCTTGAAGACCCGCGGCTGCCGCTGCCCGCGGACATCGCCGACCTCGACGCGGTGACGCTCTGGTACGGCGAGGTCCACGCCCACCCGCCGGGAGCGATGCTCGCCGCCCTGACCGCCCTCGCCGGGCGCCTGCGCCCCGGCGGCCTGATGGTGCTGGAGTACCAGCCCTGGGATCTCCACCCGCACGAGGACCTGCAGGAGTGGCGGGCCTGCGACGGCTCGCCGTTCGCCGACGGACCGCACTTCTGGCTGCAGTCGTACCACTGGGACGACGCGTCGCAGTCCGAGATCAACGTCCACTGGATCGTGGACCCCGCGACGGGCGTGGCGGCGCGCTACGCGCAGAGCGGCCGCGCCTGGCGCGACGAGGATCTCGCGGCGCTGTGTGCGGCCGCCGGCCTCGGCAGCGGCGTCTTCCTGCCGCCGATCACCGGCGTGGACGCCCGCCACGAATTCGCGATGCTGATTTCCCGGCGGTGAAGGGTCAGGAGGCGTCGGCGAGCAGCGCGTCGTGCAGGGCGCGCAGCTTGCGCACGTCCTCCCACGTGTCGCGCTTCCAGTGCGGGTTGCGCAGCAGCGCGGCGGGGTGGAAGGTCGCCATCACGGGGATGCCCTGGTAGAAGTGCACGGTCTCGCGCAGCGAGCGCAGGCTGGCGCGGGTGTCCAGCAGCGTCATCGCCGCGTGGCGGCCGAGGCAGCAGATCAGGTGCGGCTGGATGATCGCGAGCTGCCGGCGCAGGAAGGGCTCGCAGGCGTCGGCCTCGTCGCGTTCGGGGTCGCGGTTCTCGGGCGGCCTGCACTTCAGGATGTTGCAGATGTAGACCTCGTCGCGCTCGAAGCGGATGGCGCGCAGGATGTCGGTCAGCAGCTGTCCGGCGCGGCCCACGAAGGGCAGGCCCTGCTCGTCCTCGTTGCGGCCGGGCGCCTCGCCGATGAAGAGCACGCGCGCGTCGGGATTGCCGCAGCCGAAGACCGTCTGGGTGCGCGTGGGGTGCAGCTTGCAGGCCGTGCAGACGGACACCTCGGCGGCCAGACCCTCCAGCGCCAGACGCTTGGACGGCGGGACCGGCGCTGCCGCGGCGGCGGCCGCCGGCGCGACGAACAGGTCCGGGGCGGCGGGCGCCGCCGCGACCGCCGCGGGCGGGCGGCTGCGGATCTGGGCCAGCGTCTCGCGCACGAAGCGCTCGCACTCGACGCGGAACTCCCGCTCGCGGGCGGCCTTCGCCGACGCCGCGGCGTCCGCTTCCGGACCGGCGGGCGCGGCGGCGGCCGCGGGCGGCCGCAGCGCGGCGGGAGTGACGGCGTCGGCGGGGAGCGTGGGCGCCTCGGCCCGGGGCGTCGCCGCGGCCGCGGCGACGGGTCCCTCATCGTAGTACCAGGCGGTCCCGTCCTGCTGCTGCTGGACGAGGTAGCGGGCCAGATCGGCGGCCAGGCGCTCGGGGCTGTCCTGCGTCATGCGCCGCTCCCGGCGGGGCACAGCAGCGGCACGAGCCGCCGCAGCAGTTCAACGGCGAGTTCGCGCTTGTCCAGCGGGCCGATCGTCTCGCTGCCGCCGTCGGCGGCGATCAGCGTGACGCGGTGCAGCCCTTCGCCGAAGGTGCCGTCGGCGATCGGGTCGTTGGCGATCACGGCGTCCATGCCCTTGGCGTGCAGCTTGGCCTTGGCGCGTTCGAGCAGGTTCTCGGTCTCGAGCGCGAAGCCGACGACCTTCAGGCCGGCGGGCCGTTCGACGTGGACGATGTCGGCGAGGATGTCGGTCGTGCGGGTCATGTTCACGCACCAGGACGTGCCGAGCGATTCCTTCTTCAGCTTGCCGTGCCCCACGTTCTCGGGCGTGAAGTCGGCGACGGCCGCGGCCATGATCAGGGCGTCGGCGCGCGGCAGGCGCTCGCGCACCGCGGCGGCCATCTGGACGGCGGTCTCCACCGGCACCACGACCCCGATCCCGCGCGGGGGCGGCGACGGCACCGGACCGTGGATCAGGGTCACCTCGGCGCCCAGCCCGGCGGCCTGCCGCGCCAGCGCGAAGCCCATCGCGCCGGTCGAGCGGTTGCCGACGAAGCGCACCGCGTCGAGCGGCTCGCGCGTGGGGCCGGCCGTCACCAGCAGGCGGCAACCGGCGAGCGGCAGGTCCGCGGCCCCGTCGGCGCGCGGGGGCAGGGCGTCGTCGAGCTCGCAGATCCGCGCGAAGATCTCCTCGGGTTCGGCCATCCGCCCCTCGGCGACCGTGCCGCAGGCCAGCCAGCCGCTGCCGGGATCCACGACGTGGGCCCCCCGCCCGCGCAGCGTCGCGAGGTTGGCCTGCACGGCGGGGTGGCGCCACATGGCGTCGTTCATCGCCGGGGCCAGGACCAGGTCGCGCTCGCAGGCCAGCAGCAGGGTGGTCACGATGTCGTCGGCGATGCCGCCGGCGGCCTTGCCCAGCAGGTTGGCCGTGGCCGGGGCGACCACCGCGATGTCGGCCCAGCGGGCCAGCTCCACGTGGTCCAACGGGTCGGTGTCGCCCTCGCCCCACAGGTCGGTGGCGACGCCGTGGCCGGTGAGCGCGCGGAACGTGGTCGGGCCCACGAAGCGCTGCGCCGCGCCGGTCATGGCCACGCGCACGGAAAAGCCCGCCTGCACGAGCAGGCGGGCCAGCAGGCAGCTCTTGTAGGCGGCGATGCCGCCGGTCACCAGCAGCAGGACGCGCGACCGGGTCATGGCCTACTCCTGTCCGCTCTCCCGCTCCTTGAGGGCCGCGGCAGCGCGCTCACGCTTGTCGTAGTAGAGGATCTTGCCGTCGATCAGGCGCTGGACCGCGATGGTCGTCAGCTTGCCGGGCAGGTTCGCGCTCACCGCGCGGGCCCGGTCGTTCAGACGGCGCGCCTCGAGGGCGATGATCCTGATGGCCTCGAACTTGTTCGGGATCCTGCTGGTGACATCCTTGCGCTGGATGTAGGTCATCGGACACCTCGGTGGAAGATGCATGTCGACGGGGACCGGGGCGCTGCAACCGCCGGCGGAGCGCGAACGGAGCAATGTAACCCCGTTCCGGGCCGGCATCAATAAATATTCTCCAACTCACGGTCCGACAGGAGGTTCCAGCGTCGGCGCCAGGGGCGGCTCCCGGAAGCGCTCGCGCCGGCACTGCTCGGCGGTCAGGATCGCCGACATGCGCCGCAGGGCGTCGGCGAGGTCGGCGTTCACGATCCAGTAGCGGTAGTGGGACGCGTAGCCCACCTCCCAGCGGGCGTTGCGCAGGCGGGTGGCGATGACCTCGGGACCGTCGGTGGCCCGGGAGCGCAGGCGCGCCTCCAGGGCGTCCCAGGAGGGCGGGAACACGAACACCGAGACGAGCTCGTCGCCGTACAGGTCGATCACGTTCTTGCCGCCCTGGACGTCCAGGTCGAGCAGGGGCACCTCGCCGCGGTCGATCATGGCCCGGAGGTGGTCGCGGCGAGTGCCGTAGCGGCGGTCGTGCACGTGCGCCCACTCCACGAAGGCGCCGGCGGCCACGAGCCGGTCGAACTCGGCATCGTCGACGTGGTGGTAGTCGACGCCCTCCTGCTCCCCGGGACGGATCGGGCGCGTGGTGGTCGACACCGAGAAATGCACGCGCGGATCCTCGGCGAGCAGGGCCCGCACGAAGGTGGTCTTGCCCGCGCCGCTCGGGCCGCTGATCAGCAGGATCATCGCCGGGTCACTCCAGGTTCTGGACCTGCTCGCGCAGGGTCTCGATCTCTTCCTTCATGGCGATCACCGCGCGCGTGATCTCGAGGTTCTGGGTCTTGGAACCCATGGTGTTGACCTCGCGGTGCATCTCCTGGAACAGGAAGTTCAGGCGCTTGGCCACCTGGCCGCCCTCGGCCAGGGCCTCGCGCACCTGCTCGAGGTGGCTGGCGAGGCGCTCGCACTCCTCGTTGATGTTGCCCTTGTCCACCAGGATCGCCGCCTCCTGGGCCAGGCGCTGCGGGTCGATGGCCTCGCCCAGCAGCAGGGCCAGGCGCTCGCGCAGGCGGTTCTGCGCCTCCTCGAGGGCGCCGGGCACCAGGGCGCCCACCGTGCCGAGGTGGCGGTCGATGGCCACGGTCCGCGCGCGCATCTCGGCGGCGGTCTCGTCGCCCTCCTTGCGCTTCATCGCCTCGAGGCCGGCGATGGCCAGGTCGAGGGCCGCCGTCACGGCCGCCTGCAGGGCCTCGCGGTCGTCCTCCGGCTGGCCCCCGTCGAACAGGCCGGGCAGGGCCAGCAGGTGCTCGAGCCGGATCTCCGGCCGGGGCAGGCCGCGGGCGGCGACGGCGTCGGCCATGGCGTTCAGGGCGGACAGGCCGGCCTCGACGCGGGCGGGCTGCAGGGCGGAGCCGGGCGATGCGGTCCCGCGCTCCAACGTCAGCGTGCAGCTGACGCGGCCGCGCGCGACGCGGTTCTTCAGGATCTCGCGGATGTCGAGCTCGCAGAAGGCCAAGGCCGACGGCAGCTTCAGGGCGACGTCGAGGAAGCGATGGTTCACGGCGCGCAGTTCCACCGTGACGGTGGCGTCGCCCGCCGTCGCTTCACCGTTTCCGTATCCGGTCATGCTGAGCACGGAGTCTCCGATCCGTGAGGGGACGCACGGCGCGGGCCGAGCCGGGCGGCAGAGTCTAGACAAGTCCGGCGGCGGCGGCAAGGCCGGAAACCGGACCCCGGCCGCCGCGATCGGCTCAAGCAGGGATTGACGGCTCCGCCGGGATGCTCTAGAAATGGGCCGGATCGATCGAGGTTCGCCTTCAACCAATCTCAGCTTCAGGGGGAGACACGATGAAGAAGTTCCTGTTCCTGACCATGGCTTGCGTCCTCGTCGCGGGCGTCGCGGCGGCCGGCCCCATGGCCTTCGGCGTGCGCGGCGGCTACGTCGACTCCGGCACCACCGGGTTCTTCGCGGGCGGCCACATCAAGGGCCTGAACATCACGCCCGAGATCGCGCTGGTCCCCAACGTCGAGATCTCGTTCCTGGACGGAGTCAGCATCTACTCCTTCGCCGCCGACGCCAACTACAGCTTCAAGGAAGTCGACATGGGCGGCTTCACCCCGTACGCGGGCGGCGAGATCGGCATGCACATGATCAAGATCGACGACGTGCCGGCCGGCTTCGACGACTCGGAGACCAAGATGGGCATCAGCATCCTGGGCGGCCTCGAGAAGAGCCTCGACGAGTCCAAGTCCCTGATGTTCGAGCTGAAGATCGGCCTGTCGGACTACGCGCCGGACATGAAGTTCACCGCCGGCCTGACGTTCTTCTAGACCGCGGCGTGGACCGCGCGTCCCTTCCCTGGCGGCGGCCGGAGTCCCTCGGGGCCCTGGCCGCCGTTTGGCATCTGCGTCTTTCCGGTCGACGGGCGACACGCGTCGGCGGCGGCCCCGGCTGGCTGCGGCTGACCCTCGAGGCGAGGGAGGACGCCGCCGCTCCCACGCACCTCTTCCTGCTGGCGCGCGCCGGCGCCGTGATGGCCTGGGACGACGAGGCTCCCCTGCCGCGCGCCTGGGCCGACGCCCTGGGCTGGGCGCCGCAGAAACGGCTGGCCGCCGCGCAGCTCCTCGGCTGCAGGCTGGAAGCTGTTTCCGCGCCGGCGGACGACGCCATCCTCTTCTTCGTCTTCGCCGAGCCGGATGGGCGGCGATTCGTGCTCGCGCACCAGTTCTTCGGCCAGCGCGGCAACCTGGTGCTCGCCGACGGCGACGGCCGCCGGCTGTGGTCGGCCCACGCCTCACCCCACCCCGCGACGCTCGCGGCGCCGCCGGCGCCCGCGACACCGCCGCCGGCCGGTCCGGACCCCGCCACCGTCGCGGCGAACTGCCGCGAACTCGGCCCCTCCCTGCTCGGCCCGTTGCTGCTCGACGAAGCCTTCGCCGAGGCGCGCACCGCCCTGCGCCGCGTCGCCGACGCCGCCCAGCGCCTGGGCGTGAACCTCTCGCGCGACCTGGCCACGGCCGACGGCGGCGAGGCCGTGCGGCACGCCGCCGAGACCCTCGCCATCCACCTGCACGCCGTGCGACGCGGGACCGCGGACATCGAACTGCCCGACGCCGCCGGGACGATATGCCGCCTCGTCCTGGACCCGACCCTCAGCCCGGCCGAGAACCTGGACCGCCTGTTCCAGAGGGCGCGCAAGGCCGTGCGTGGGCGCGAACACATCGCACGGCGCCTGGCCGAGGCGGAAGCGAAGCAGCAGAGGTGCCGCGAGCTGCTGCTCGAGCTGGACGGGCTGGCGGACGCCGAGGACCCGCTCGCCGCCGTGCTGGCGTGGCGCGCGGAGCAGGCCCCGCTGCTGGGTGCGGGCAAGCGCGTGGTCGCGGGGCGGCGTGAGGCGCCGCCCGAGGCGACGCCGTACCGCCGTTTCCTGGTCGACGAGCGCTGGGAAGTCTGGATCGGCCGCAACGACCGCGAGAACGACGAGCTGACCCACAAGGCCGCCGCGCCCGACGACTGGTGGCTGCACGCCCAGGGCGTGCCCGGCAGCCACGTCGTGCTGCGCGCCGGCGGCCACCCGGAGCAGGTGCCCCGGCAGGCCCTGGAGAAGGCCGCCTCGCTGGCCGCCCAGTACTGCCGCGCCCGCAATTCCGGCCTGGTCCCGGTCGTCTACACGCTGCGCAAGCACGTGCGCAAGCCGCGCCGCTCGCCGCCCGGCCTGGCGGCCTGCACGCACGAGAAGAGCCTGATGGTGCCGCCCGGCTTGATGCCCGGCGTCGTGCCGCTGAACGCCGCGGAGGCGGGCGACCCGGGCCGTTAATCGTTCACGGGCTGGCACCGGAGCACATCCCGTCGCATCTTGGAACCCGACCGGGAGGCGGCCATGGCCAGGGTGTCGCGCACGATCATCGGCTTCTTCGGACGGGTCAACGCCGGCAAGAGCACGGCGATGAACCTGTTGACCCGCCAGCCCACGTCCCTGGTCGACGCCGCTCCCGGCACCACCGCCGACGTCCGCGACGCGCTCATGGAGATCCACGCCCTGGGCCCCTGCAAGGTCCTCGATACCGCCGGCCTGGACGAGGGTGCGGGACTCGGCGCCAAGAAGCGGCAGAAGACGCTGGCGGCGCTGGAGGAGTGCGACCTCGTCGCGCTGGTCGTCGACCCCCGGCAGGCCTTCGCCTCGGGCCAGGCCGACGTCGAGGCCTTCGTCGCGCGGGAGGCCCTGCGCCTGGGCAAGCACCTGGCCGTGCTGCTGAACCTGCGCGCCGGCGACGCGCCGCCGCCCGACGTCCGCGACTTCTGCCTGGCGGCGCTGCCCCCCGACGCGGGCGTCCCGGTGCTGGAGATCGACCTCGCCGACGACGCGCGCACCGCCGCGCTGGCGGAGTTCCTGGCCGCGGCCTCCCCGGCCGCGAAGCGGGCCGGCCCGCTGCTCCCGTTCCTGCGGGACCGCGGCGCGGTCCTGCTGCACGTGCCGATGGACGAGGAGACGCCCTCGGGCCGCCTGCTGCGCCCGCAGGAGATGGCGATGGAGTTCCTGCTGCGCCGCAGCGTCCCGATCGCGCTGTACCGCACCGACCTGCGCCGGGCGCGCCACGACGATCCCGCCGAGCGGGACGCCGAGCGCCGGCGCTTCGTCGCCTTCCTGGGCGCGCTGGCCGCGGCCGAGAGCGTCCAGCTCGTGCTGACCGACTCCCAGGCCATCGACGTGATGGACGCCTGGGTGCCGGCGGACGTCCCGCTGACGACGTTCTCGGTCATGATGATCCACGCCACCTCGGGCGGCGACCTCGCCCTCTTCGCGCGCGGCGCCGCGGCCCTCGACGCGCTGGCGGCGGGCGACCGCGTGCTGATCGCCGAGGCCTGCAACCACGACCGCATCGCCGAGGACATCGGCACCGTCCAGTTGCCGCACCAGCTGCGGGAGCGCGTGCCGGGCGTCGTCGTCGAGCACGCTTTCGGGCGCGAGTTCCCGGATCCGGAGGAATTGCGGGACTACGCCGTGGTGATCCACTGCGGCGGCTGCATGATCCACGAGCAGCGGTTGCGGGCGCGCGTGCTGCGCCTGGCCGCCGCCGGCGTCCCGGTCACCAACTACGGCCTGGCGCTCGCCTGGCACGAGGGGCCGGACGCGCTGCGGCGGGTGCTGGCGCCCTGGCGGGCCTGACGCCGCGCCCGCCCCCTCCCGGGGCAGGCCTCGGGCGCCGGTTGCTGCTTGCCCGCGCCGGGCATAAATCGTATGCTCACCGCGAATCGCGTCCCCCGCCGGACGTCAGGTCGTTGTCGATCGCCCGACACGGACCGTCGCTGCGGAGGTGTCCCGTGATGTTGCGCAACCGCCCGTTCCCCGCTCCCCTCGTCCTGGTCCTGCTGACGCTCGCCACACACGCCGGCGCCGATGTCCGGTACAACCACCCCATCGGCGGCACGACCCTGGACTGCGGGCGCCCCTCGATCGCCACCGGCACCTGGATGTGGCTGACCGCCTGGGAAGCCGGCGGCGAGGTCGATTCCCGGTTCGAAGGCATCGTCTTGCCGGGAGAGAAAAGGGCGCCGGCCGACTACTTCGACCACCACGGACCGGGGACGCTGCCGGAAACCGGGCTGCTGCACGACGGCACCTACATCCTGGCCTTCGTGCGCGGCACCGAACTCGTCGTCCGCGAGCAGACGGGATTCAGCACTTGGTCGACCGTCGCGGTCGCCGATCTCGGCCCGACGACGCAGGCCACCAGCCGCATCGACCTGTGGTGCAGCGGTTATCCGGAGTACCCGTCCTGGGCCTGGCTGGCGGTCTGGTCCGGCAATGCTACCGGCGGCGGGATCCGGTTCCTGCGGCGTTCGGAACTGGGCTGGGGCCAACTGGAAACGATCCCCGGCGCGGCGCCGCAGCTGAACGAACTGTCGTTCCCCCAGGTCACGACGCACAGCGGCCCCTACTCGCCGCTGCCGCGCGTCTACTACGTCGACATGGACGAAGAGCCCTGCCTGAAGCACGTCGACCACGAGCTCGGATCCGGCTGGACGACGCCTGTGGCGCATACCGGCATCCACGTCTTCGGCGGCGAGTTCGACGTGGCCCGCGCCTCCTTCGGCTACGTGTTCCTGACCACGGGGCTGCAGCCGACCTGCCCCTGCAACCAGATCAGTTTCTGCGAGTGGCTCGACGACGACGGCTGGCAGGCGCCGCTGGCCATGACCGTCCCCACCGACCATTACGACTGGCCGCTGTCGCCGCGGATCGGGTTCGACATGAACGGCGAGCTCGTCCACGCGCTCTGGTTCCAGCTCGGCAGCGACCCGACGATGGCGCCCCACAGCCGGCGTCTCCACTACCTGCAGCGTGACGTCGCGACCTGGACTGACCACAGCGACGAGCTGGCGGAACTGCAGGACACGGGATTGGAGTCCCACCTCTCCCTGTCGGTCGATGCCTACGGCTGTGCGGCCTTCGCCTTCGCCCGGCGCGACACGCTGGCCGGCGTGCCCCGGCCGGCCGCCGTCTGGGAATCGCTCCCCGGCTTGCCGAGCGACGGGGTGGGCGACGCCACCCCCCGCCTCAGGGCCGTGAAGGCCGTGCCGAACCCGTTCAACCCCACGGTCACCCTCGACGTCGCGGCCGACGGACCGGTCATGGCGTTGGAGATCTTCGATCCCTGCGGGCGGCGCGTCGCCGACCTGACGCCGGTCCTCGCCGACGGATCGTGGCGCGCGATGTGGGACGGGAGGGACGGACGGGGACGCGAACTGCCTTCGGGCGCCTACCTCGTCCGGGCGCGCGACGCCGCCGGGACGACGGCCGCGTGCAAGGTCATGCTGGCCCGCTAGCCGCGACGGCTCGGATCGTCAGGGACGTCGGATCAACGCAGCCGGTCGATCTCCTCGACGAGCACCCGCTCGAGATCCGCCTTCCCGATGTTGCGGTGCAGCACGCCCTTGC
>PNOJ01000016.1 GCA_013824755.1 Gemmatimonas sp.
CCCCGAGCAGCAGCAGCCACAGGATGCTCGCCGGCAGCGAGAGCAGCGTGGTGCCGATGACCATGGCGCCGGCGAGCTGTTCGTCGCCCTGCATCTCCTGCGCCATGACGTAGCTTACCACGGCGGTGGGCGTGGCCGCCAGCAGCACCGGCGCCTGCAGGGCGACACCTTCGAGCCCGAGGGCGCGCAGGCCGACGTAGACGAGCGCCGGGTAGAGGCCGAGCTTCAGGACGCACGTCGTCGCGGCGCCTGCAATCTCGCGGCGCAGGCGTTCCAGGTCCAACCCCGCGCCGACCGAGATCAGCGCCAGCGGCAGGGCGGTGCCCCCCACGAGGTCCATGGCGCCGCCCAGCGTCGCCGGGATCGCGAGGCCGATCGCCGACAGGACGATGCCGGCCGCGCTGCCCAACGCCAGCGGGTTGACCGCGATGCGTTTCAGCATGCCGGTCAGGTCCACCTGCCGTCCCGGCCCCCCGCTGTGGTGGGGGAGGGTCAGCACCACGATCGACAGCACGTTGTAGACCACGACCATCGCGCCCACCAGCACCGAGATCTGGCCGACGGCCTCCTCGCCGAAGGCGTTCATGACCAGCGGCAGGCCCACGAAGACCATGTTGCTGCGGTGGGAGCCCTGCGCGAAGACGCCGCGCCGCGAGGCGCGGGACCGGAAGGCCAGCGCGTACGTGGCGGCCGCCACCAGCACGCTCACAGCGATGAAGACGCCCAGGACGCGCGGGTCGAGGCTGCTGCGCAGCGAGGTGCCGGCGGCGCCGCGCACCAGCAGCACCGGCGCCGCCACGTAGAAGACCAGCCGCGTCAGGACGGCGTTGCCCTCCGTCGTGACGAAGCGCAACCGGCGCAGGGCGTAGCCCAGGCCGATGACCAGGAAGATGGGCAGGACGATGTTCAGTACGGTCATGCGCGCGCCTAGGGCTGCAGGTCGAAGGAGCCGGGCCAGGACGCATCGACGGTAGCCTCCGCATCGCCCGCGAGCAAGACGACCGATCCCGCGCCGGAGAGGGCCGCCCAGTCCCCTTCCAGCGCGCGGCACGACAGGTCGACGTGCGGGCCGCGCACGACGGCCGTGATGCGCGACAGCCCGAACTCGCCGTCGCGGTAGGCGAAGCCCTCGCCCCCGTCGCGGTACACGGCGCAGGAGGCCCGGCCCTGACGGTCCGGGTTGACCAGCAGGGTGACGGGAGCTGCCGCGGCGTCGGTGTGCGCGGCCGGCGCGGCGAGCGCCAGGACGGCGCCGTCGCGCAGGTAGAGGCGGGGCAGGTCGGGGTCCGCGACATCGCCGAAGACGTGCCGGGTCACCTCGCGCCAGTCGCCCGCGGGCAGCGCCGGCACGGCGTCGCCCGCGCCGGGGGACGTGTCCACGACGACCATCAGGTCGTCGCCGATCAGGGCCGCGTCGTCGACGTCGCGCAGGCGCGGGTCGGCGGGGTCGGCGAAGAACAGCGGGCGCCAGGCCGGCAGGCCCGTGGTCGCCGCCTCGCGCATCAGCGTGTAGAGGTGGGGCATCAGGCGCATGCGGCCCTGCAGGGCGCGGCGGCAGGTGGCCTCGACCTCCGGTCCGAAGGCCCACGGCTCCTTGTCGATGTTGCCCTTGCCGGTGTGGCCGCGGGCGAAGGGCAGCAGCGCCCCGAACCCCATCCAGCGGGCGTACAGCGCGCCGTCGCCCTTGCCCTCGAAGCCGCCGATGTCCGGGCCGGCGAAGGGCTGCCCCGACAGGCCGAGGTTCAGGACCATGGCGAGCGAGGCGTCCAGGTGCCGCCACGACGCCACGTTGTCGCCGGTCCAGGTGGCGGCGTAGCGGTGGCCGCCCAGGAAGTTGGCGCGCGTCAGCACGAAGGGCCGCCGGTCGGGGCGCGCGGCCAGCATGCCCTCGCGCGTGGCGCGGGCCATGAGCATGCCGTAGGCGTTGTGGTAGCGGGCGTGCGGCCCGGTCCCGCCGAGTTCCTCGTCGGCGCGGTGGACGTTGTCCTCGGGCATGGTCTTGCTGTCCACGTTGAAGACCGCGGGTTCGTTCATGTCGTTCCAGACGCCGTCGATCCCGGTGGCGAGGAAGTCCGCGTACAGGCCGCCCCACCAGGCGCGCACGCGGCGGTTCGTGAAGTCGGGCCACACGCAGTCGCCGGGCCACACGCGGCCGACGTACGGCGCGCCGTCGTAGGTGCGGACCCAGGCGTCGACCGTCTCGCCCGAGTCGAAGACGGCGTAGCCTTCCTCGAGCTTGATGCCCGGGTCGATGATCGCGATGGTGCGGAAGCCCAGGGCGTCGAGGTCGGCGTCGAGCCGGGCGGGGTCGGGGAAGGCGACGGGGTCGAAGGTGAAGGAGCGGTTGCCGTCCAGGTAGTCGATGTCCAGCCAGACGACGTCGCAGGGGAGGTCGCGCGCGCGGAACTCGCGGGCGATCTCGCGCACGCGGTCGTCGGGCGTGTACGAGTAGCGGCACTGGTGGTAGCCCAGCGACCACAGGGGCGGCAGGTCCATGGTGCCGCACAGCTCGGCCAGGCCCCGCAGCACCGCTTGCGGCGACTCGCGGTCGACGACCACCACGGGGAAGCGCGGGCCGTTGGCCACGAACAGGATGCCCGAGGTCAAGTCGATGAGCGTGCGCCAACTCGTGTCGGCCAGCACGCCGAAGGCGGTGCCGTCCGGTCGCACGGCCAGCACCCAGGGGTGCGACTGGTACAGGTGCGGCGTGTCGCCGCCGTAGGCGTAGGCGTCGTGGTTCCAGCAGACCGTGCGGGTCCCGTTGCGGCGCAGGGGTCCGAAGACCTCGCCGGTGCCGTAGAGGTCGGTGCCCTCCGGGATCGCGATGCGCGCGGCGGCGCGGCCCGCGACGCGGTAGAACTCCGGGAGCACCGTCGGCGCGGCGTCCGGCGACGGCAGGACCGCGACCATCGACAGGGAGGGAGCGGCCGCATCGCGGGCCGCCGCGTCGGCATGGAAGCGGACGATGCCGGTCCCGAGCGATTCGGCCAGCGGCTCGGGTGCCGCCCCGACGGCGAGCGACGGAAGCCCCAGCAGCAGGAGCAGGCAGCCGGTGAGCCGGGCGGGCGACGGTCGGGGGCGCGCGGGACGGCGACGAGCGGGCACGGGGTCCTCCCGGGGCAGAAGTGGTTGCCATTATAGGCCAAGGCCAGCCCCCCACCCAAACGACACCTGGTGACCCAAATGGCAATTATTCGCACAATATGCTTGTTTCTTGACTGTTTCATGAAAATATGTTGTAATTGATGTCAGAGTACGAGCCGCAGTCAACGGGACCAACCCGCAACGACTCCGCCACCACCCGCTTCGACTGGGGGACACGATGTTCAAAAAGTTAACGATGGGCATGATGATGGTCGCGCTCGTCGCGGCCGCCGGCGCCGCCTCCGCCACCTCGATCGGCTGGGGCAACCTGCAGTGGCCGTTCGACCACCGACCCGGCCTGCACCGGCACCGGGATCTTCGGCCAGGTCTGGATGTCCGGCGTGACCGATGCCCCGGGCCAGGGCGCGGGCATCACCGCCGAGCTGGGCTTCGGCCCCGTCGGTTCGACCCCGGACGCCAGCTGGCTGTGGCTGCCCGCCGTCTTCAACGTGGACGTGGGCAACAACGACGAGTACGTGGTGTGGATGACCACCTACCTGCCCGCGGGCAGCTACCACTACACCTACCGCTACCAGTTCGCCGGCGACGGCGACTGGTACGTCGCGTCCGAACGCGGCACCGCGACGATCATCCAGAACTGCGGCGCCGTGCCCGCGGAGAACGCGGCCTGGGGCAGCGTCAAGGCGATGTACTGACCTCGACCCGTCGAGGGTGTCCGGAACGGGGGCGGCCGCGCGGCCGCCCTCGTCTTTGTACATCCTCGTTCTTTTCCGGCCGTGCGCTGTTGCCAGCCGCCGCCGTTGCGGCGATGATGGCGCGAGGGAGGATCACGTCCATGCGCTGGCAGCCGGTCGATGAAGGCGTGCGCGACGTCGTGCTGGACGTCTGCCGCGCCGTGCGCGACGAGGGCGGCCGCGCCCTGCTGGTGGGCGGCTGCGTCCGCGACGCGCTGCTGGAGCGCGCGCCCGTGGACCACGACCTCGAGGTCTACGGGGTGGAGCCCGAGCGGCTCGAATCGCTGCTGTCGTCGCGCCACGCCCTGGACCGCACGGGCCGCGCCTTCGGCGTGCTGAAGCTGCGCGGCGTGCCGGTCGACGTCTCGCTGCCGCGCCGCGAGTCGAAGGCGGGGCTGGGCCACCGCGGGTTCCTCGTGCAGTCCGATCCGGACCTGTCGCCGCGGGAGGCTGCGCTGCGGCGCGACTTCACGCTCAACGCCATCGCCTACGACCCGCTGGCCGGCGAGATCGTCGATCCGGTGGGCGGCTGCGGCGACCTGGAGCGCCGCGTCCTGCGCCGCGTCTCGGAACGCTTCGCGGAGGACCCGCTGCGCGTGCTGCGCGGGATGCAGCTCGTCGCGCGCTTCGAGCTGACCGCCGATCCGGCGACCGTGACCGCCTGCCGCGGCCTGGACCCCGAGGGGCTGGCCCGCGAGCGGATCTTCGAGGAGTGGCGCAAGCTCCTGCTGCTGGGCGCGCGCCCGTCCCTGGGCCTCGCGTTCCTGCGCGACACCGGCTGGCTCGACCACTTCCCGGAACTCGCGGCCCTCGTCGGTTGCGCGCAGGATCCCGCGTGGCATCCCGAGGGGGACGCCTGGATCCACACCGGTCTCTGCCTGGACGCGTTCGCCGCCGAGCGCACGGGCGACGAGCGCGAGGACCTCATCGTCGGGCTGGCCGTGCTCTGCCACGACCTGGGCAAGCCGGCCACGACCCGCTTCGCCGACGGGCGGCCGCGCTCGCCGGGACATCTCGAGGCCGGGGAGGCGCCCGCGCGCGCATTGCTGGCGCGGCTGACGCCGCAGCGCGACCTCGTCGAGCAGGTCGTGCCGCTGGTGCGCGAGCACTCCCGTCCCCACGAGCTGCACCGCGCCGCGGCGGGCGACGCCGCGATCCGGCGGCTCGCGCACCGCGTGGGCCGGATCGACCGCCTGGTGCGCGTCGCCCGGGCCGACCGCCTCGGTCGCGGCGACGGCGCCGGACCGGGCTTCCCGGCCGGCGACTGGCTGCTGGAGCGCGCCGCGGCCCTGGACGTCCGCACCGCGCCGCCGCGACCGCTGGTCCTCGGCCGCCACCTGATCGGGCTCGGGTTCGCGCCCGGCCCGGGGTTCAAGGCGCTCCTCGACGCATGCTACGAGTCGCAGCTCGCGGGCGGGATCGCCTCGGTGGAGGAGGGCGTCGCGTTGGCGAGGAAGCTGGCCCGGTAGGGGCGCTGGCCGGCGCCCGCGACCTGCCCAGGATGTGCACGACGGCCGCCACGACCGGTGACGGCCGCCGCCTTTCCCCTGACCGGACGGGACGCGACATGAACGGGAACCCCCCGCAGATCCGCTGCATCGGCATCCTCACCTCGGGCGGCGACTGCCCCGGCCTCAACGCCGCCATCCGCGGCATCGCCAAGGCCGCCATCCAGCGCCACGGCATGGAAGTGGTCGGCATCCGCGACGGTTTCCGCGGTCTCGTGGAGAACCGCGTGCAGCGCCTGGACAGCCAGGCCCTGAGCAACGTCCTGACGCTCGGCGGCACCATCCTGGGCACCAGCCGCGACAAGCCCAACAAGATGCTGATGGGCGACCAGGTCCTGGACATGACCGCCGTCGCGGTGGCCAACGCCCGCAGCCACGGCATCGAGTGCCTGGTCTGCCTGGGCGGCAACGGCACCCAGAAGAACGCCCACCACCTGCAGCGCGCCGGCGGCCTGGACGTGATGACGTTGCCCAAGACCATCGACAACGACGTCTTCGGCACCGACGTCAGCTTCGGCTTCGACACGGCCATGACGATCGCCGCCGAGGCCATCGACCGCCTGCACACCACCGCGACCAGCCACGACCGCATCATCGTGGTGGAGGTCATGGGCAACAGCGCCGGCTGGCTGGCCCTCGGTGCGGGCCTGGCTGCCGGCGCCGACGTCATCCTCATCCCGGAGATCCCCTACGACCTGCACGTGGTGAAGGACTACCTGCTGGAACGGCAGCGCCGCTTCGGCAAGCGCTTCTCGATCGTCGTGGTGGCCGAGGGGGCGCTCACGCGCGAGCAGGCCGCCGCGGCCCGCCTGGCGCGCAAGAACGGGGCGCCGAAGGCCGCGGCCGCGCCCGAGGCGGACGACGACCTGCACGGCCGCCGCCTGGTGCACGAGTCCCTGGCCACCAGCCTGGCGCGCCAGCTCCAGGCGCTGACCGGGACCGACGCGCGCGTCACCGCGCTGGGCCACGTCCAGCGCGGCGGCGGGCCGACCCCGGCCGACCGCCTGCTGTGCACGCGCCTGGGCGTGAAGGCCGCCGACCTGCTGGCCGCGGGCGTCGTGAACGTGATGACGGCGGTGCGGGGGATCGAGATCGTGCCGGTGCCGCTGGAACAGGTCGCCGGCCGCAAGCAGACCGTGCCGGCGGGCCACCCCTGGCTCCACGCGGCGCGCTCGGTGGGGACCTGCCTCGGCGTGCCGGACGCGGACCTGCTGCCCTGAGCCGCCTCAGCGGCGCCAGACCCCGCCGCGGCTCTCCAGCAGCCTTCGCTGGACCTGGACCGGTTCCTCGCCCTCGGCGGGACGCAGCCGCGCGTAGCCGCCTCCGGGCTGCATGTCGCGGCCCGAGGCGTTGTCGGCGAGGTAGACGCCGAGCACGTCGTCGCGCAGGTAGCGCCGCAGCGGCGGGCTGGTCACCGGGAACAGCACCTCCACGCGACGGTCGATGTTGCGCGTCATGAGGTCGGCGCTGCCCGCGTAGATCTCCTCGTCGCCGCCGTTGCGGAAGTAGTAGATGCGGCTGTGCTCGAGGAAGCGGCCGACCACGCTGGTGACGCGGATGTTCTCGCTCAGCCCCGCGACGCCCGGCCGCAGGCTGCAGACGCCGCGCACGATCAGGTCGACCTGCACCCCCTGCTGCGAGGCCTCGTAGAGCAGGTGGATGATCCGGCGGTCCACCAGCGCGTTCATCTTCAGCACCAGCCGGGCCCTGGTCCCGGCGCGGGCGTGGGCGATCTCGCGCCGCAGCAGCCCGTCGAGCCGCTCGCGCATGTTGACCGGCGCCACGATCAGCCGGCGGTAATCCTTCTGGGCCGAGTAGCCGGTGAGGTAGTTGAAGAGGTCGGTGGCGTCGGCGCCGATCTCCGGGTCGCAGGTGAACATCCCGAGATCCTCGTAGGCGCGGGCCGTCGCGTGGTTGTAGTTGCCGGTGCCCAGGTGGACGTAGCGCCGGATCTCGTCGCCTTCCTGCCGCACGACCAGCAGCACCTTGCAGTGCGTCTTGAGGCCCATCAGGCCGTAGGTCACGTGGACGCCCTCGTGCTCGAGCATGCGCGCCCAGCCGATGTTGCTGTCCTCGTCGAAGCGGGCCTTCAGCTCCACCAGCACCGCCACCTGCTTGTGGTAGTCGCGACGGGCCCGCAGCAGGGCCCGCACCACCGGCGAGTCGCGCCCACGCGGTAGAGGGTCTGCTTGATGGCCAGGACCTGGGGGTCGCGGGCGGCCGCCTGCAGGAACTCCACCACGGGGTCGAAGGCGTCGTAGGGGTGGTGCAGCAGCAGGTCGCCTTGCCGGATGGCGGCGAAGACGTCGCCCTCGCGCGTCTCGGGACGCAGCGGCGCCGGCAGGCTGGGCGTGAAGGCGGGGAACTTCAGGTCGTAGCGGTCCACCTCGTGGACCTGCGCCAGCCCGACCAGACCGAGGGGGCGCGGCAGGACGTAGACGTCGCGCTCCACCAGCCCGAGGTTGCGCGTCAGGATGCCGCGGATCTCGGCCGGCATCTCCGGCGAGACGTCCAGGTGGACCGCGTCGCCGAACTGCCGCTCCTTGACGCTGGCGGCCATCGTCTCCAGCAGGTCGCTGGCCTCCAGCTCCTGGATCTCGAAATCCGCGTTGCGGATCACCCGGAAGGGGTGCGCCTCCAGCAGCTCCATGCCGTGGAAGAGCTCGCCCAGGTGGGCGGCGATCACCTGCTCGAGCCAGACGAAGTAGTGGTTGCGGGGCGACGTCCCGTCGCGCTTCACGCCGCCCGACGACCGTTTGATCGGCACCAGCCGCGGCAGGGTGGCCGGCACCTTGACCCTCGCGAAGCGGACCTCGCCCTCGGTGTTGCGCACCAGGACGGCCATGTTCAGGCTGAGGTTCGAGATGTGGGGGAAGGGGTGGCCGGGATCGTGGGCCAGGGGCGTGAGCACCGGGAAGACGACCTGCTGGAAGTAGCGCTCGACCTGGCCGCGCTGCTTCTCGTTCAGCTCGGCGTGGTCGAGGACGTGGACGCCGGCCTCCCGCAGGGCCGGCAGCAGCTCCTCGTGGAGGCAGCGGGACGCCTCGGACATCAGCTGGAAGGCCCGCTTGCGGATGGCTGCGAGCTGGGCGGCGGGGGTCAGGCCGTCCAGGGACAGCTCCACGACCCCGGACTGCTGCTGCATGCTCAGGCCGCCCGCGCGGACCATGAAGAACTCGTCGAGATTCGACCCCAGGATGGCCAGGAACTTGACGCGCTCCAGCAGGGGATTGGACGGGTCCCGGGCCTCCTCCAGCACCCGCTGCTGGAACTCCAGGAGGCTCAATTCGCGATTCAGGTACAGATCCCGGGCGGTCGCGAAACCGTCGGTCTCTTGAGTCATGTCCGGTCGCTCCGGGCTCGGGTAAGGTCGTCGAGGCGGGGTTGCAAGGGGTGGGCCAGTCGCGGATCCGCCGCCCCCGTGATTATCCTGTCCGTCTCCCCCGCCACGAGGAGTCGTCATGCCGATCCGATCCGCTGTCGCCGCCGCCTTCGCGGCCGCACTGGTCCTCTTCCCCGCGAGGAGCCCCGCCGTGAACGGAACCGTCCCTGCGCCCCGGTCCGAGACCGCCACCCTCGCCGGAGGCTGCTTCTGGTGCCTCGAAGCCGTGTTCCAGGAACTGGCGGGGGTGAGCCGCGTGGTCTCCGGCTACGCCGGCGGCGGCCCGGGCCCCGTGACCTACAAGGAAGTCTGCACCGGGACCACCGGCCACGCCGAAGTCGTGCAGGTGACCTTCGACCCGGCGGTCATCCCCTACGCCGAACTGCTGGCCGTCTTCTTCACCATCCACGATCCCACGACCCTCGACCGGCAGGGCGCCGACACGGGCCCGCAGTACCGCTCGGCGATCTTCGCCCACGACGAGGAGCAGCAGCGCACGGCGGAGCGGGTCAAGGGCGAGGTGGCGGCGGCCGGCCTCTACCCGCGCCCCCCGGTGACGCGCGTCGGGTTGCTGGACGCCTTCATCCCCGCCGAGGTCGACCACCAGGACTACTACGCCAACAACAAGTCGCAGCCCTACTGCCGCCTCGTCATCGACCCCAAGCTCGAGAAGTTCCGCGACCGGTACCGCGACCGCTTGAAGCGCTGACTCCGGGCCGGCGCCGCCGGCGCGAGCCCGGGTCTGCCGAGTCCCTGGTCAACCGAGTCGTTTGGCGAGCTGTTCGGGCAGGCCGGCGGCCAGGATCTTGGCCTGGGCCGCCGCGACGTCGTAGGCGACGCGGCGCAGGCGGACGCGACCTCCGTCGGCGTCGTAGAGGGCGTAGGAGGCGCGCGGGTCGTGGTCGCGGGGCTGGCCGACGCTGCCGACGTTCACCAGCCAGCGCTCGCCGGCGGCGAGTTCGAACGACTCTCCCTGTCCCCGCTTCGCGCCGTGGCCGTCGTCGCGCCAGCCGCCGGGCTGGTGGGAGTGGCCGATGAAGCAGACGCGCGGCGACTGGCCGGCGAAGCTGGCCGCGGCCGCCTGCGCGTCGTGCACGTAGTGCCAGGCGGCCGGTTCGTGGAGGGAGGCGTGGACGTAGACGGCGTCGGGTTCCTCGTGGAGCAGCGGCAGGCCGCCGAGCCAGGCGCGGCGCTCCGCGTCGAGCTGCCCGCGGGTCCAGGTCATCGCATCGAAAGCCTGGCGGTTGATGCCCAGCAGGACCCGGTCGCCGGCGGCCATCTCGTCGTGGTTGCCGCGGATGCAGGGCAGGCACGGCAGCCCGCGCACGAGGTCGACGCAGGCGACCGGATCGGCGTTGTAGCCGACGACGTCCCCGAGGCAGGCGAAGCGACCGGCCCCCTCGCGGCGCGCGTCGGCCACGACGGCGGCGAGCGCCTCGAGATTGGCGTGGATGTCGCTGAGGACCGCGATGATCATGCGTGTTCCGTCCGCTGGGCTGGGGTGTGCGCCGGTCGCCGTGGGTCCCGCCGTCTCATTGCATGATACGGCAGGGCGCCCGGTGCGCAACGACGGGACGGCGGCCGGGTCAGTGGCTCCCCCAGGTTTTCTCGCCGGCGCGCACCGCCACCGCCAAGCGGTTGCCCTGAGGGGGCAGGGGGCAGGTCGCGTACGGCGTGAAGGCGCAGGGCGGGTTGGTCGCCAGGTTGAAGTCCAGCACGACGGTCCCGTCGGGGCGCGGCGGGTCGGCCGACAGGAAGCGGCCGCCGCCGTAGGTCTCGTCGCCGCTGGTCGCGTCGGCGAAGACGATGAACAGCTCCTCGCCCGGCCCGCCCATCGGCGTGAGCCGGCATGCGCGGCCCTCCAGCTCGAACACCAGCGTGCCCGGGCTCGGCGATTCCTCGAGGTTGCCCAGCACGTCGGGCACCATCACCCCTTGCGGCGGGTCGTGGGGTTCGAGCCTGGCCGTCACGCGCCAGCGCCCGCCCACCGGGTAGCGATCGATGCCCGTGAACCCGCGCCGGACCTCGCTCTCGCGGTCCTTGACGCGCAGGAAGCCGCGGCCGCCGCGCACGATGACCTGGAAGAGCAGCGAGCCCGAGCGCAGCACGGTCGGCGGGCCCGGGACGTCCGGCGTCATGGCGACGGACGCCACCGCGACGGTGTCGCCGTCGACCAGCCGGTAGACGCGGGCGCCAGGGTCGAGGATGGGGTCGACCGTGAAGGCGAAGCCCGCCGCATCCGCGGTGACGACGCCGAGGTGCGCCGGGGCTGTCGCGGGCAGCCGCGCGCCGGCGTCCTCGGCCGAGCCCACCGTGTTGGCGCCGTCACGCAGGGGGTGCAGGCCGACGAGGGTCAGCCAGCCCGCCTCGTCGCGCAGGCGCTCGATGCGCGCGGCGTGCCAGGCTTCGACCTCGGCGAGGTGGGCGGGATCGGCCGGCTCGTCGCGCGGGCCGCAGCCCCCCGTCGCCAGTGCCAGCATCAGCGCCGCCGCCAGCGCGGTCTTGGTCTCCATCAACGGCTCGATTCGTTTCAGAAGCGCACGTTCACGCCGACCTCGACGTGCAGCAGGTCGGTTTCCGACTCCGAGGGACGGAAGACGGGCCGGTCGCCGACGATGACGATGCCGCCCTCGGTCAGGTAGCGGGCCTGCTCGCCGGACAGCCACAGGGCTTTGAGGTCCAGGTCGAGGGCCCAGGGTTTCCGGTCGGTCGGCCGGGGCGAGCGCAGGCCGACCAGCAGGCCGCCGCCGCCGCCGTAGACCAGGGCGAAGTCGTCGTAGTTCACTTCCTTGCCGACCTCGTCGTCGTCCCAGTAGTCCTGGTCCTCGAGCTTCGACTCCGTCCAGAGGTACTGGCCGCCGAAGCGGCCCTCGAGGTAGGGGCGCACGGGGCCGCGCGGCGCCCGCAGCTGCATCAGCAGGTGGAAGGCGGCCAGATTGTTGGTCGTGGTCAGGTCCACGTCCTCGACCAGGGGCAGCTCGACGACGCGCGTTTCGCTGCCGTAGATCATGTAGCCCAGGCCGGCGCCCACCGCGAAGGCCGGCGCCGGGCTCCAGGCGTAGTGGCCCACCAGGCCGAAGCCGGGATTGTCCAGATTGTCGGCGAAATCCCCCTTGGGGACGCCCACGTCGATGCGGGCGCCCGCCTCGTGGCCGGCGAGGGCGGTGAGCGGGGCGGCGATCAGCGTCAGGACCAGCAGCAGGCGTCGCATGTCGATCTCCAGAGCTCGGGTTGTGGGGACGTCGGGGCGGGCGCGTTTCGCGCTATCGACGCAGCCGGCGAGCCGGTGTTGCACGCGCCCGTCGTCACAGCCACTTGCGCCGGCGGAAGAAGGAGAGCATGACGCCGCCGACAACCAGCGTGGCCGCCCAGAACGCCGGGTAGCTCCACTTCCAGGCCAGCTCCGGGAAATGCTCGAAATTCATGCCGTAGACGCCGGCCAGGAAGGTGACCGGGATGAAGATCGTGCCGATGATCGTCAGCACCTTCATGACCTCGTTCATCTTGTTGCTGATGCTCGAGAGGTAGAGGTCCTGCAGGCCCGACAGCATGTCGCGGAACGACTCGACCACGTCGATGACCTGGATCGCGTGGTCGTAGACGTCGCGGACGAAGACGCGGGTCTCGGGCCGCAGCAGCTCCGATTCCGTGCGCTCCAGGCCCGCGAGCACCTCGCGCAGCGGCCACACGCTCTTGCGCAGCAGGATCATCTCGCGCTTCAGCTGGTGGACGGCCCGCTGCTGTTCCGGCCGGGGATCCTCGACGAGCAGGGATTCCAGCTCCTCGATCTCCTCGCCCAGCTGTTCCAGGATCACGAAGTAGTTGTCGACCACCGCGTCCAGGAGGGCGTAGGCCAGGTAGTCCGGCCCGTGGTTGCGGATGCGCCCCTTGCCGTTGCGGATCCGCTCGCG
Source organism: Gemmatimonas sp. (assembly GCA_013824755.1). Taxonomy (GTDB): domain Bacteria; phylum Krumholzibacteriota; class Krumholzibacteriia; order LZORAL124-64-63; family LZORAL124-64-63; genus PNOJ01. The sequence continues at coordinate 12,641 of PNOJ01000016.1, forward strand.
CACGGGGTCGAAGACGTCGCCCCAGCTTTCCTGGAGCGAGAACACGTAGCGGCTTCCCAGCAGCAGGCTGACCTGGTCGCTGCCCAGCTCCCGCTTTTCGGCGTCGTAGCTCAGCATCCGCACCACGATGTACAGGTAGTCGCCGTAATCCTCCAGCTTCGGCCGCTGGTGGGTGTTGACGACGTCCTCGAGGACCAGCGGGTGGAAGCCGAAGTGCGCCCCGAGGCCCTGCAGCAGTTCGGTGTCGTGGAGGCCGTCGATGTCGATCCAGGTGACGGTCTCGCTGTCGCGGTGGGGGAGCAGCTCGGCGAGCGCGGCGGGCGTCGATTCCCGGCAGCACGCGGGGCCGTAGTCGAGGACCGTGATCCCGACGTTCTCGACCTTGTGCTTCCCGACGTACTCGACGGTGCCGGGGGGCTGCGCGGCCTTCGTCGGGCGGCGCTGGGTGAGACGGGACATTTCGGTCACTCCTTCGGTCCGCGGGTGCGGTTGTTCGCCTGGCTCCGGCAGCTTACCACGGCCCCGGGCGCGGGCAAGCACGCAAGAGGGCGCCGGGGTCGGCGTGGAAAGGGTGGGGCCCGCCGCGTTTCCCGTGCTATCCTGCGGCCGCGGCCGGAACCGGACGACCGGGAATCCGTATGGAACGGGCCACCCACCACATCCCCGAGGAGGAACCCGATGCGCCGTTTCGCGCCCCTGCTGCTGGTGATCGTCCTGGCCGCGCCCGCCCTCGCGCAGGACCTGCCCGAGATCCCCTTCGAGAAGTACGTCCTGGAGAACGGGCTCGAGGTGATCCTGCACGAGGACCACACGATCCCCTCGGTGTCGGTCAACGTCTGGTACCACGTGGGATCGAAGAACGAGAAGCCCGGCCGCACCGGCTTCGCGCACCTCTTCGAGCACATGATGTTCCAGGGGTCGCAGCACCACGACGACGACTACTTCGCGCCGTTGCAGCGCGTGGGCGGCCAGGTGAACGGGTCGACGAACGTCGACCGCACCAACTACTGGGAGAACGTGCCGAGCGAGCAGCTGGAGCTGGCCCTGTGGCTCGAGTCCGACCGCATGGGCTTCCTGTTGCCGGCGATGACCGAGGAGCGCCTCGCCAACCAGAAGGGCGTCGTCCAGAACGAGAAGCGCGAGGGCGAGAACGAGCCCTACGCCGTGGCCGACGAGCTGATGGCGAAGCTGCTCTTCCCCTCCGACCACCCGTACAGCCACACCGTCATCGGCAGCATGGACGACCTGTCCGCGGCCGCCAAGCAGGACGTCGCGGACTTCTTCGCGCTCTACTACACGCCCAACAACGCCAGCCTGTGCGTGGCCGGCGACTTCGACCCGGCCGAGGCGAAGGCGCTCATCGCCAAGTACTTCGGCACGATCCCGCCGGGGCGGCCCGTGCAGCGGATCCGGCAGTGGATCCCCGTGCTCGAAGGCGAGCGCAGGGCGACGGCCGAGGACGACGTCGAGCTGCCGCGGCTCATCGTGGCCTGGCATACCCCGGCCCTGTACGCGCCCGACGACGCCGAGCTGGGGCTGCTGGCGTCGGTCCTGACGGGCGGCAAGACGTCGCGCCTGTACCAGGCGCTGGTCTACGAGCAGCAGATCGCGCAGGACGTCTCGGCGTGGCAGAGCTCCCGCGAGATCGGCAGCGTCTTCCAGGTGGAGGTCACGGCCAAGGCGGGCGTCGAACTCGCGCAGCTGGAGCGCGCCGTCGACGCGGAGCTGCGGCGGTTGTTCGAGAAGGGGATCGCCGGGGACGAGCTCGCCCGGGCCCAGACCGGTTTCGAGGTGCGTTTCATCCGGCGCCTGGAGAGCGTGGGCGGCTTCGGCGGCCGCGCCGACCTGCTCAACGGCTACAACGTGCGCACCGGCAATCCGGGCTTCCTGGCGCAGGACCTCGGCCGCTACCGCGCCGCGACGCCCGCGGGCGTGACGGCCGCCGCCCGCCGGCACCTGGACCTCGGGCGGCGCGCCGTGCTGCACATCGTGCCGCACGGCAAGCCCGCAGCCGCGGATCTCGCGGTCGACCGCGCCGCGATGCCCGCGGCGGGGAAGCAGCGCGACTTCACGCCGCCGCCGATCCGCACGGCGGAGCTGCCCGGCGGCCTGAAGCTGTACCTCGTCGAGAAGCACGAGCTGCCGCTGGTGCAGGTCAACCTGGTGGTGCGCTGCGGCTGGGCCGTCGACCCGGCCGATCGGCCGGGCACGGCTTCGCTGACCGCCGACCTGCTGGACGAGGGCACGCGCAGCCGCGACGCGCTGGCCATCTCGGACCGCGCGCGCGATCTCGGCGCCCAGCTCGGCTCGTACAGCAGCTTCGACGGTTCCTACGTCAGCCTCGGCGTCCTGAAGCGGAACCTCGACGCGGGTCTCGCTCTGCTGGGCGACGTGGTGATGAACCCCACGTTCCCGGCGGCCGAGCTGGAGCGCCTGCGCAGCCAGTACCTCGGGCGCATCCGCCAGGAAACGGTCGAGCCCGAGCTGACCGCCACGAAGGTCTTCCAGAAGCTGATGTTCGGCGAGGGCCACCCCTACGCGCAGCCGTTCAGCGGCACCGGCACGCACGCGTCGGTGGAGGCGATCACGCGCGAGGACCTCGTGCGCATCCACGAGACGTACTACCGCCCCGGCAACGCCGCCGTCGTCGTGGCGGGCGACATCACGCTGGACGAGGCCGTCGCCGCGGTGACGCGCGCGCTGCGCGGCTGGGAGCCGCGGCCGGTGCCCGCCGTGGTCGTGCCGCCCGCCCGCCCGCGACAGGGCGCGCGGATCTGCATCGTGGACCGCCCCGGCGCCCAGCAGAGCGTGATCCTGCTCGGCCAGGCCGGCCTCAAGCGCAACGATCCCGACGTGCTGCCCCTGAACGTGTTCAACATGCCGCTGGGCGGGCAGTTCATGTCGCGCATCAACATGAATCTGCGCGAGGACAAGGGCTACACCTACGGCGCCCGCACCACGAGCATGTCCATGGCCGGCGGGGGCGTGTTCCTGGCCAACGCCCCGGTCCAGACGCAGTACACCAAGGAGTCGGTGGCCGAGCTGCTGAAGGAGCTGCGCGAGGTGCGCGGCGAGCGGCCGCTGGCGGCCGCCGAGCTGGCGGCCGGCAAGAACCAGCTGATCAAGTCCTTCCCCCAGCGGTTCCAGACGATCCAGGGGATCGCCGGCCAGCTGGGCGAGCTGGTGCTCTACGACCTGCCCCTGGACGACTGGACCACCTACCGGTCGCGCGTCGACGCGGTCGGCGCCGAGGAGGCCGCGCGCATGGCCCGCGAGCATCTCGACCCCGACGCGATGCGCCTGGTGATCGTGGGCGACCGCGCGGTGATCGAGCCGGGCCTGCGCGAGCTGGACCTCGGCGACATCGAGGTGGTGGACGCGGACGCCGACTGACCCCTGATCCGCGCCCACGCACGGCGGCGCCCCGTCCTTCCGGACGGGGCGCCGTTCTCGTGAGGAACGCCGTCGTCCGGGATCAGAGGGGCTTCACCGGGATGCAGACCTCGAACACGAGGCGGCCCGTCGCGGGGTCGGGCTCGCCGTAGCAGAGCTCGAGGCAGGGCCGCTCGTCGCACTGCCACCCGCTGCCGGGCAGCCAGCGGGCGAAGATGTCCGTCCAGGCCGGGCCGAAGTCGGCGACGGTGCCGTCGACCCTGGAGACGGCGTAGCGTCCCCCCGGCAGCACGGCGGTGTTGACCTCGCCGTCGGGCTCGAAGCCGGGGGGCAGCGGGACGCAGGCGTCGTAGCGGCAGCGGTCGGGCGGCGTCACTTCGGGGCTGTCGTGGCAGATGCTGACGGTGGGCTCGCCGGGCCGCAGCAGGCCGCGCGGTCCCGCCCACCGGCACATCCTCTCCCACAGCGCCTGCTCCATGGTGCCGTAGCGGCCGGTCGCCCTCAGGTAGGCCACGCGCTGCCGGGGCAGGTCCTTGATCGTCACGTCCATCGTCGGGCTCCTTGGTTCGGGTTCGGGGAACACGAACCCAGGATGCGCCGCCGCGGTCGGCGCTGCTTGGCCGTCCTTGCGGTCGGCTTGACCGTGGTTGCGCATCTCGGCGCGGGTCCGGCGCCGCCAGGCGCTCGGCGGCTCCCCGAACCGCTGGCGGAACTCCCGCGAGAAGACGGCGTGGCTGGAGAACCCGCAACCCAGCGCCACGCCGAGCACGGAGGTGCCCGGGTTGTGCGTCAGCGCGTTCGCGGCCGCCTCCAGCCGCAACCGCTTCACGCAGGCGCCCAGTCTCGCCGGTCAGGGCCGTGAAGATCCGGTGGAAGTGGAAGGGCGAGAAGCAGGCCACCGCGGCGAGCGTCTCGAGATCCAGACGTTCGTCGAGATGGGCGGCGATGTGGTCGTGGACCGCGTTGATGCGCCGCGCGTACTCGCGCCGCGACGCCGACGTGATCCGGTCCTGCGGTTCCGACATGGCGCCTCCCGGGCGGTGACCGGCGCAGGATAACCCGCCAGCCCCGGGACCGGAAACGAAAAGCGGGACCTCCGGGGAGGTCCCGCCGTCGCGAGCCGTGAGGGGCCCGCTACTTCAGGCGTTTGATCACCGGGTCCTCGCCGTAGCCGAGGGCGGCCCAGTCCAGGCGGCCCCCCTCGCCGTGGCAGTCCAGGCACTGCAGGGCATGTTCCGCGGGGCGCACGCCGTGGTAGATGCCCATGTAGCGCTTCACGTCGACCCATTCGTAGTCGAAGGCCTCGCGCCCGTAGGCTCCGTGCCCGTAGGCCTCTTGGCCGCCCTCGCGCACGGCCTTGTCGATGTCGCCGTCGGCGAAGAACTCCTCGACCGCGATGGGCACGAGCCAGCGTTCGTCGGACAGCACCGGCAGGCGGCCGCGGTGCAGCTTGAAGGGGTAGATCCTGGCGCCGCGGTCCTTGCGCGAACCCTGCGGCAGCATGATCCCCACCGTGCCGTCCTTCTCGACGCGGACCGGCTCGCCGAGGGCTTGCAGGCGGGACTTGCCGTTCCACCAGGCGTAGGCGGGCACGACGTCCTTCTCCAGCGTGATCGTCGCGGAGAACTTGTTCGCCGCCTCGTGCCGCTGGGGAGTCGACCAGTCGCGGACCATGTCCGTGGCGTCGGTGCGGGCGAAGGTCGGGATGTGGCAGGTCTCGCAGGCGACGCGACGGGTGTGGGCGTCCAGGACCGGCTCGGCGTGCGGCGCCTCGTCGTGGCACTCGGCGCAGGTGAGCCGCGGGCCGGGGACGTCGGTGCCGGAGAGGTCGGCGCCGCGGCCGCGCACGCGGTGGTCGGCGCCGGTGTGGCACCCGGTGCAGGCCATGTCCTGGCCGTCCGATCCCATGTGCACGTCGTAGTCGCGGTCGCAGGTCGCCAGCGCGTACTCGATGTCGCCGCGCTTGTAGTTCTGGCCGCCGCCGGCGCCGGCGTGGCAGCGCAGGCACATCTCGCGCTTGGGCAGGGAGATCCGCTTGGCCACCGAGTCGAGGCCCGGCTGGTTGCGCCAGAGGATCGGCTTCCAGACGGGCTCGCCGCCCGCGTCCTGGTACAGGTCGCGCCGGTAGCCCGAGGCGTGGCAGATCAGGCAGTCGATGTTCTCGAGCTGCTCGCGGCTCAGCACGGGCTCGGGCCGCTTGCCCAGACCGGCGTGGCACTTCGAACAGCCCTGGGCCAGCACCGCGCCGTCGCTGTTGGTCACGTTGCCGATCCAGTTGGCGCCGGGGCTGGTGCAGAAATCGTTCATGGTGTTCAGCTTGCCGAGGCGGCGGCCCTCGCCGTTGACGAGGTCCGGCGTCTCGCCGCGCCACTGGTAGTGCTGGGAGTGGAAGAAGGACTCGGCCTCCTCCTGGTGGCACCCCAGGCAGGTGGCGGTGCCCTCGTAGTGCTCGAAGTACTCCTGGTGCGTCGAGGCCGGCGCGTCGCCGGCCCGCGAGGGGCCGGCGACCGCCAGGACCGCCAGGAGGATGATCGCGTGCTTCATCGCGCCTCCCGAGTTCATCACAACCGATCGTGTCCGCTAGAAGCGGGCCGTCAGGCTCAGGGCCATCTTCGTGGCGTTCTTGTAGGACGGGAAGCCCAGCATCTGCTGCTGGTCCAGGTCCTTCGGCGCGCCCAGGTGCCAGCCCGACCCGCTGTAGTCGTACTGGTAGTCCATGAAGTCCAGCTTGGCGACGAATTTCGGCGTGATGCGGTGGGTCACGTACAGTTCCCACACCTCGCCGCGGGTCGCGGTCTTCGGGGCGAAGACGTCGTCGGCGCCCTGCGAGAAGTTGAACCAGTACTGGCTGCCCTGGTTGAACTCGATGCCGACCTTGGTCTTCTCGTCGGCGAAGCCGTAGCGGGCGCCGGCGTAGAACATGGAGCCGTCGCGCTCCTGCGGCACGTCGAACGGGTCGCTGAACAGGCCGCCGAAGGGCGTGGTCACCGCGTCGGGGTGCGACTTCATGTAGCTGTAGCTGGCGAAGAAGTCGAAGCCCCGCCACTGCCGCATCGCCATCAGGCTGGCCAGGTCGATGTCGCCCAGGTTGGCCGAAGGGCTGTAGCGCATGACGATGCCCGCGGGCACGGACATGCCGGTCAGCGGGTTGACGGGCATGACGACCAGGCCGTTGAAGCCGTCGGTCACGTCGAAGGCGCGGGCCACGGTGCCCTGCACGAAGGTGTCGTCCTTGTCGTAGAGGTCCCAGTTCACGCCCAGGAAGTGCACGTCCTTCATGCGGTCGGCGGGCGACTTCAGGTTCTCGGCGCTGCCGAAGCCCGACTCGTAGCCCAGGCCGTAGCAGAGGCGCAGGTGCGAGTGGTCGTTCAGGCTGTAGCCGGCGGTGATGCCGTCGAACTGGAAGTCGATCAGGGTGCCCAGCGGCGTGCCGGCGCGCAGCTCGTCGTCGCGCAGGTGCAGCGGCGGGCCGCCGGTGCTCGGGCGCCGGCCGACGCTCAGGTAGAGCGAGGTGTCGGCGATGTTGTTCCAGTTGAAGTAGGCCCGCTCGACCCGCAGCAGGTCGCTGTTGGGGACGCGCGTCGTGGCGCCGTCGATGTTCATGCTCGAGGCGGCGCCGTTGAAGACCTGCACGCCGGAGCTGTCGCCCCAGGGCTTGTACATCGACAGGCGGCCGGCGAAGCTGACGTCGTCGCCCATCTTGGCCTGCATGTTCAGGCGCAGGCGCGTCGTGTAGAAGATGTCGTTCTTCCAGTCGTAGCTCCCCACCGGCACGTCCGGGTCCTGCATGAGCAGGCCCATGATCTGCTGGAACGTGGCGGGGTCCGACGCGAACTGCGCGTAGGCGGCCTGCAGGTCGGAGAACTGCAGGTTGTCGAGGAACGAGTGGTACGCGCCGTAGTTGTTCGGGTTGGCGGCGAAGGCGTCGATGACGCCGACCGAGGTCGGCATCGGGTTGGCGAAGGCGGGGTTCATGTAGAACATCGTGTTCACGAAGTTCTTCTGGAACTCCATGCCGTCGTAGTAGGCGGCCACCTCGGCGTCGATGTTGTGCAGCTCGAAACGCAGGTCGCCGTTGAAGTCGACGCGGTCGGTGGCGGCGCGGACCTCGAGCGGGCGCAGGCGCTTCTCGAGTTCCTTGATCCGCTTCTCGAGGGCGGCCACGTCCTCGTCCGCGGCGGCGGCGGCGCCCGCCAGGGCGACGCAGGCCAGCGCGGTCAGGGCCAGGAGCTTCTTCATCGTTCGTTCCCCTCCGGGTTGGTGCGGTCTAGCCGCAGGTCATGGGGTGCTCGGAGTCGGCGGCGCCTTCGTGGCAGAAGGCGCGGATGGCTTCGAGCATCTCCGGGGTGATGGCGTCGAGGACCCTGGTGGTGTCCGTCGCGGATACCGTCAGGCCCTTGTGGGTGGTGGCGTAGTCCTCGGCGAAGAACTTCGTCCACTGCTCCTGGATCAGGAACATGGGCGTGTACTCGCCGGCCGGCGCGTCGGCGCCGTGGCAGGTCTTGCAGCGTTCCTTGAAGAGCTTCTTGCCGTCGAGCTTCTTGCCGTCGCCCTCGTCGCCGGCGACGGCCGTCGCGGCGAGCAGCAGCGCCAGGGACAGCAGCCCAGGCACGGACAGGGTCTTGCGCATGTTGGTCTCCTTCGCGCGGTGAGGGGGCGGGCGGGAAGGGCGTCGGAACGCCCCTCGATGTGATTATTCCAACACCCTAGATATGAAGGCGCCGGCTTCAAAGTCAATAAATTTCGAATTTATTATTTCTACAATGTGAATAGGCGTTCCCGAACGAGAGCCGAACAGGGGGTGACGGGCGGCGCGAAATGGCCTTATCATGAGGGAACGAGCAGATTCGGCCGGTCCGGCCGTTCCTGGTGCAAGGAGGCTCCGATGAGGTTGTGCCTGGCCACGTTGTGGATCCTGGCCTGCTTGCCGATCCTCGCCCCGGCGGCTGACGACTCGACCCGCCCCCGACCCGTAGCCGCGGATCCCGAACTGCTGGCCCGCCTCGGGTCCACGGCGACCGCCCGCGCGGCCGGCCCCGGCTTGCCGGAAGCCGAGCTGTACCGGGAGTCCCGCGATGCGCGCAAGTCGGGACTCGCCGTCGCGACGACCGGCGCCGGCGCCTGCCTGGTCGTGCTCGTGGGGTGGAGCGACCACCCCGCCGACGCGACGGCGCACCCGAACGCGGCCTACCAGCAGATGATGTTCAGCGTCGGCACCCACCCCACCGGCAGCCTGAACGACTACTACCTCGAGAACAGCCACGGCCTCTACCAGGTGCAGGGCCTGGTCTCCGGCTGGCACACGGCGTCGGCGCCGTACGCGAGCTTCGATCCCGCCAGCTACGTCGAGGTGCGGTCGATGATCGCGGCGGTGCTGACCCAGCTCGATCCGGTCATCGACTACTCCCTCTACGACAACGACGGCCCCGACGGCGTGCCGCATTCCTACGACGACGACGGCCTCGTCGACGCCCTCTTCTTCGTGCACGCCGGTCCCGGCCGCGAACAGACCGGCGACAGCCGCGACATCTGGTCGCACTCCTGGGCCTTCAGCACGCCCCTGGCGACGGCCGACGGCGTGGCGCTGAAACGCTACACCGTGGAGCCGGAAGAGCTGGCGGACGGCTCGCAGATCACCGTGGGCGTGTTCGCCCACGAGTACGGGCACGTGCTGGGACTGCCGGATCTCTACGACACCGACTACAGCAGCAGCGGCGTCGGCGAGTGGTGCCTGATGGGCAGCGGCTCCTGGGGGCGCCGTCCCGGCGATCCGGCGGGCAGCAGCCCCTCGCACCTGAATGCCTGGTGCAAGGCCCAACTCGGCTGGGTCGCCCCCGTCGCGGTCGTCGCCGACCTGCCGGGCGTCACGGTCCCGCCGGCGGAGACCGACCCGGCGGCCTACCGCATCTTCCGCGGCGGCGTCGCGACCGGGGACGAGTACTTCCTGGTCGAGAACCGCCAACCCCTGGGGTTCGACGCCGCCCTCACCAGGCGGCAGGTGGACGCCGGGCTGCTCCGGGCCGCCGGCCTGGTCATCTACCACATCGACGAGACGGCCACCGGCAACAGCGACGAGAAGCGCCGCCTGGTGGACGTGGTCGAGGCCAGCCCCTGGATCCGCGCTCCCGGCGACTGGTTCGAGCACCTGGACGGCCCGCGGGACGTCGCGCTGCAGCTGCAGCTGGACGAGCACAACCGCGGCGACAACGGCGACGCCTGGCCGGGCTGGTCGGCGGTCAGCGCCGACACGACGGACTGGAGCGGGCCGCGCGACCGCGACCGTTTCGCCGACGACACGATCCCGCCGGCGACCGATAACGTCTGCGACCCGACTGGCATCGCCCTGGAGAACATCGCGCCGTCCGGCCAGGACGTGACGCTCGACTTCGTGCTGGGCGCGAAGCGGGCGCCCCGCGTCGCCGCCGACAAGTCGCTGGCCTGGAATTTCGAGTCCGGCACCGACGGCTGGCTGTTCTGCCGCAGCTACGTCCACCACGACGCGGGCCTGGCGGGCTCCTGCTCGGGCGACGGCGGGCTCTGGTTCGGCACCGTCGATCCCGAGTTCGAATGCAACCCCGGCTACGGCAACGACTGGTTCGACTTCACCTGGACGACGGTGGGCGTCTCGGCGGGGGCCGCGATCACCCTGCGGCACCGCTACGACATCGAGCCCGACTACGATTTCGCCTACGTCGAGGGCCGCTGCGCCGGCGACCCCGCCGCGCCCTGGGTGGAGATCGCCGCCCTGACCGGCGCGAGCTCCTGCGTCACCGACACCTGGGAGATCCCGTCGTCGCTGATCGGCGCCTGCGACAACGCCTACGGCTTCGCGGTGCTGGACCTGCGGCTGCGGCTGGACACCGACGGCGGCTGGTCCGCCGAGGACGGCAACTTCTGCGGCATCGGCTGGTGGGTGGACGAGGTGATCCTCGACGGCGAGTTCGCGACCAGCGCCGAGGAGACGCCGGGAGCCGGTCTCGTCGCGCGCCTGCTGCCGGCCTCGCCGAACCCGTTCAATCCCGCGACGGTGCTGAAGTACTGCGTGCCGAACGGCGCCCGCGAGGTCGGGCTCGCCGTCTTCGACCAGCGGGGGCGCCAGGTGCGCGACCTGGAGGCGCAGACCGCGGCGGGTTGGCACGAGCGCGTGTGGGATGGGAGCGACGACGCGGGGCGGATGGTGCCCAGCGGCGTCTACTTCGCGCGGTTCGCGGCGGACGGGTCGGCGTTCGTGGAAAAATTGGCGTTGTTGAAGTGACCCTCGCGCCGAACCGGGGAGCGTCCATGTCGGGAAGCGTGATCCTCGTCGCCGGTGAGAGCCTGGGCCGCGGCGACGACGAGCTGGGCGAGGCCCTGCTGCTGTCCGCGCTGCGCAGCCTGCCGCAGGCCGCGGGCGGCCCGCCGTCCCACCTGCTGTTCCTGAACGCCGGCGTCAAGCTGTGCTGCGAGGGGTCGGGGTGCCTGCCCGAGCTGCGCGCGCTGCGGGACGCCGGCGCGGAGCTGCTCTGCTGCGGCACCTGCCTCGACTGGTTCGAACTGAGGGAGAAGCTGGCCGTCGGCCGGGTCTCGAGCATGGTCGAGATCCTCGGCCTGCTGAACGGGGCCGCGCGCGTCATCCGGCTGTAGCGGCCCCGCCGGGAGCTTCAGCCTGATCGGGCAGGTGGCATCTAGTCGGGCAGCACGACGACGTCGTGCACGTCCGTCGCCGTGTCGGCGCCGGCGGACACCCGCGCCGAGACGGTGACCGTCATCGTGTCGTCCACCGCAGGCGCGGTCCAGGGGTACGTCCACGTCGCGAGCCCGCTCGCCGCCTGCCAGCCCGCCCCCGCATCCACCTCGACCAGATCCAGCGGCGCGCCGCAGGTGCCGGCGACGGCCGTGCCGGCGATCGCCGTGACCTCGCCGCCGGTCACGGTGTCCGGCGCGGCGATCGTCACGCCCAGCGCCTCGGGCGGCAGCCACCGGAAGGTTCCGCTCACGGGATCGGCGGTGGTCCAGTCGTTGCGGTACTGGGCCCAGACCGTCTTGGCCAGGTCGCCGGCGCAGGCGCTGTGGGCGAAGGTCGTCTGCGAGGCGTAGGGCTGCCAGGACGCGGCGCCCAGCTCGGGGAGCGTCTCGGCGAAACGCATGTGGGTCGCCATCGCGTCGGCCGACAGCGGGACCAGCAGGGCGCTGGTGGCCGGTGCGCCGCCGTTGACCACGAGCGTCAGGGGCTGCAGGTCGTCGGGGATCGCCGCGACGCTGTCGATCACCGTGAACCCGAAATCGCAGGCGAACTCGCCGAAGACCATCTGCGCGTCGAGCTGTTCGCCCAGCTGGTGGTCGCCGTGCGTGTGGCCGCCGGGCAGCCACGCCGCCGCCGCCAGCGAGGCGCGGTCCGGGGCGAAGCGCATCATGGTCACGCCGTCGCCGATGATCCGCAGCGCCGGGGTGCGCTCGGCGAGGGTGGCCGGGTTGCCTTCGAGCTTCAGGTCGGGGGCGAAGCGGACCTTGATCGAATCGTGGAAGACGGTCCCGGCGATGCCGGCCGTGTAGACGCGCACGTAGAAGTGCTTCCAGACGCCGGAGGCGGGAGCGGCGCCGAGGTCCCAGGGCAGGACGGCCGCGCCCGCCTCGTCGAAGACGGCGGTGACGGCGGTGGCGAAGCTGCCCAGGGAATCGACGGCGGCGCTGTCGCCCATGGCGACTTCGAGCGACAGCTCGAGGTGCCGCGTGGCGGACACGGTGGTGTCGGCGATCGTCAGGCGGGGGGGGGCCGCGATGCGGGCGGCCGTCACGACGGAGATGTTCGTGCCGTTGCCCGACGCGTCGGTGGCGCGGACCTTGTAGTAGTTGGGCAGGTTCGGCGCGAAGTCGCGGTCGAGGTACAGGGCCGTCGGGTGGGTGACCGAGCCGACGACGTCGTAGGGACCTTCCAGGCCGCCGGCACGCAGGATGTCGTAGCCCACCACGCCGGTCTGGTCGAGGGCCGTCCAGTTCACCATCACGCCGCCAAACACGTAGAACGCCGTGACGCCGAAGGGATCGCCGCCCGTCCCGTCCGGATCCAGGGGGTTGTCGTAGTCCGGCGCCTCGGGGACCTGGGTGCAGCCCAGGGCCAGGACGATCGCGGCCAGCAAGGCGAACAGAGGCAGGCGAGCGGTCATCGTCCGTCCTTTCGTCACCACCGCAGGCTCCAGCCCACGTGGAAGCCGGAACCGGCCGTCGCGGTGGCCGCCGCTGTCTCCGGCGGCGGCGCCGGAGCCGGGCCGGCGCCCGCTTCGAGCGACGGGAAGCGCAGCCAGGCGTCGATCACGCCGATGACCACGGCCCCGACGGCGACGGCCGCCGCCGTGTCGCGCAGCTTGCCGGCGTCGTCGGCCGCGGACCACGCGTCCGCGGCCTGGGCGCGGTAGAACGCGATGTCGGCCGGCAGCAGCGCGTCGCGGTAGTACGCCATGGCGAGTTCGTAATCGTCGCGGTGGTTCTGCACCGCCAGTTCCCCCGCCAGGGCCGTCAGCAGCCCGCCGACCTCCGCGGCGGTCAGGGCCCAGCCCAGCCGCGGCCGGCCCTCGTAGCGCTGGCCCAGACCGGCCAGCACCAGGCTGTAGGCCACCGCGTCGCGGCGGCTCATGGGCTGCAGGCGCAGGTGCCGGCGGACCACCGCATCGTCCGCGTCGATCCGCATCTCGACGTCCAGGGGCAGCATCCCCTTCAGCGTGGCCGACAGGGCGTGGCTGCCTGCGGCCACGTCCAAAGCGTCCAGCGGCAGGGTGCCGAGGTCGCGGCCGTCGAGCCGTACGGCGGCGCCGGGCGTGCCGGTCAGCAGCAGGGTGGCGCCGGCGGCGGGGCCGGCCAGCAGCAGCGCCAGCACGGCCGGCGCGAGGACACGACGAAGGGCTGGGATCATGGCTGACGCTCGCCTTCGGTGGTGCGCGACGGCTCCGGGGATCGCCTGCGGGAGGGGACGTCAACGTCCCGCCCCCGTCACGGGTTCCCAGTATAGAGAACGCCCCCTGGCGCGGAAAGGGCTTTGTCCGCACCAGGGGGCAGTTCGTGCCGCGAGTCCCGTTCTAGCCGGCCAGCGTGACCTTGATCACCTCGCGGCACCCCGCCGCGCGCAGCCGGGCGAAGTACACGCCGGAGGGCAGGCGGCGCCCCGCGTCGTCCCGCCCGTTCCAGGCCGCCTCGTGACGGCCTTCGGCGCGCCGTTCCGCGACGAGCGTGCGCACGATGCGGCCGCGGGCGTCCAGCAGGTCGAGGCGCACGTCGCCGCCGCCGGCCGGCACCTCGTAGCTGAGCGTGGTGCTCGGGTTGAAGGGGTTCGGCGCGGCGCCGCGCAGCGCGTAGGCGGCGGGCGTCCCGCCTTCGGGCGCGCCGGTGAGGGCGTCGGGCGCCGTCGGCGGGCCTTCGTTGCCGGCGCGGTCCACCGCGGCCACCAGGTAGGACCAGGTCCAGGGGTCGGCCGCGTGGTCGATCCAGGCCGTCAACGCGGTTTCGCCCAGGAGGTTGTCCGGTGCGGGCGCGAAGCCGGGGAACGTGCCGCGGTAGAGCCGGTAGCCGACGATGTCGTCGCCGGCCGGCGCGCCCCAGGCCAGCAGGTTGCCGCCGGCGGTGTAGGCGACCGTGAAGACGCCGGGCGCCGCGGGGGCGAGGTTGTCGACGGAGCTGCCGCTGTCGGGCGGCGCGTCGAAGACGACCCCGAGCTCCTCGGTGCGGGCGCGCACGAAGAACGTCGTGGGGCGCGGCGCGGCGACCGTCGCATCGTGGAGCGTGGGCACGACCACGGTGTACAGGTCCTCGAGGTCGGCCGGGACGGTGGCGAGGTAGTCCCACTCGCCCGGGGGCCACGAGCGGTCGGCCGCGGCCTGAGGGTCCGGCGTGACGCTGGACGCCGTGCGCGCGTCGACGCGGCGGTAGACGGAGTAGTTCAGGATCGGCGCGTTGCTGCCGGCGCGGTCGAACGAGCTGCGCGCCCAGCGCAGGCGCACCTGTCCGCCCTGGTCGTCGGGGACATCCGCGACGGTGTCGATCACCGGCACGTCGCGCAGGACCTCCAGCGTCAGGCTGTCGCAGTATGGCCCGGTCGGCGAGAAGTCGTGGCCGAGCACGGCGCGCCAGACCGGGATCTGGCCGGTGCCGTTCAGGACGGTCCAGGTCCCGTCGCTCGGGATCGGCTGCAGGCCCGTTCCGTTGTCCGCGTCGGCGTACCAGTCGATGGCGCCGGCCTGCTCGGTCGTCAGGCGCGCCTCCATGATGGTGCCGGCGCCCGTCCAGCTGAACATACCCTGGCCGACGTTGCGCGCCGGGTCCAGGTAGCGCTCCGCGTAGCGGATCAGGGCGACCGGGCCGCTCTCGACCGGCTGGACCAGGAGGTCGTCGCCGCTGAAGGCGATGGCCCTGGCCCCTTCCATGGGCAGCAGGGCGGCGTTGCCGGGGCTCGACAGGTTGCAGAGCCACAGGCCGTCCTGCGCGGAGGCCGCCAGCAGGCCGTCGTGGAGCACGACCTGGCGCGGCATCGACATGGCCAGCGCGTAGTTCTCGACGATCGCGGCGGGGTCGCTCACGTTCAGCACGCGCACGATGTTGTTGTAGGGCTCGGAGATGCAGGCGGTGAACCCGGAAACGGCCACGTCGATGACGTTGCCGCCGCCGGGGAACGACCCCAGGCTGGCCGGATGCAGCGGGTCGGAGACGTCCACGACGATCAGGCCGCCGTGCTGCGCGGCGACGTAGGCGCGGTCGCCCACCACGGCGATCGCGTGCGAGCTGCCGGGAAGCGCGAGGGTCGCGACCACGACCGGCGCCGCCGGGTCCACCAGATCGGCGACCATCATGCCGGCGTTGCCGGCGCAGACGTAGGCGTAGCGGCCGGAGACGGCGACGTCCTCGCTCCACCCCTCCAGGACGGTCATGCCGAGCAGGACCGGCGCCCCCGGATCGGCCACGTCGATGGTCGACAACTCCGCCTCGGCGGCGGCGACCAGCAGCGTGCCCTGGCGGTCGAGGGCGAGACCGCCGACCGCCGTGAAGCCGATCTGGAGCGGCGCCGCCGGATCTTCCAGGTTGTAGACGTTGATGCCCAGGTAGGTGGGCAGGTAGGCGATCAGCCCGTCGGTCAGGATGTCGTTGAGGTTGATGAACTGCGAGCCGATGTTCGTCGTCACGGCCGGCTCGACGTCGAAGCTGCGGTGGCGCATCACCTTCAGGCCGGCCGTGGCGTCGGCGACCAGGGTGTGCTCCGACATGACGCACACCCCGCTGGCCAGCCCCGGCGTGTCGGCGGCCTGCACCTGTCGGATGGAGGCGGGGTCGGAGACGTCCAGGACCAGCACGCCGGCGCCGGAGTCGGCCACGTGCAGGTAGCGGCCGTCGAGCGCGAGACCGCGTGCCTGGCCGGGGGTGTCGAAGGAGCCGAGCAGCGACGGCGCGGCGGGCGCGCTCGCGTCCAGCACGTGCACGCCGTAGCCGTAGTCGGCGAGGTACACCCGTCCCCCGGACGCCAGGACGTCGTAGCAGGTGCCCGGCGTGTCGTAGAGGCCGGCCAGGACCGGCGCGGAGGGGTCGGCGGCGTCGATCACGCGCAGGCCGGCGGACCCGTCGGCGACGAAGACCCAGCGGCCGGCGAACACGGCGTTGAAGGCGGTGCCGGGCGTGTTGTACACGGCGAGTTGGACGGGGTTCTCCGGGTCGGTCACGTCCACGAACTGCACGCCGAGGGTCCCGACCGCCAAGACCGCCACGTCGCCCTGCACGTCGATCGAGTAGGTGAAGCCGCCGGCGGGGAGCGTCCCGGCCCCGACCGGGTTGGCGAGGTCTTCGATGAGCACGGCCTGGTAGCCGGTGGCGCCGTCGGCGAGCAACGCGTACGGCGGGTGCAGCGCCACGTCCATCGCCGTGCCGGGGGAGTCGAACGTCCCGACCAGTTCCGGCCACGCGGGATGGGACAGGACCACGATGTGGAGGCCCGCGGCGGAGTCCGCGACGAAGGCGAGCTGTTCCAGCTGCACGACCGCGGCGGCGCTGCCGGGGGTGTCGAGGGTGCTGGCCGTCGCGAGTTCGAGGCGCGGCAGCTCCAGCCGGCCGGCGGCGGTGTCCCAGTCGGCGGTCGTGTTGGCGGCGTTGCGGCCCAGGAGGCTGGAGAAGTCCTGGGTCCAGTGCCACGGGGTGGAGCCGGCCTGGGCCGGCACGGCGGCGTGGAAGGTGCAGAAGGCGACGGCGAACACGAGGGACACCGTAGTGAAACGGCGCATGACTCCTCCTTGAGCAACGCGATGCCGGTGTCGTTCCGTGTTGTGCGTGGTCCGGAGAGACCGGATTCCAAGCCGATCCATAGCGTGAAGCGCCGCGGAGATCAACGATTATCAACGGGTTGCCGTCAGTCGCGGTGGTAGGGGTGGCCGCGCAGGATGGCCAGGCCGCGGTAGATCTGCTCGAGCAGCAGGAAGCGGGCGGTCTCGTGGGTGAAGGTCAGCGGGGACAGCGACAGCAGCCGATCGGCGCGTTCGCGGGTCGCGGGCGACAGGCCGTCGGGCCCGCCGATCAGGAAGGCGAGCGAGCCGTGCGCGCCGAGCAGGGCGGCCAGGTCGCGCGAAGAAACGGCATCGCCGCGCTCGTCCAGGGCGACGGTCAGGCCGTGCCCCGAGCCCGGCCCGAGGCGAGCCAGCATGGCCGCGCCCTCCCGCTCGGGGCCCTGGTCCTTCAACTCGACGATCTCGAGGTCGGACCAGGGACGGATCCGCTGCGCGAATTCGTTCGCGAGCCCGGCCAGCCGGGCGTCCTTGAGCCTGCCGACGGCCAGGATGCGGATCACGGCGTCGCACCGGCGAGGCGGCGCTGCGTCTCGGCGGCGAGGCGGGGGTCCAGCCGCTGGAGGGTGGCGAGCTGCCGGCGCGCGCCCTCGGCGTCGCCGCGGGCGGCCAGCGTCTCGCAGAGGCCGGCCACCGCCAGGGCGTAGTCGGGGCGCAGCTCGACGGCGCGTCGGAAGTGCGTCTCGGCCAGTTCGCTCCGGCCGAGGTGCGCGGCGATCACGGCGAAGTTGCAGTGGGCCTCGGGCCGGCGCGGGTCGGCCGCCGTCGCCCTTTCCAGCAGGCCGTACGACGCCTCGAGGTTGCCGGCGGCGCCCTCGGCAACCCCGAGCGCGCGCAGCGACGGCTCGTGCGTCGGCGCCAGCGCGACCGCCCGACGGTAGGCGGACAGCGAGCCGGTCAGGTCGCCGGCGCGGTGCAGGGCGGCGCCGAGGTCGTGCTGCACGACGTACTCGTCGGGGGAGCGGCGCGCCATGTCGGAGAAGAGCGTCGCATCGTCCCGCCACACCGGGACGCGCGCCAGCGTCGCGAGGGACAGGACCGCCACGACGACCGCCGCCGCGGCCGTCGCAGCACGGCGCCGACCGGTGTTCGCCGCCTTTGCGAACAGCGCGCCCACGCACAGGCACCAGCCGAACGACGGCAGGTAGAGGAAGCGCTCCGCGAAGGGCGCGCCTTGCAGGGGCGCGAATCCCAGCACCGGCAGCAGGAACACGAACGTCCAGGCCAGACCGGCCGCGCCGCGCCGGCGCGCGAGCGCCGCGACGCCGACCGCCGCGACCGCCGCGGCCCAGGTCAAGACGCCCGGGGTGAGGTGCTGCGCGGACCAGTAGGCGTTCAGCGGCCAGGGAACCAGCAGCAGCCGCAGGTACCAAGCCACGAGCGCGGGCAGGTGGCTCAGGCGCGTGGCGAGGTCGGCGCCGAGACGGCTGCCGGCCGTCGCGGCGCCTTCGCCGAAACCAAGACCGGCGACGCCGACGCGCAGCGCCGCGGCGACGGCCATCGTCGCGGCGGCCACGCCCAGCCAGCCGACCTGGCGCCGCCACCAGGGGCGCGGGTCGCGCCGGCGTCCTTCCGCCGCGGGCTCGTCGGGGAGCAAAGCGGCGATCGCCAGCAGCGCCGCCGGCAGCAGGTAGGCGGATTCCTTGGCGAACAGCGACAGCAGGAACAGCAGGACGGCCGCCGGACCGGCGCGCCGCTCGCCCCGCCGCCACCGGGTCCAGGCCAACGCCGCCGCGAGCCCGAGCGCCGCGACCCAGAGGTCGGTGCGGCCCGACACGAAGGCCACCGACTCCACGTGCGCGGGGTGGACCGCGAAGACCAGGGCGCCGGCCAGGGCGGCCGCGGCGCCGCGCAGCCAGGCGCGCAGCAGCAGCAGGGTCAGCACCGACGCCGCGACGTGCAGCAGCACGTTGGTGAGGTGGAACGCGAAGGCCGCGCCGCCGCCGAGCAGGTCGTCGAGCCGCAGGCTCAGCAGCACGACGGGGCGGTGGTAGCCGGTGTCGGCCAGGAACTCCGCCCCGAGCAGGGCGCCCGCGCCGCGTGCGGCGGCCTCGCGCACGCCGGCCAGGACGTTGGCGTCGTCCCAGACCAGGGCGTGGCCCAGCGTACCCGCGTGGACCAGCGCGGCCGCGAGGGCGACGAGCGCGGCGGCGGTCCGGGGGTGGTCGGCCAGCTTCGACAGGTTGGTCACGACGGTTCCGTGGGTTCGCGGTGGCGGCGGACCTGGGCCTCGATGGGCCTGCTCGGCCGGAATCTGTCACAGGGGCCTGGTCGGATCAACCGTCATTGCGCTCCGCCTCGGGGTCTTGCGTTTAGATACTGGATATTGATGTCATCACATCATTTTCTGGAAGTGTCGTGACACTTTCGTTAGAATCACCGCCGGTGGTTCGTGACGCCCCGACCTCGCCCGGGAACTCTGCCGCCCTGGAGTGTCCCGCAGCCAATCTCCGAAGGAGACTGACATGCGCCGCACTCTGTTCCGGATGATCGTGGCCGCCCTGTGCCTCGCCGCTGCCGGCGTCGCCCAGGCCCGCAACCCGATCCGCACCGCCTTCTTCAACAGGTACCCCGCCGCCGTGAACAGCGCGTTGGACGAGCTGCCGTCCCACGCCAACCACTGCGGCGTGTGCCACTTCGATTTCAACGGCGGCGGCCCGCGCAATCCCTACGGGCTCTCGGTGGAAATCGGCGTGAACAACGGCCTCTCGAACGCCGCGGCGGTGGCGGCGGCCGAGCCGCAGGATGCGGACAACGACGGCTTCTCCGCGCTGATCGAAGTCACCGACACGGTGAACTTCGCGAACACGCCCACCTTCCCCGGACTCAAGGCCGCCAACGCGGGTTCCGCGCTGAACGTGAGCCAGGCCGACCTGGTCGACCACCTGACGCCGTCCGGCGGGTTGGACGTCGACCCGCCGCTGGTCACGGTGACCTGGCCGGCGGGCGGCGAGAGCGTCGTGCCGAACACGACCGCGAACGTGACCTGGACCGCGACCGACCCGAGCGGCATCGCCGCGATCGACGTCTCGTTGAGCGAGGACGGCGGCGTCCACTGGGAGACCGTGGCCCGCAACCTGCCGGCGTCGAGCAGCTACGCCTGGTTCGTGCCCAACCTGCCGGGCGCGACGTCGCGGATCCGGGTCCAGGCCCGAGACGCGGCCGGCAACGTCGGCCATGACGACAGCGCCTCGGACTTCACGATCGCGCCGCACGTCGGCGGCGTCGCGCCCACCACGCTGCGCGACTTCCGCCTGCCCGGGACCCAGCCCTTCGGCTCGGGCGAACTCGACAACCCCGACGGCACCTGTTCGACCTGCCACGGCGGCTACAGCACGGCCGTGGAGCCCTGGTCCAACTGGCGCGGCAGCATGATGGGCAACACCATGCGCGACCCGGTCTTCGCCGCGACGATGGTCATCGCCGAGCAGGACGCGCCCGCCTCGGGCGACCTCTGCCTGCGCTGCCACACGCCTGGCGGCTGGCAGGCCGGGCGTTCGACCGACACCTCCGGCGGCATGGTCACGACGACGGACCGCCAGGGCGTGCAGTGCGATTTCTGCCACCGGCAGGTCGACCCCATCTACCAGGCCGGGGTCAGCCCCGCCGTCGACGAGGGCATCCTCGCGAACCTCGAAGCGCCGGTACTCGGCTACGGCAATGGCCAGTTCGTCACCGACCCCGATCCCGTCCGCCGCGGCCCCTACGCCGACGCGCAGGCCTCCCACCAGTTCCTGGACTCGGCCTTCCACCGCACCGCCAACCTGTGCGGCACCTGCCACGACGTGAGCAACCCCGCCTTCGTCGCCGGCGACGCTCCCGGCAAGTACGACGTGCAGGCCCTCGACACGCCCCACCCCGACGGGAACACGCGCAACATGTTCCCGGTGGAGCGCACGTTCAGCGAGTGGTCGGTCAGCGCCTACGCCGAGGGCGGCGTCTACGCGCCGCAGTTCGCCGGCGTCAAGCCGGGCGGCGTCGTTTCCACCTGCCAGGACTGCCACATGGCCGACGCGACCGGCCGCGGCGCCGTCGGCGGGCCGATGCGCACCGATCTCGGTGTGCATGACTTCACCGGCGGCAACCACTTCGTGCCGGACCTGATTCCGGCGTGGCATCCGGGCGAGTTCGATCAGACGGCGCTCAACGCGGGCAAGGCGCGCGTCACGGCGATGCTGCAGAAGGCGGCCACGCTCGAGGTCTTCGAGTCCCCCGTCGGCGGCGGGCCGGGCGTGACGGTGCGCGTCACCAACGAGACCGCGCACAAGCTGCCGAGCGGCTACCCGGAGGGCCGGCGCATCTGGGTCAACGTGCGGGCCTTCGACGCCCAGGCGGTCCTGATCTACGAGTCCGGAGCCTACGACGCCGCCACCGGCGTGCTGACCCACGACCCGGACGCGAAGATCTACCACATCGAACCCGGCACGTCGCACCGGCTCGGGGCGATCCTCGGCATCGCGGCGGGTCCCTCGTTCCACTTCGTGCTCAACGACACGGTGTTCATGGACAACCGCATCCCGCCGCGCGGGGCCTCGCTGGCCGAACTGGAGGCCGTGCAGTCGCCGGTGGTCGGCTACGGCGGCTACGAGGACGGCCAGTTCTGGGACGACACGCTCTACGACCTGCCCGCGGGCGCGAGCATCGTCGAGGTGGCGCTCTACTACCAGAGCATCTCGAAGGAGTACGTCGAGTTCCTGCGCGACGCGAACACGACCAACGCGATGGGCCAGGACCTGCACGACGCCTGGGTCGCCCAGGGTCGCGCCGCGCCGGTGCTGATGGGCTCCGAGCAGCTCGTCCTGGCCTCGACCGGAGCGGGCGGGGTGCCGGCCTGGCGGACCGCGTTGGCCCCGGCGTCGCCCAACCCGTTCAACCCGTCGACCGAGCTGCGTTTCACCCTGGCGCGGCAGGGCCGCGTCGGCCTGCGGATCTTCGACGAGCGGGGCCGCCTGGTGCGCGACCTGATCGCCGAGACGCTGGCCGCAGGCGAGCACGTCGCGACCTGGGACGGACGCGACGGCGACGGCCGCGCGGCGGCCTCGGGCGTCTACGTGGCGGAGCTGCGCACGAGCGACGCGCGCGAGCTGCGCAAGCTGACCCTCGTGAAGTGATATGGAGCGGCTAGTCAACTGAGAACGTGCCTGTCCCTGGGCCCCGGCCGGCAACGGCCGGGGCCTCCTGCTGCGGCCAGAGGGGAAAGACCCTGTTGACGCGTAGGAATTCCGGGGCTAGCTTGGACGGATCATGAACGTCGTGTTCTCGAGATACCCGCGATCGATCTGGCCGGGCACGATCCTGGTCCTGGCCTTGGCGTACCTGTTCCAGGCCGCGCCGCATGGGCATATCGGGATCCTTCATCCCGAGCCGCAGGCGACGCATCAGGAGCCTGTCGACCACGCCCATGCACCGGCCGACGACGCCGATGACCACGGCGCTTCGAAGAACCAGCACCACCATCATGCCGCGGCTCAGCACCTGGACATCCATTCCGTGCGCCCGAGCCTCAAGACGGTCGATCGGGACCACGGGATTCCCGCGGTCCTGGTCGCAGCCGTCTCGCCGATACCTGCAGCGCGCCCATGCGGTTTCGTCGCGACCGAACCGGTCGAGCCCATACCGGATGATCCGCTGCGCCTGCACGCCCTGTCCCGGGCTCCTCCCGCCTAGTCCGCTCTTCCCGGATTCACTCCGTTCAGCAAATCGTCGGGCTCAACCGTAAAGGACGCGTGTATGTCGCACCGTACCTGGCGGTCGGCCGTCAAAGCGCCGTCGCTCCTGTGCCTGCTCGCCGTGATCGGCCTCGGGTATTCAGGCGCGACAGCCCAGGAGACGGGCGACCTGATCCTCGGCATCGAAGATGTCGAATCCTTCGCGCGCAGCCATAGCCCGCACCTGCGGATCGCGGCGCTCGAGGTTGACGTCGTCGCATCCGAGCGGCAGTCGGCATTGACCTGGTCGAACCCCGCCCTGGCGTACGACCATGAGGAAGCCGACTCGTTCCGCGAGTGGCAATTCACGTTGCAGAAGCGGATCGACCGCCCGTTCGCCCGCAACAGCCTGCGCAGCGCCTGGAACGGGAGGGTCCTGGCTGCGGAGCTGAACTCCCTGCAGGCGACCGGCGACCTCGTGGCGGATCTCAAGGCAGGCTATGTCCGCGTGCGGCTGATCGAAGCGCACCTGAGCCGGCTAGACCGTCTCGCCGGCCTCGTGGACACCGCGGCCGAGGCGGCGGGCAGCCGTCATGCCGAGGGCGACCTCTCCGGCCTGGACAGAAGGCTCATCCAGTTGGCGGCCTACACGATCGAGACCGCGCAGAACAGGGCCCGCTCGCAGCACGATCAACTGCGCGCCTCCTGGCGGGCGGACATGGGGATCGACGCGTCCCGCGGGCTGAACCTGGCGACGCCCGTCGCCTTCCGACCGGTCGCCCTGGCGGATATCGGGACCTACCGGAGCAAGCTGACCGCCATGCCCGGCGACCAGGCCCAGGTGGAACTGGCCCAGGCCCTCGGAGCCCAGGCCGACGCCGCCCGGCCGGGGTTGGTCCCGGGATTCGGCGTGTACGGCGGGTACCGGCGGTTCCAGCCGGACCTCGACGGCTTCGTCGTCGGCATCGCCGTCGACCTCCCCCTGTTCGATGCGGGCGGAGGCGAAGCCGGCAGGTTGCAGGCCGAACGGCAGATCGTCGAGAACGCCTTGTCCGTCGACAGGACGCGCCGCGAAGGGGAGGTCGACGCATTGGCGACCGCCCTGCGCGCGGCTCAGCCGTTGTTGGCGAAGTTCGTCGAGGACTTCGAGCAGGACTCTCCGGCGGACGCGGTGCTCCTCTCCTTCCGGGAAGGGGCGATCACCCTGGATGAGTTGCTGGGCGCCATCCAGATCGAAGCCGCGGCCCTGGATGCCCACTACACGGACCTGGCGACCTACTACCTGAACGTCTTTCGGCTGGAGGCCCTGACGGGCGTCAAGCTTGTCAACTTCGCGCCCTAGGAGGGTGACATGAAGCGATTTCTGATGCTCGCGGCCGGCCTTGGCCTGTTCGCGATGGCGGACGCTCCCGGCGTCGTGGCCCAGGACCACGGCCACGATCACGGCGACGAGACGGCCGCGCACGCCGACGGCGGCGAGATCCCCACGGTCGCCGTCACCCAGTGGACGGACACCATGGAGCTGTTCATGGAATACCCCGAGATGGT
>PNOJ01000017.1 GCA_013824755.1 Gemmatimonas sp.
GGGCGACAGGGCCTGGCAGGTGCGGCCGGCGTGGTCGCGCAGCAGCATCAGCATGTCGCCCTCGATCTGGTCGCGCATCTTGGCGGCGTCGGCGCCCTCGATGTCCTGGACGCCCATGGGGCTCTTGACCCAGCCCTTGTCGCCGTCGAGGACCTGCGTGGATTCGCCGAAGGGCAGCTTCTGGATCAGCTTCAGACGGTCCGGCAGGACGATCGTGGTCTCCATGGTGATGTTCAGGGACATCCCCTGGATCTCGGCCGCGAGCGTCTGCTTGGTGGCGAAGCCCTTCATGTCCGCGAGCTTCTTGCCGCCGACGGCCGCCGCCGCGCGGTCCAGGAGCTTCTGGCCGGCGGCCAGGGACTCCGGCGTGGCGGCGGGGATCTCCAGGGCCAGCTTGGGCTCGGGGATCGTGATGTCGATCATGTTCACGGCCCCGAAGCGGCTCAGGTCGCCGTCGAAGTCGGCCGGGTTGCCGACCGCCAGCACCGACAGGAGCTCGGGCTTCCAGACCGCCCGGCAGGCCTCGAGGACCTGCTCGGCGGTCATGGCCTGGACCGCGGCCCGGTAGCCGGTCAGGAAGTCCGCGGGGTAGCCGTTCATCTCGAACAGCACCATGCGGTCCAGGACCTCGCGCTTGGTGTCGTAGTTGAAGACGTCGCTGTTGAGGATGCCGTCCACCGCGGTGCGCAGCTCCGCGGCGGTGACCGGCTCGCGCGTCATCTTCTCGATCTGCTCGATCATGACGCTGGCGGCCTGCTCGGTGGACTCGCTCTTGGTGCCGGCGTAGGCCACGAAGACGCCCGGCTGCCGCCAGCCGGTGCCCGAGGCGCTGCCCGTGGAGTAGGCCAGGCCGCGGGCGCTGCGCACCTCGTTGAACAGGCGCGAGGCGAAGCCGCCGCCGAGGATCCGGTTCGCGACCTCGATGCCGGCGTAGTGCGGGTCGTCGTTGCGGATGCCCTTGTGGCCCAGGATCACCGTCGACTGCGTGAGGTCGGCCTTGGGGGCGACGTTCACGGTGCGGGGCAGGTCGGGCACGACGGGGTCCGCGGGCAGGGGCCGGCGCGCGGCCGGCCAACCGGCGAAGGCGGCCTCGATCTTCCCGGTCATCGCGGCGGCGTCGAAATCGCCGATCACGACCAGATAAGTACGGTCGGGGCCGAACCAGTCGGCGTGGAAGTCGACCAGGTCCTGGCGCGCGATCGCGCCGAGGGTGTCGTATTCCTCGTTCCGGGCCAGCGGGTGGTCCGGGCCCAGGATCACGCGGGAGAACTCGCGGCGCGCGATGCTCATCGGCTCGTCGTTGCGGCGCGCGATGCCCGCCTTGTGCTGGGTCTTGGCCAGGTCGAGCTTGTCCTCGGCGAAGCGGGGGCTGCGCAGGACCTCGGCCAGGATGGCCAGCGCCTGGTCGGCGTCCTCGGTCAGGGCCGACAGGTAGGCGCCGGCGGTGTAGCCCTCGACGTAGGTCTCGACCATGGCGCCGAGCGATTCCATCCGCTCGTCGATCTCGTCGCCGGACCAGCTGGCGGTGCCGCCGGTGCGGAGCACCTCGCCCGTCAGCGCGGCCAGGCCCGTCTTGCCCTCGGGCTCGTAGATCTGGCCGGCCCGGATGGTCGCCGACAGCTCGATCATCGGCAGCTCGTGGTCCTCGGCCAGGTAGAGCACCATGCCGTTGTCCAGCTGCACGCGCTGGTAGTCCGGCAGCCGGATCTCGCCCAGGGCCGGCGTCTTGATCTTCTCCCACGGCTTGCTGCGGGCCGCGAGCGCGGGCGAGGCCAGGGTCGCCGCCGCGAGCAGCAGCAGGACCGGGGCCGCCGTCTTCAGGATTCGCTTCATGACCAGTCTCCTTTCCATAGCGCGACGCGGTTGTCGCGTCAGTTGGCGGCCTCGACCGTCTTGATGAAGGCAACCGTGCGGTTGTTGGGGACGAAGATCTCGCCGGCGACGCGCTTCACGTCGTCGACCGTCACCGCGTCGATGGCCTCGAGCTGGGTGAACATGCGGCGCCAGTCGCCCTGCTTGCCCTGGTACTCGGACAGCTGGGCCGCCAGGCCCATGTTGCCCTCCAGCGAGCGCACGAAGTTGGCGCGGGCGCGGCGCTTCACGCCCGCCAGCTCCTCTTCCGTCACGCCGCCGTCCACGAGCTTCGTGATCTCCTCGAGCACCGAGGCCTCGAGCTGCTCGGCGCTGACGTCCTTGGCGGGCATGCCCAGCACGGCCAGCAGGGTCGGGTACTTGTCGCCGGGGTAGCCGGCGAAGCTGAAGGCCTGGACCGCCGACTTGTCCTGCTTGACCAGGCGCTCGTACAGGCGGCTGGTGCGCCCCTGGCCGAGGATGTCGGCGATGGCGTCGTAGACCGCGGCGTCGGCGTGGGCCCAGTTGCCGATGTGGAAGCCGCAGATGTAGAAGGGCTGCGCCTCGTCCTCGATCACCATGCGGCGCTCGCCCTTCTGCGGGGCGTCGAAGGTCTCGATCACCGGCGGCTCGGCGGCCGACACGCCGGTGAAGTACTTCCCGGCCAGCCGCTTGACCTCGTCGAAATCGACGTCGCCGACCACGGCCACCGTCATGTTGCGGCCCACGTAGTGGGTCCGGTAGAAGTCCGCGCAGTCCTGGCGGGTGATCGTGTTGAGGTCGGTCATCCAGCCGATCGTCGAGTGGTGGTAGGGGTGGGCCATGAAGGCGAGGTTCTGGAACTGCTCCACGAGCATGCCGATCGGGCTGTTCTCGGTGCGCATGCGGCGCTCCTCGGTCACCGGGCCGTCCTTCTCGGTGTAGAACTCGCGCAGCACGGGGCGTGACATGCGCGTGCCCTCGAGGTAGGCCCACAGCTCCAGGCGGTTGCTCGGCAGGCTGTACATGTAGCTCGTGTCGTCGGTGCCGGTGCCGGCGTTCATGCCGCGGCCGCCGTTGTTCTCGACGATCTGCCCGAACTCGTTGCTGACGACGAAGGCGCGGGCCGCGTCCTTGGCGTCGGTGAAGGCCTGCTCCAGCTCGGCCAGCTTCGCCGGGTCGGCGCGGTCGCCCTTGAGGCGCTCGGTCTTCAGCGCGGCGAAGGCCGCGTCCTCGGCCTTCATCGCCAGGGCTTCCTTCTTGGCGTCGGTGGTGCCGATCTCGGCCGTGCCCTTGAACGCCATGTGCTCCAGGATGTGGGCGATGCCCGTGATGCCCGTGACCTCCTGGGCGCTGCCGACGTTCACGTAGGTGTTGAACGAGAACACCGGCACGTCGTGCCGTTCGAGCACGAGGAAATGGATGCCGTTGGGCAGGGTGAACTCCCGGACCTGGTTCTTGAGGTCCTGGTAGCCCTCGGCCGACGCCGCCACGGCGCCCAACGCCACGGCCAGGACGACGGCCAGGACCAGGGTCTTGCGGATCACGGACATGACGCCTCCAACTGTTGACCCCGGCGGTGCGATGCGGGCGCGCCGGCGGGGCAGCCTCGGATTCGCCCGGCGGACCGGGCCTGCATACTGTCGCTTGAGGTCGAACACGGCGGGGGGACCCCCGCACGCTAGCACCGCTCGCGACGACTGTCAAACGGATCGCTCAGCGGAAGATCTCCTTGCGGCGCAGCAGCCAGCACCCCAGGGCGAAGGCGACCACCGCCACGGCCAGCAGCACCAGGAAGGAGTGCCACGGGGACGGCGGCACCTCGTGCAGGAGCATGACCTTCAACTCCTGCAGCAGGTTGGGCATGCTGCCGGTCGAGGCCGCGCTGTTGTGCAGCAGGTTGCGCAGGTGGAAGACCACCGTCAGCTCCTGCAGCCGCAGCGGCGCGTTGCCGCCGATGGACTCCCAGCCGAACGCGAACAGGATGGCCGGCAGCATGGGCTTCTTGAGCCAGGTGCCCACGGCGGCGAAGATGGCCGTGTAGACGACCGCGCCGAAGAGGATGACCAGGCAGGTGCTGACGTAGAGCTTCAGGAAGTCCAACGAGATGATCCCGAAATTGCCCACCGTCATCACCAGGAAGGCGGCGACCAGCGACCCCGCCACCAGCAGCCCGGCCACCGCCTGCGCCGCCACCAGGCGCCCCAGGTAGATGGCCTCGCGGCGCAGGGGCCGGGTCCAGTAGTAGATGATGGTGCCCTCGTCGGCGCTCTCGCCGATGGCCGACAGGCCGAAGGCCAGCGAGACGATCGCGACCATGAAGTGGATGTAGACCATGCCGCTGAGGTTGGCCAGCAGCAGTTCCGGCGGGATCGCGCCCTCGCGGTCCAGGAGCCGCCACGCCACCGCCAGCACCACCGGCAGCAGCATCAGCAGCCCCACCGAGAGGATGCGCCGGCGGCGCACCATCTCGCGGTAGGAAAAGAACGCGATCCAGTAGGCCGAGACCGCCAGGCCCAGCGGGCGGTCGTTCCCGGCTCGGTCGTTCCCGGCGGCGGCGCCCGCGGCGGCGGGCGGTGCGGCGACGCTCATCTCACCCTCCCACCAGATAGTCGAAGACCGCCTGCAGGTTGTCGTCGAGGGTCTCGATCTCGTCGACGGGCAGGGACTCCGCCAGCAGCCAGCCCGGCAGCTCGCGGTAGAAGTTGACGGCGTGGTCGGTGCGCGCCACGACGCGGCCGAACTCGTCGATCTCGACCCCGCGCACCAGGTCGCGCCCGGCCAGCGACGACGCCAGCCGCCGCGCCTCGGTCGAGGTGAGCGCCACGATGGTGGGGCGGTCGTGGATCGCGTCGCGGATCTCGGTGATGTCGCCCTCGGCCATCAGCTTGCCGCGGTGGATCAGCACGATGGAGCGGGTCATGGTCTCGATCTCGGGCAGGATGTGGCTCGACACCACCACGCAGCGCCCCTCGTCGCCCAGGCGCTGCACCAGCGCGACGATCTCCCGCCGCGACACGGGGTCCATGCCGTTGAGCGGCTCGTCCAGGAACACGATCTCGGGATCGTGGGCCAGGGCCTGGGCCATCTTGACCTTCTGCCGCATGCCCTTGGAGTAGGCGCCGATGCGCCGGTCGGCGGCGTCGCCGAGGTGCACGAGGTCCAGCGCGCGCTCGGCGCGCGCGTCCACTTCCATCCCGTCGTAGCCCATCAGCCGGACCATGAGCCGCAGGAACTCGCGCCCGGTCAGCCAGTCGAACAGCGCGTCGCTCTCGGGGCAGAAACCCACGCGGCGGAACAGGCCCACGTCGCGGCGCAGGCGGTGCCCGCGGATGAGCACCTCCCCCTGGCTGGGCGTGATCAGGCCCGACAGCATCTTGAACAGGGTCGTCTTGCCGGCGCCGTTGAGGCCCAGCAGGCCGGTCACGCCGGGGCCCAGCGCGAGGGTGCAGTCGTTGACGGCGATGACCTCGCCGAACCACTTGCTGACCCGCTGCGCCTGCAGCACGGCCGCGGCGGGCGCGGGTGCGACGTTCACGCCACCACCTCCACGGGCTTGATCCGCCGCCGCAGCACCCAGGCGCCCAGGGCCGTGTAGGCCAGCACGACCAGCAGGCTCGCCGCCGGCGGCACCTCGCTCAGCGGTTCGCCGCCGAAGAAGACGATGCCCGCGTTGAGGAACTGGCCGGGGAAGTTGAGGATCTGCAGGCCGGGGCTGAACAGCGACATGATCTCCGCCAGCCCGTCGGTGCCGGCGTAGAGCAGCACCCACCACAGGGCGACGAACACCGTGCGCTGGCCGATCGAGGACAGGGCCAGCAGCACCAGCGTGAAGCCGGCGCCGGTCACCACGCAGTAGGCCAGCGCCTGCAGCGGGATCAGCAGGAGCATCTGCATCCCGGTGGCGCCGCTGGTCACCAGGTAGCCGAACAGGCACAGCGCCCAGACGGGCAGCAGCGTCACGGCGAAATAGTAGAACATGATCACGGCGCCCTTGCCCAGGACGTAGTCGCGCACGCCCAGCGGCCGTGACAGGTACAGGGCGAGGCCGTTCTCGCGGCGGTCGCGGCTGATCAGGCCCGAGCCGATGATCGCCAGCAGGATCAGCACGAACGGCGACTGCCAGCCCAGGTAGGCCAGGAAGCCGCGCGGACCGATGTCGGTCCACTTGCCGCCGATCAGGCGCGACAGCTCGCCCATCTGGAAGGTGAAGTAGAGGATGCCGCCCTTGACGATGGCCGGCACCCAGGCGACCGCCAGCAGGAACAGCAGGCGACGGCTCTTCAGCGGCTCGGTGATGCCGCGCCGGGCGATCGTCCACCAGGGCGCGCGCGCGCGGTGGCCGCTGTGCTCCCAGGGACGGTATCCGCGTTCGTAGACGGGCATGTCAGTCCTTGCTGCGCGCGTCGTCGGCGTCGTCGACGAGCTGGTAGAACAGGTCCTCGAGGGTCTCGCGGCGCGGCTGCAGCCGGCGCAGCGCGAAGCCGCTGGCCGAGGCGGCCGCGAGCACGAGGCGGGCGCCGGCGTCGGCCGGGGCGGTGATCTCCAGGAGCCGCTCGCGGCGCGCGGCCGCGAGCCCGGCGGCCTGCAGCGCGGCCAGGAACGCCGGCTCGTCGCCGAAGCCCTCGACCAGGAACTGCGCCGTCGCCCCGGGCGGCGCCACCTCGACGCGGCCGTGGCTCAGCAGCCGGCCCTGGCGCAGGACCAGGATCTCCTGGCAGACCTCGCGCACGTCCGCCAGCAGGTGCGTCGACAGGATCACCCCGAAACCCTTGTTCGCGGCCAGGTCGCGCATGAGTTCGAGCATGCTGACGCGACCGCGCGGGTCCAGGCCGCTGGTCGGCTCGTCCAGCAGCAGCCAGTCGGGGTCGTGGACCAGGGCCTGGGCCAGCTTCAGGCGCTGCCGCATGCCCTGGCTGTAGGTGTCGGCCTCGCGGTAGCGCTCGTCGGCGAGGCCGACGTAGTTCAGGACCTCGTGGGCGCGCTGCAGGGCGTCGGTGGGCGGCATGCCGCCGAGCTCGCCGAGGTAGGCCACCATGGCGACGCCGCTCATGCCGGGCAGGATGCCGCCGCGCTCGGGCATCCAGCCGATCCGGCGGCGCGCGCCGCGGGGGTCGCGCGCCATGTCGCAGCCCATGACCGTGACGGTCCCCCGCTTCAAGGGCAGGTGGCCGAGCAGGGCCCGCAGCAGCGTGGTCTTGCCGGATCCGTTGGGGCCGAGCAGGCCCACGGCCCGTTTCTCCAGGCCGAAACTGACGTCCTGCAGGACCGGCGCCGCCGCGTAGGCGAACGTCAGGTCCCGCACGGCGATGGCCGCGGCGGCGGGTTTGACAGCGGTCTTGGTGGCTTCCATCTTGAATCCTGGTATTCTGCGGGACGTTGCCGTTGCCAACGGCGGGGTCCTACGTCGCGGCCGGCCCATTGTTCCAGGGCGGCTGGAGATTGCAAGCGCAAACCCGTCCGGCCGCCCGGATTCCGGGGAGAACCATGTCCGACAAGAAGAGCTTCGGCTTCCAGACGCGCTGCATCCACGGCCACGGCCACATCTCGGACGGCCGCTGGCGCACGGCCCGCCCGGTCTCGTGCCCCATCGTCCAGACCTCGACCTTCGCCTTCGAGAGCGCCGAACACGGCGCCGCCATCTTCGCCGGGGAGAACGACGGCTTCCTCTACACGCGCCTGGGCAACCCCACCCAGGAGGCGCTGGAGTGCCGCCTGGCGGCGCTGGAGGGCGGCGAGGCCGCCCTGGCCCTGGCCAGCGGCATGGCCGCCTGCACCACCGCCGTGCTGACCCTGTGCGGCAGCGGGGACCACATCGTCTCGGGCGACACCCTCTACGGCGGCACCCACCAGCTGTTCACCCACACGCTGCCGCGCCTGGGCATCGCGGTCACGGAAGTCGACGCCACCGACCCCGCCAACTTCGAGCGCGCGATCACCCCGGCCACGAAGCTGCTCTACGTCGAGACGCCCGCCAACCCCACGCTGGTGCTGACCGACCTGCCCGCGGTGGTCGCGATCGCGCGCCGGCACGGCATCCCGCTGCTGGTGGACAACACGTTCTGCACGCCGGTGCTGCAGCGGCCGCTGGAGCTGGGCGCCGACATCGTGCTGCACAGCGCGACGAAGTACATCGGCGGCCACGGCGACGCGATCGCCGGCATCCTGGTGGGCTCGTCCGAGTTCATCACCCGCGCGCGCTTCGAGACCCTGCGCGACATCGGCGGCTGCATCAGCCCCTTCAACGCCTGGCTGCTGATCCGCGGGCTGAAGACCCTGGCGGTGCGCGTCCGCCAGCACGGCGAGAACGCGATGACGGTGGCGAAGTGGCTGGAGCAGCACCCCAAGGTGACGCGCGTGATCTACCCCGGCCTGCCCACGCACCCCCAGCACGAGCTGGCGAAGCGGCAGCAGTCCGGCTTCGGCGGCCTGATCAGCTTCCTGGTCGCGGGCGGCCGCGACGCCGGCCGCACGGTGATGAACAGCGTGGAACTGTGCACCCTCGCGGTGAGCCTCGGGGACGTGGACACCCTCATCGAGCATCCCGCCACGATGACCCACAGCACCTACTCCGAGGAGGAGCTGCTGAAGGTGGGCATCGACCCGGCGATGGTCCGGCTCTCGGTGGGGCTCGAGGACCCCGAGGACGTCATCGCGGACCTCGCGCAGGCGTTCGCGCGGATCTGACCCGTCAGCGGACCACGGGAGCGCCGGCGTCCGGCTTGGCCGCTTCCGCGACCTGGGCGTTCTCCCATTCGCGGGCGATGCGCAGCAGGTCGTCGAGGCTGCGGGCGCGCTTGAAGAGCTCCAGGACTTCCTTCAGCTGGACGTCGTCCTCGATGGCGACCTGGTAGGCGGCGAGCTGCCCGAACTTGTGGCGCATCAGCTCGCGCCGGATCCCCTGCTCGATGTAGGGACGGTTGGCGGCCAGCAGCTCGTCGTCGAGCTTCAGGTCGTAGACACCGAGATACTCCTCGATCTTCTCGCGCTTGCGCAGGTGCTCCTTGAAGGCCGCGAACATGGGGGCGTCGACCGTCAGGTCGCGCGGCACGTCGTGGTAGGCGGACCACCAGGTGGCGAAGCTGAACAGCGCGCCGTCGCGCTCCAGCGCCACCTCGAAGTCGGCCAGGAAGGGCTGCTCGACCTCGATGTCCGGCGTGATGCCGCCGCCGCCGTAGACGACACGCCCGCTGTCGGTGGCGAACTTCTCCTTCTCGGCGCGCGGCAGGTCGAGCTCGACGTCGGGGGGGCCGTCGCGGGCGGGCTCCAGCGTCAGGTCGAGGTCGCTGTCGTCCTCGTGACGGTCCTTGTGGATGGAGCGGCCGCTGGGCGTGTAGTACTTGGCC
The DNA here is from genome assembly GCA_013824755.1 of Gemmatimonas sp. Lineage (GTDB taxonomy): Bacteria > Krumholzibacteriota > Krumholzibacteriia > LZORAL124-64-63 > LZORAL124-64-63 > PNOJ01. The sequence goes on from PNOJ01000017.1 coordinate 9,177, forward strand.
GTGGTCAGCTTCAGGGCGCTGTCCTCGCTCAGGGGGAAGACGGTCTGGACCGACCCCTTGCCGAAGCTCGTCTTGCCGACGACCAGCGCGGCGTCGTGGTCCTGCACGGCGGCGGCGACGATCTCGCTGGCCGACGCCGAGGCGCCGTTGATCATGACGATCGTCGGCAGCCCCGCCGCGGCGTGGCGGTCCCGCTCGGCGTAGTAGCTGCGGTTCTGGTTGCGCAGGCGGCCCTTGGTGTAGACGATCAGCTCGTTGTGGTCCAGGAACAGCTCGCTGACGCCGTTGGCGGACTCCAGCAGGCCGCCCGGGTTCCAGCGCAGGTCCAGCACGAGGCCGCGCGCGTTCTGGGCGCGCAGCTCGGCGATCTTGTCGCGGATCTCGTCGGGCGTGGTGCGGGCGAAGCTCTGCACGCGGATGTAGCCGATGTCCCCCATCATGAAGGCGTAGGGCACGCTCTCGACCTCGATCACGGCGCGCGTGATGGTCAGCGGGAACGGGTCCTTGGTGCCTTCGCGCTGGATGGTGATCGTGACCTGGGTGCCCGGCTCGCCGCGCAGCAGCTTCACGGCGTCGTCGCTGTCGAAGTCGAAGGTCGACTCGCCCTCGATCTCCACGATGCGGTCGCCGCCCTGGATGCCCATCAGGAAGGCGGGCGTGCCCTCGATCGGCGAGACGACGGTCGGGTAGTGGTCGCGGATGTTGATGGTGATGCCCAGCCCGCCGAACTCCCCCTCGGTGGACATCATGAGGTCCTCGTAGTTCTTCGGCGGCAGGTACTGCGAGTGCTCGTCGAGGTAGCCCATCATGCCGTTGATGCCGGCCTCGAGCAGCGCGTCGGCGTCGACGTCGTCGACGTAGTTGTAGAACACGCGCTCGTAGACGTTGCCCAGCGTCTGCAGGGCCTCGATGTAGCGCTGGCGGTCGGTGCCGCGCGGGCGCTCCAGGGTGCGCGTGGAATCCTGGGCGGCGGCGGGCGCCGCGAATGCGGCCAGGGAGACCAGGGCGACCAGGACCAGCAGGGGGCGCCGCAGGGCGGCGGAGTTGCGCGCAAGGGCCATCATGCTCGACCGGCTTTCTCACGGGTGGCGGGCGACGGGACACCCCGGATTTCGGGCACATCCATAAGCGATTATAGTCCCATCAGCAAATCGTGTTCCAGACCGCGCAGGTGGGTGACGGCCTGCTCGAGCTGCCCGTCCGGCGGGGCGGTCGCGTCGAGCACGCGGAAGCGGGGGTCGCCGGACCCGGCCATGGCGCGGTAGGCGTCGTAGACCCGTTCATGGAAGGCCGCCGATTCCCGTTCGAGGCGGTCGGGATCGCGGCCCCCGAACCGGCGGCGCCCGGCGGCCGGCGGCAGCAGGCAGAGCAGGGTCAGGTCCGGCGCCGCCCCGGCCAGCGCGAAGTCGTTCAGGGCGTCGACCCGCGCGCGGCCCAGTTCCCGGCCGGCGCCCTGGTAGGCGACCGACGCGTCGGCGTAGCGGTCGCAGAGCACGATCCGGCCGTCGGCGAGGGCGGGCAGCACGACCTCGCGGACCAGCTGGGCCCGGCTGGCCACCATCAGCAGCAGTTCGGTCTCGGGACACAGCTCCGGCAGCGACGGGTCCAGCAGCACGGAACGGATGCGCTCCCCGACGGGCGTGCCGCCCGGCTCGCGCGTCGTCAGGACCGGCCTGCCGAGCGCCTCGAGGCGCCCGGCCAGCCCGCGGATGAGCGTCGACTTGCCGCTGCCCTCGGGCCCCTCGAAGGTGACCAGCAGGCCCCGGCGGGCCGGGTCAGCCACGGTGGTGGAGGTCCGCGTAGGGGTCGTCGTCGTCGTCGGGCTCCCCGAGCCGGATTTCGCCGTCGGGATCGGGGCCCGACGCGGCCGGTTCCGCCTCGTCCCGGACACCCGTATCATCCGGCCCGTCGGTCCCGGCGGCGGACGGCGAGGGTGCGGGCGCGGCCGCCCGCGACGGCCGCCGCGGCGCCGGGTGCGGCTCGTCGCCCAGGTCGCGGCTGACCGCGGCGATCCGCTGCAGCGTGGTGAAGAGGGTCGCGGCCGCCAGCAGGGCCAGCACCAGCTTCAGCACGTGGCGGCCGAGGATCATGCCGAGGATCAGCAGGACCATGCGCTCGGGGCGCTGCAGCCAGCCGCCCGTGCAGGTGACGCCGAGGCCCTCGGCGCGCGCTCGCGCGTAGCTGGTGGTCAGCGAACCGGTCAGGGCGAGGATCACCAGCAGCACCGCGCCGGAGTCGGGCCAGGACAGGGCCTCCATGTAGAACCAGGCCAGCCCCGCGTAGACCGCCGCCTCGGACAGCCGGTCGAAGTTGGAGTCGAGGAAGGCGCCGCGCCGGCTGGCCCGCCCCTGCAGACGCGCCAGGTCGCCGTCCAGCATGTCGAACACCGAGCCGACGATCAGGACCAGGGCACCGAGGAAGAGCTGCCCGGCGGCCGTGATCCAGGCGGCGAAGACGGTGATCCCCAGACCCGCGAGCGACACCCCGTCGGGCGACACCCCGGCCCGATCCAGGGCGAGCACCAGGGGCCTGACCTTGTCGCGGGCCGCCGCCTTCAGTCCGATCCTGTCCATCTCAGGCTCCTTCTTCCCCGGCGGGCCGGCCTCGGGCCAGCAGCACCAGTTCGCCCTTCAAGCGGGGGCCGTCCATCAGTGCCAGCAGTTCGGCGGCCGTGCCGCGCAGGGTCTCCTCGTGCACCTTCGTGATCTCGCGCGCGATCGCCAGCTCGCGGTCGGGCGCCACCTCGACCAGCGCGTCGAGCGTCTTGCGGATGCGGTGGCACGACTCGAGCATGACCACCGTGCCGCGCTCCGCCAGCGCTTCCTTCAGGAACGACCGCAGCTTCCCCGGCTTGCGCGGCGTGTAGCCCGTGAACAGGAAGCGGTCGGTCGGGAACCCCGACAGCACCAGCGCCGCCAGCACGCTCGAGGCGCCGGGCGCCACCGACCAGGGCAGGCCGGCCGCGCGCAGGCCCTGGACGATCAGGTAGCCCGGATCGGCCACCGCGGGCATGCCGGCGTCGCTGACCACGACCACGCGCTCGCCCTGGCGCACCCGTTCGACCACCCGCGGCGCCTGCCGCTCCTTGTTGTGGTCGTGGTACGGCTCCATGCGGGCGTGCAGGCCGTAGCGCGACAGCAGGCCCCGCGTGCGCCGCGTGTCCTCGGCGTAGACGATGTCGGCGTCGCGCAGCGCTCCGAGCGCGCGCAGGGTCACGTCGTCCAGGTTGCCGATCGGCGTCGCCACGAACAGGCACGAGCCCTCGGGCTCCGCGAGATCCGGGATCGCCACGGTGACGGGGCGCTCGGGCGTCTCCACCTCAGAAGCCGCCCGCGACATCGGGCAGGGGGCGGCCCGGGAAGGACGCGCTCGGCACCGGCAGCCATTTGAAGGCCTGCGCGCGGACGCGGGCGCGGACCGTGGCGACCAGTTCCGGCGCGAACCCCAGGGCCGAGAGCCGCCCATCGTCCAGGCCCAGATCCACCATGTGGTGCAGCAGGAGGTCGGCTTCCTCGTAGGTGAAACCGAGTTCGCCCTCGTCGGTCTGGCCGGCCCACAGGTCGGCGCTCGGCGCCTTCTCGATGACCGGGGCCGGCAGGCCCAGGTGCCGCGCCAGCGCGCGGACTTCGGCCTTGTAGAGATCGCCCAGCGGGTTCAGCCCGAAGGCCGCGTCCCCGTGCAGGGTGGCGTACCCCAGCAGGGTCTCGGTGCGGTTGCCGGTGCCCAGCACCAGCGTGCGGTCGCGCGCCGAGAGGTCGTACAGGACGATCATGCGGCAGCGCGCCATCACGTTCCCGCGGCGCAGGCTGGCCTCGGGCGGGACGTCGCGCAGGTAGGCGTCGGCGAGGTCGGTGATCTCGCGCCGCTCGGCGCGGATGCCCAGCCCCGCGGCCACCGCGACGGCGTCGGTCAGCGAATCGGGGCTGCTGGTGCGGTAGGGCAGGTAGACGCCGAGCACGGCCTCGGGCCCCAGGGCGCGCACCGCCAGGGCCGCGCTGACGGCCGAGTCGATCCCTCCCGAGAGGCCGATCACGACGCCGGCGGCGCCGGCAGCCGCGACGGTCGTGCGCAGGAACGCGACAGTCTCGCGCTCGGCGTGCGCCGCGGGGATCAGCCAGTCCCAGTCCGAAGCAGACGTCATGCCCTTGCCTTGTTATGAAGATGGCGCGGGCTCGGGCGCGCGGTAGGCGTCCAGCGCGTCCTGCACCGCGAGGATCCCCGCGCGGTCGATCATGAGGTTCGGCACCAGGCGCACACGCCCGGCTCCGAACGCCACGGCCAGGACGCCGCACCCCAGCAGATGTTCGAGCAGGTGCCGTTCGTCGGCGACCTTCAGGATGACGATGTTCGTCTCGACCGGATGATCGAGCCTGAGGGCCGGGTTGTCCAGACCTTCGACCAGCAACCGGGCATGTTCGTGGTCCTGGGCGAGCCGCGGCAGGTTGTGGTCCAGGGCGTGCAGGCAGGCCGCGGCCAGGATCCCCACCTGGCGCATGCCGCCGCCGTAGAGCTTGCGGGCGCGCCGGGCCTCGCGGATCGCCGCGGCGCTGCCGGCCAGGACCGAGCCCACCGGCGCGCCGAGCCCCTTGGAGAAGCAGACGCTGACGGTGTCGGCCGGCGCGGCCAGTTCCGACAGGGCGGCGCCCGTCGCGGCGTGGACGTTCCAGAGCCGGGCCCCGTCCAGATGCAGCCGCAGGCCGCGGGCGTGCGCCTCGCGCCCGACCTCCACGACCTGCTCCTGCGGCAGGATGCGGCCGCCGGCCCGGTTGTGCGTGTTCTCGAGGCAGATCAGCGCCGGCCGGGCGGCGTGGTCGTCGTCGGGATTCAGGACCGGCTGGATCGCAGACCACGGGAGCGCGCCGCGGTCGCCGGCCACGCAGGCCAGCAGCAGCCCGGAGAGCGCCGCCGGACCGCCCTGCTCGTAGCGGTAGATGTGGCACTCCGCCTCGCAGACCACCTGGTCGCCGGGGCGGGTCTGGATGCGCAGCGCGATCTGGTTGGCCATGGTGCCGCTGGGCACGAAGAGGGCCGCCTCCTTGCCCAGCAGCGCGGCGGTGCGCTCCTGCAGGCGGTTGACGGTCGGATCGTCGCCGAAGACGTCGTCCCCGACCTCGGCCTCGGCGATCGCCCGGCGCATGCCGGCGTCGGGCCGGGTCACGGTATCGCTGCGCAGATCCAGCATGGGGCACCTCCGGGGCGGGACAGGCGACCGGCCTCCCCGCGACGGGCGGGAAGGCCGGATCGAACTTGCGGCTGCCGCATCGGGCGCGCGGGTTCAGGAGTGGTGGGCCACCTTGTCCTTGAGCATCTTCGAGACCTTGAAGATCGGCACGCGGCGCGACGGCACGGGCACGGCGTCCCCCGTGCGGGGGTTGCGGGCCATGCGCTCCTTGCGCTCCTTCACCTTGAAGGTGCCGAAGCCCCGGATCTCGAGGTGACGGCCCTGGGAAAGCAGGTCACTCACCTGCTCCAGGAAGAGGTCCACCGTCTCCCCCACTTCCTTCTTGGTCAGACCCGTCTTCTGAGCGATATCCTCGACAATATCCGCCTTGGTCATCAGGTCCCCCCTTTCCCGCTGAGCTGTCGGCGCGGCATCGTCCCCCAGCGATGGCTGACGCTGCGGCACCGGGCTCATCGTCCCGCTTAACTTCCTTGGTGTCAAGGACATTTCAGAAATCCGCAGGATGCAAACTGCACGGCGGGCCGCCGCGGACCATGCAAGACCCGGCCCGGCGGACCCCCGCCGGACATCACGGGAAAGTCCGGGATAGCCCGGGCACCGATGGGACCCTTCGCAACCTCACTAACCCCAAGGAATTACCACCCCGCCGCTCCCGAACCGCACCGCGGGCAGCGCTGGCACCCCCCTTGCAGCGGCCGCCCCTGCGAATACGACCGTAACCGGAGCAGATCCTGTCGCGCTTTGGCGCGCCGCCTCCGGTCTCGAACGTGGCTGGGCAAGGAGGAACCAAGGTGGCAGGCAAGACGAAGTTGATGCTCACGGGGCTGTGGTGCTTGGCGGTGCTGGCCGGTTGCGGCGGCGGCGACGTGACGAGCCCGCCCAACGCCGTCGACACGGCGCCCCCTGCGGTTCCCGTGGACATCCAGGGCGAGATCATCGAGGCCCAGGTGATCGTGCACTGGGCGCCGAACACCACCGACGCGGACCTGGTCGGCTACATGGTCTACCGCGCCAACGGCACGCGGGTCGCGACCATGTGCCCGGCCCCGATCGACCAGACCTGGTACGTCGACGAGAACCCGATGGTCGGCGAGAACGTCTACCGCGTCTCGGCCGTCGACGCGAACGACAACCAGAGCGCGATGGCGACGGTGACCGTCACGGTCGACGACAGCCCCACCCAGGGCTACGACCTCGCCAGCCTCGACTACTGATCCTCGGCGACGACGCCCTGCGATCCGGACGCGACGCCGGAGTCCCCCCGGGATTCCGGCGTCGGCGCGTCCGGCGGTCCCCGTCGACCGGCGAGGCGGTCAGGACAGCAGGCCGCCCACGGCCAGCGCCACCTCCAGGTACCAGCCCCCGACCACGGACACGCCTCGGCCCAGGAACCCGCCCAGGCCCGCGTACATCAGCACCAGCACCAGCAGGAAGCCGTAGGGCCGCAGTCGCTCGTACGAGGCGCGCGCGTCGCCGCGCAGGGCCAGGCGCATGATCCAGCTGCCGTCCAGGGGCGGCAGGGGGATCAGGTTGAACAGGGCCAGCAACACGTTGAGGCTGACTCCCCACTGGCAGAGCAGCCGCAGGAAGGCGCCGACGTCGCCCCCGGCCAGGGTGGCCAGCGGTCCGCCGTGGCCGCCGGCCAGCGTCAACCCGAGGCCGATGGCGAAGATGGCCGCCAGCACGAGGTTGCTGACCGGCCCGGCGGCCGCGATCAGGGCCTGGTCGCGCAGGGGGCTGGCGAGGCGGCGCTCGTCCACGGGCACGGGCTTGGCCCAGCCGAAGATCATGCCGCCCGGCAGCAGGGCCATCACCAGCGGCACGATGATCGTGCCGACGGGGTCGATGTGGGCGATCGGGTTCAGCGAGACCCGTCCCAGGCGCTGCGCCGTGTCGTCCCCCAGCTTCAGGGCCGCCCGCGCGTGGGCGAACTCGTGGAAGGTGAGGGAGAACAACAGCACCAGGATCGCGATCGGTGTGTGCATGCCTAACCCCTGGTTGGGCCGGTCCGCGGGGGCAGGTGCCGCCAGCGATCCCAGACGGTGTCGGTATCCAGCGCCTCGAGGCGCCCTTGCGTGCCGCGCAGACAGACCACTTCCGGAGCCTGGGGACCCCAGAGGTCCGGATCGGTGGGGCCGAACAGGGCCAGGGTCGGCGTCCCCACCGCGCCGGCCACGTGCATCAGGCCGGTGTCGTTGCAGAGGAAGCGCTCGGCCCGCGCCAGCAGCGCCGCGCAGACCCCGACCGTGACCGGCGGGTTGAGCGGCGGCGGCGCCAGCCCCAGCGGCGCCAGCAGTCCGGCCGTCGCCGACGTGAAATCCGCCAGCGCCGGGCCGTCGGCAGGCCCCTGCAGGACCAGGACCCGGCGGCCCTCGCGCACCGCCCGGGCGGCCACCTCGGCGAACCGGGAGGCCGGCCACCGGTTCTGCGTCTTGCCGGCGCCGGGATGCAGGATCCAGAGCCCGCCCGCGCCGGGGACAAGATCGTCGATCCCGTGCGCGGCCGCCTCCTCCGCCGCCGACGGCACCACCACGGTGCGGCGGTCCTCGGCGACGATCCCGATGGCTTCCAGCGGCGCGAGGTTGTGGTCGACGGCGTGGCGGTCGAGCTCGGGACGCGACGGCATGACCAGCGAGTAGGCATGACGGCTGATGTCGTAGCCGTACGGGAGGCTGTCGCCCCCGATCAGCAGCGGTGCGCCGCTGGCGGCGGCGAGCGCGGCGCTGGTCACCGAGTAGGAGACCGAGTTCAGGACGAAGGCCGCGTCGGGCCGGAACCGGCGCAGCTCGCCGACGAAGCGCAGCAGGGGCGCCGGCCTCGTGCAGGCCCGCTTGTCGAAGACCAGCACCCGGTCGAGGTCGGGGTTGTGCAGCACGACGTCCCGGTTGACCGGCGCGCAGACCAGGACGATCTCGGCCCGCGGGAAGGCCCGCCTCAGGGCGCGCAGGGCCGGCGTCGCGCAGACCATGTCGCCCATCTGGTTGTGCTGGCGCACCACCAGGATCCGGCGCGGCGGGTCGGCGAACAGCTCCTGCGGCGTCACCGGGCGGCGGCGGCACAACCGCGCCAACGCGCCTGAAACAACCCTTTTGAAGCCTTTTCGGATGGAATGCTCCTTCAACGGCCCTCCTGGCACCCCGGTTGCATCCCCACCGCTCCGGAGGTTCCCGAACGTGCGTGCCCTGCAGTTCTGCGGTCTGACGACCGCCATCACCCTGGTGGCCGGGTTGCTCAATTACGAGGTCACGGCCCGGTCCAACCTGTTGCTCGGCGTCGCGCTGCCCGGCTGGTGGGAGGCGCAGCGCGCCGACCACGCGATCGCCTACCGCGACCATACCGGGATCCGGCCGCTCGACCGATTGCTCCACGAGGGCGCCGAAGCGCTCGTCTTCTACGACGATCTCTTGCGCTGAGGCCCCCGCACGTCCTCCCGCTCCTGCAGATCCTTCAGGATGGCCAGGTACGCGGCGTGCCGCCAGGCGGGCAGCACGCCGCCGGCCACCGCCCGCTTGACCCCGCAGTCGGGCTCGTCGCGGTGCAGGCAGGTATCGTAGCGGCAGGTCTGGGCCGGCTCCGTGAAATCGGGGAACCAGTCCCGCAGCTCGATGGGCGCCACGTCCCAGGGGTCGAAGCCGCGGATGCCGGGCGTGTCGGCGATGAAACCGCCGTTGCCCAGGGGGTAGAGCTCGGTCTGGGTCGTGGTGTGCCGGCCCAGGCCGGTCTTGGCCGTCACCTCGCCGATCCGCAGCCGCAGGCCGGTGGCCCGGGCCAGCAACGAGCTCTTGCCGGTGCCCGACGCGCCCAGCAGCAACGAGATGCGGCCCTGCAGGCGGTCGCGGAACGCGTCGATCCCCTCGCCGGTGACCACGGAGGTCCGCAGCACCCGGTAGCCCACGGTGCGGTAGTGGTCCCAGGCCGGAGCCGCGGCGGCGGCCGGGTCCAGGTCCACCTTGTTCAGGCAGAGCACGCCCTCGACCTCGTAGCGCTCGGCGGCGACCAGCAGGCGGTCGATGAGGCCGCCGGAGGGCTCGGGCTGGCGAACCGATTGCACGACCACCACCTGGTCGAGGTTGGCCATCATGACCTGCTCGCGGCGCCCCCGCTCGCGCTTGGAGGAGGTCCGGGAGATCCGGTTGCGCCGGGGCAGGACTTCCTCCACCACGGCGATGGCCGGGTCGCCGGGCACCGGGGCGATGCGCACGCGGTCGCCGGCCACGACCAGCGTCCGCTCCGTCTGCAACCCCTGTTTCAGCCTCCCGCGCAGCCGGCACGGGATCTCCCGCCCGTCGCAGACCACCGTGCAGTGGCCGCTGCCGGCGTTGATGACCACGCCCTCCCCGCAGGCCCCGTGCTCCTCGTCGTGTCGCGCCACGCCCCGCCTTTCCCGGTCCGGCCGCCACCCGGCGGCGCGCGGACCCATTTGCGCCTTGAGGAACAACAGTCTATTGGTTAGCTTGGCTGGGATCAATGATGCAGGGAAACATCGCGCAGAACAAGGCGGTCGCCATGGACATCAAGGACGTCTTGCAGCTCACCTCCGAAACCCGCTTCATCGGGGAGCTGCAGGCCAAGGACAAGGAAGGCGTGCTCGCCGAGATGGCCGACGCCCTGCTCGCCGGATCCCCGATCACCAACAAGGAAACGATCCTGGAGATGCTCAAGAGCCGCGAGGCCCTGGGCAGCACCGCCGTCGGCCCGGGCGTGGCCTTCCCGCACGGCCGCACGCTGGCGGCGCAGAACCTGATCATCGTGGTGGCGCGCTCGCAGGCGGGCGTGGACTTCGACTCGATGGACGGCGGCCCGACCCACCTGTACTTCATGCTGATCGCCCCGCCCCAGGACACGGGCAACCAGTACATCCGCTCGCTCGCGGTCCTGACGGAGAAGATGCAGGATCCCGCACTGCGCACCGCCACGCTGCAGGCTCCCGACTACGCCGCGTTCTGCCAGGTCTTGACGGAGGGACAGGGATGAACCGACAACTGGCCCTGCTGGTCTCGATCCAGAACCTGGAACTGCAGCTGCGGGACGCCCAGGACGAAACCAAGGCGAAGGCGCTCGAGGCCATGGGCTTCCCCATGAGCGTCGAGAAGATCCAGCGCGACATCGCCGGCCTGCTCGAGCAGATCGAGCCGCGCCACCGCAGCTACTACCTGCGCCTGAAGACACGCTTCGAGAACCCCGTGGTCCCGGTCTGGGACGGGCACTGCACGGGCTGCTTCGCCAACGTGCCGACGGCGTTCACCTCGGTCACCAACGTGAATCGGGTGATGTCCTGCGAGAGCTGCGGCCGGATCCTGTTCCAGCCCTGAGGCTGGCGCCGCGATAGCCCGGAAATGCGAACGGCCGCGCCGTCGATCGGCGCGGCCGTTCGCTTGCCGGGCGGCGCGGTCTAGTCGATGACGGCGCCGGTCAGGGCCTCGGCGGGCGCCGCGACGTGGCCGGCCTCCTCGACCATCTTCTTCTTCTCTCCCCCGTCGTCCCGCACGCCCAGGTCCGTGCGCGCCCACTTGCCGGCGGCGGTGACCCGCTCGGCCTGCTCGTCGCGCTCCCAGTCGATGCCGGGCTCCTTCAGGAACACGAAGCCGTCGCCGTCGTGGTCGATCATCACGAGGTCGCCGCGGCGGATCTGGTCGCTGCAGATGTAGTGCGAGACCGGCGTCACGATCCGCTTCTCCACCACGCGCTTCAGGGGGCGGGCGCCGTACTCGGGATCGGTGCCCTCCTCGACCAGCCGCTCCTTGGCGCGGCGGGTGACCTCCAGCAGGAAGGGCTCGGCGCTGCCCAGCGCGCGGTGGTGCACCTGGGAGATCTGGTTGTCCAGGATCTCGAAGAGGTGCTCGCGCTTGAGGGTGTGGTAGGTGATCTGCTCGTCGAAGCGGTTCAGGAACTCCATCGGGAAGATCTTCTTGGCCTCGCGCGAGACGGCGGTTTCGAGGTCGCGGTCCAGGCTCTCGTCGCCGTCGGCGGCGCGGAAGCCGATGCCGCTGCGGCTCAGGCGCTCGTTCATCGCCTGGCTGCCCACGTTGGAGGTCAGCACGATGATCGAGCCGGTGAAGTCCACTTCCTCGTTGTTCGCCAGGACCAAGTGCCCGTCCTCGAGGATCCCCAGCAGGGTGTTCCACATCTTGGGGTGGGCCTTCTCGATCTCGTCGAACAGCACGATCGACAGGCGGCGCGCGGCGTCGGGCGGGTACATGTCGGCCAGCTTGCCGCCGTCCTCGCAGATCATGCCCGTGCGCTTCTCGAGCGCCTTGAGGTGGTGCTTGTCCAGGTTCTCCTGGGCCAGCAGCGGGCGGATCTCGCCGCCCACGTAGCCGGGCGGCGAGCCCAGCAGCTTCGAGATGTTGTAGTGGGCCGAGAACTCCTGGCAGTTGATGCGCGTGAAGGCCCGGCGGTCGCCGAACAGCGACTCGGCCAGGCAGCGCACCGTCTCGGTCTTGCCGACGCCGGTCGGCCCCAGGAACATCATCGTCAGCAGCGGCCGCTCGGGATCGTGGATCCCGGCGATCAGGCGGCTGAAGCAGTCCGCGATTTTGTCCGTGGCGGCGGGCTGGCCCACCACCATGCGGTTCATGCGCAGGCGAAAGCGACGCAGCTGCTCGTTGGCCACACCCGTCTTCAGCTCGATCACGCAGCGTCTCCTCGGTTGGTCCGGACGGGCCGGATCCCGGTCGTGCCTCGGGTCGGGGACGGGGTAGCGGAAGCCCGTCCTCCGCACCTTCATCGGTAAGCGGCGGACGGGCTTGAGGCGGAATCGACGGGCGGGATTCAGTCCGCCGCGGGGGTCCTGGCCAGGTAGGGGGCCTGGGCGGCGGCGTTGTCCTCGACCCAGCGGTCGTCCACGCGGGGGCGCACCGGGCTGTGCCGCCGCAGGTACTGCTCGAAGGAGGCGTCGATCGTGATCTGGGTCAGCTCGATGTCCCCGGCGGGCACGGTGGTCAGGAAGTCCAGGCCGCTGTTGCCCTCCATCAGGAAGGTGGTGGTGACCACGCGGTACGTGCGCTCGGGGTCCAGGGGGGCGCCGGCGATCTCCAGCTCGCAGACCCGGTCGCCGTCGGGGCGCTGCTTGTTGTAGCGCATGCGGAGGCCCGAGACGCAGATGCCGCCGGAGTCGCCGGCGACCTTGCGCTCGACCAGGGTCCGGATCAGGGAGCCCGGCATCTTCACCACGACCAGCTCGTTGCCGAAGGGCAGCACGCTGAAGACGTCGCGCGCCGTGATGTTGCCGGCGGGGACGTCGGCGCGCAGGCCGCCGAGGTTCTGGAACGAGAAGTCGGCGTCGAAGTACTCCCGCATCGCGTCGGTGACGAGGTTGCCCATCAGGGAGGCGCCGGGGTCGCCGCGCGTGAGGTTGACGGCCGCGCTGCCGACGATCTTGCCCATCTCCGCGTCGGTCTTCGCGAGGTAGGGCTGCAGGACGCGGCGCATCGCCGGGTCGGGCCACAGCTCGTCCTCGAAGAGCGTGATCAGGACGCCGCGGTCGTGCGGCGTGTCGTAGCCCAGCAGGGTGCCGGTGGCGGGGTCGATCTCCAGGATGGCGTGGCCGACGCTGGAGCCGTTGCCGAAGCTCTCGAAGCAGAGCGTGTGGGTCATGGGGTCGATCCAGGGCTGCTCGTAGCCGCGGTGCGTGTGGCCGCCCACCGCGACGTCGATGCCCTCGACCGCGTTGACGATCTCCATGAGGTTGGTGGCGCCCCCGGTCACGGTGCCGTAGGTCCCGCCCTGGGACTCCGCCTGGCCGGTCTCGGCCTCGCCGCCGGCGCCGACGATGCGCCGCCAGCCCTCCTGCGGGTCGAAGGGCAGGCCCTCGTGGATCAGCAGGAAGACGAGGTCGGCGCCGTCGGCGCGCAGCCGGTCGCGCCAGGTCTCGATGGCGGGCACCATGGGGTCGAAGATCAGGCCCTCGATGTTCGCCGGGAAGGACATGTGCTCGGTGCCCGTGGTGATGATGCCGATGACGCCGATCTTCAGGCCGGCCCGCTCGAGCATGAGCGTGGGCACGCACCAGTCGACGATCTCGCCGTCCTCCGCGTCGCGCAGGTTGGCGCAGACGAAGGGGATGCGGGTGCCGTTGGCCAGGCGCTCGGTGTTGTCGCGGCCCAGGTCGAAGTCGTGGTTGCCCGGCACGATCACGTCGTAGCGGAGCTGCTCGAAGTACGCCATGACGGCGTCGCCCCGGGTCTTGGAGCCCACGGGCGTGCCCTGGAAGAAGTCGCCGACGTCGACCACCAGGACGGCCTCCCCCGCGGCGGCGGCCTCCTCGCGGATCCCGGCGAGGTAGGTCGCCAGCGACGCGCCGCCGCCCAGGGGCGGCGGGAAGGACGGGTTCATGAAGCGCGCCGGCTCCGGTGCGATGTGGCCGTGGACGTCGTTGGTCCAGATCAGGTGCAGCCGGACGGGATCCTGCCGCGCGTCGGCGGTCCCGGCCCCGCCGGTCGAGCCGGCGGCGGCGAGCAGGATGAAGGCCAGGGCCGCGGCCGCGGGCCGCAGGCGACGGGCGCTGATGCTCATGGTCACTCCTCGCGGGGGATCGCCCCCCCGGCTAGAAGGCGTAGGTCAGGCCCGCGCCCACGCGGAACCGGTTGTCCTCCACGCGCGACGTCGGCGCCACGTCGTAGCCGTCCGGATAGTCGTACCAGTGCGCCTGGCGGCTGCTCTGCTTGCCCAGCTCCGCGGAGACGGAGAACATCCCGGCCGCGTAGGGGAAGCCCACGCCCGCGCTGAAGCTGGCCGTGCCGGCCTCGCCGTCGGCGTAGCTGTCCAGGTGGCGGAAGCCGAAGCGCAGGGGCATGCCGTTGTAGAACGTGTGCTGCACGCCGAGCTGGACGTCCATCGTGTTCTCCAGGGCGGCGCCGGCCGCCGCGTCGCGGCTGTCCTCCAGGTCCTTCCACTCGGTGTAGACGACGTCGGCCGCGAAGACGGTGCGGGGCTCGGAGCGCGGGTAGTAGGCGAAGCCGGCGCGCAGACGGCCGGGGTAGCGCACCGAGACGCCCTCGACCGCGACCGCGGGGGCGGCGGCGCCCAGCGTGGTGGTCGTGGTCCAGTCGCCCTCGATCTTCAGGGGCGTGTCCCAGGCCGCGCCCAGCACGAAGCGGTCGCCCGCGCAGGCGCGCACGCCCAGGGTGGCGTTGAGGCCGTCGGCGTCGTGCGACTCGGAGACCAGGTAGCTGTCGGCGGGGACCTGCACGTCGCGCCGGTCGAAGTCCAGGGTGCGGGTCCCGAAGACGTAGTGGACCGTGGCGCCCAGCGAGACGCCCGGGCCGGGCTCCCAGGCCGCCGCCGCGCTCAGGTCGCGCAGGCTGCCGCCGCCGACGACCGACCGCTCCTCGAGGATCTGGTCGTAGGGGTTGGCGGTGGTGCTCGGGTCGCGGATCTCCTCGCGGAACTCGTACCCGAAGTCGTAGCGGGTGGTCAGGGCGGCGCCGACGCCGAGCCGCGGCAGGGCGCGGCCGGACAGGGCGAAGCCCGTGTCGAAGTCGTGGCTGCGGTTGCTGGCGATCGCCGTGTCGGTGATGTAGCTGCCGAAGCTGTCCCAGAGGGGCTGGAAGCGGTCCTCGTGGTCCTGGGCCAGCGAGCCGGCCGCGTCCAGGCGCCAGCCGGCGGCCTCGCCCAGCATGGCGGGGTTCAGCACGGCGGAGAAGCCGCCGCGGAACAGCGCCGCGCCGGTGCCCGACATGGCTTCGAGCTCCGGGTGCCGGAAGTTCGCGACGTCGCCGTAGGCGGCGTTCAGCGCCTGGCCGGCGTCGGCCGGCCGCGGCGCGGCGAGCGACAGGAGCGCGAGCAGCACGGCCGCCGCCGCGATGGCGCTGTGATTCCTGGTCGTGAGCATCATCGTCTCGATCTCCCGGTCAGAAGGTGTAGTCGAGCTGCATGCGGAACGTCGTCCAGTCCCGCGGCGCGTAGCTGCTCTCGATGTCGGCGCCGTACGCGTCCTGGTAGGCGCGCACGTCGAGGTAGGTCCGCGGGAGGTTGTGGTCCCGCGTCGCCTTGATCTGGAAGAACAGCCGGTCCGACACGCGGCTCTCGATGCTGGCCCAGTTGCGGAAGCCGCGGCCGTCGACGACCACGAACTCGTTGCCCTCGAAGTTCCAGACGAAGCCGTTGTAGATCTCGCTGCTGAGGCTGAGCGAGACGCCGGGCGACAGGCGGTGCTCGTACATCGCCTGGAACGCGTGGGCGGGCATGCCGGCGGTGCCGACGCCCGGGATGCCGTCGTCCTCGTAGGGCGTCGTGCCCCCGTCGGGGGTGCCGCTGAGGCGGGCCCGCGGCGGGAACATCACGTTGCTGGTCATGTACATGAAGCGCAGGCGGTTCATGTTGCTCAGCAGCGCGATCATCTCGAACCGCGACTCCCAGGAGCGGAACCAGCGCACGTCGTCGGGGTTGGTCTCGCTGCGGCTGCTGAAGCGGTGGCGCAGGCGGAAGCGCAGGTTGAAGGTGGGCTGGTACTCCAGGCGCACCGTGTAGCGCTGCAGGTCCGCGTTGTCGGACTTGCGCTGCCACTGGTCGTACTCCAGGCCGTTGAGGATCAGCGTGCGGCTGATGCGGTAGCGCGAGGACAGGAAGATCCCCTGCTCCGGCTTCGGCTGCGGCGTGTTGACCGCCAGCCAGGAGTAGAGGTCGTCGTTCAGGCGGAACGGCGAGTCCAGCAGGGTCTGCTCGTAGCGGTTGTCGTTGGAGAAGGCCCGGTTGTAGGGGTTGTCGAAGCCCAGGTCGTAGTCGCGGTAGAGGGCCAGCAGGTTCAGGTCGTCCCACTGGGCGAAGGCGTTCAGGACCAGGGCGTCGGGGCTGTTCCCGTGGAACCAGCCGGCCTTCGGGTCCTGCAGGACGCCGTACTCGCCCTGCAGCGAGACGTTGTCGACCACCGTCTGGAACTCGGCGCCGTAGACGCGGCGGAACTTGTGCTCGGTGCGGGTGCCCGCCGCCGCATCCTCCTCGACGCTCGTGTAGCCCGACCACAGCTCGCTGTCGCGGGCCTCCAGCAGGTCGCGGTCCACCAGGCTGTAGTAGCTGACCAGGGTGGACGGGTCGGCGTCGAAGGCCCGATCGTACTTGGCCTCGTAGGCCGTCACGCCCACGTAGGAGGCGTCGTCGAGCATGAACTTCAGGTTGCCGCCGACGATGTCCTCGCGGAAGGCGTCGCGCTTCAGGAGCGTCGGGGTGTCCTTGGCCGCGCCGACGGCGTAGGAGCGCCCGGCCTCGAAGCCCAGGTGGTCCTGCAGCCAGTCGTCGGTCGGCCGCGGCTTCATCACGATGTACTGGTTGACCGTCCCGTCCGGGTTCAGGATGCCGTCCTTGCGGTCCCAGGACATGAACATCGTGCCGTGCAGGCGGCCGTAGCTGGCCTCGGCGGCCAGGCCGGTCAGGGCGAATTCGTGGCTGCGGCTGAGGTCGCCGCGCACGCCGATGGGCCGCTTGTTCCAGCCGAAGCCGGTCTTGCGGCTCATCATGAAGTCCGTGTTGTCCATGATCAGGCCCTGGCCGAAGGCGACGCGGTAGTTGCCGAAGTAGAGGCGCTTGAGGCGCAGGTCGCCGAAGCGGCGGTCGTCGACGCCGTAGTAGCCCTTCATCGTCTCGCGCCAGGAGTCCTCGCCCAGGCCGCGGTGGGTCAGCACGCCGGCCCGGAAGCCGTCGCCCAGGTTCAGGGTCAGCTTCTGGGTCAGGTGGGCGTCGCCCTCGGTCAGCAGCGTGCCGGCCGTGATCTCGTCGGCGTTGGTCAGGCCGCCCGCGCCGGCGATGTCGCTGTCGTCGAGCACGTAGGGCGTGTCGTACCAGCGCAGCTGGTAGCTGCCGTGGACCTTGCTGCCCGCCGTCGCCGGATCCACGCCGCCGCCGTAGACGACGAAGTCGCGGATGTTGCGGAAGGCGAAGTAGCTCAGGCCGTCGCTGCGCCGCAGCTGGCGGTCGTCGGCGAAGGCGCCGAGGCGCTGCCGCGCGCGCAGGATCGCCTTCGCGTCCACCGGCGACACGTTCTGGAACGACATCAGGTCGAACAGGTCCAGGCCGTTGATGTCGACCGGGTCGCGGATCAGGTCGAGGTACTCGTCGACCAGGCCCTCGCTCGCGCCCTCCTGGCTCAGGAAGCCGCTGACCTGCTCGTAGGAGGCGGCCAGGCGGGCCATGCCGGCGTCCGCGGGCGGGGGCGGCAGGGTCATCACCAGGGGCTTGAGCGCGGCCAGGTCGGCCGCCGTCATCCCCTCGACCTCCATGAGGTCGTAGACGTTCCCGAAGAACCGGACGAAGGTCCGGTAGTCGACGATCGCCCGCGCCAGCTCCTCGCTCACCGGCAGGCCGCGGATCTGCTCCAGCGTGGCCTGGTTGAGGTCGAGCTTGCCGGCGGACGCCGACGCAGCCTGCACGGCGGGGACGGCGGCCAGCATCAGCGCCGCCATCCACACCGCTGCGATCGTGTTCCTCACGGCGCCTCACCGCCCCAGGCGAAGGTCATCCCGAACTGGTGGCTGGGGGACAGCACCCCGCCGCCCGTCGAGAAGCCGTAGTCGACCGTGATCCCGCCGTAGCCGTAGCCGAAGCCGCCGGTCACCAGCGAGGGGTTGGTGGCCACGCCGCCGCGCAGGCGCAGGGCGCCGAGCACCGCGAACTCGACGCCGCCGCGGTAGCGGGTCTGGCCGTCGAGGGAGTTGCCCACCTCGAAGGCGGTCACGACGCCGTCGTAGGGCAGGTAGGAGATGCCGCCGGCCAGCTGCTGGACGAGCGCCTCGTTGTCCAGGCCGATCTGGGGGTTGTTCAGGTTGCGGACCATCACGCCCAGGCGGGTGCGCTCGTGCAGGACGACCTGCAGGCCGACGTCCGCGCCCACGACGCTGGCGTGACCGGGGTCGACGCCGCCGACGGACTCGGCGTACTCCAGGTCGTAGAGGTTCAGCGCCGTGCCGAAGCTGATCGTCGAGTGGAGGTCCTCGTACAGGGTCAGGCCGTGGGCCAGCGTGAACGTGCTCTCGGTCGTGAGGTCGACGTCCTGGTACGTCACGGCGAAGCGGCGGTAGCCGAAGCCGAGCGCGCCCAGGCGGGCCGACAGCGGCACCACGCCGCCGAAGTACGTCTGCTCGTTGAAGCTCAGGCCGTAGGGCTTCACGTAGGAGTTGCCCAGCGAGGCGCGGGACTGCCCCGCCATCCCGGCCGGGTTGAAGAAGGGCGCGAAGGCGTCGTCGGCGACCGCCACGGCGGCGCCGCCCATGGCCCGCGCCCGCGGGCTGGTGTCGACGTTCTCGAAGGCCGCCTGCGCCGTGGACGCGGCCAGCCCGAGCACGAGGGCGACGGTGATCGATGCGCTGCGGATCATGCCTCTCAGCCTCCCCTAGTTGCTCAGGCGCGTGGACACCACGGCCGGTGCGGTCTTTTCGATCCTCTTGCCTGTCCTGGGGTCGGTCACCTGGAGGTGGACGACGTACATCCCGGCCCGGGCCAGCTCGTAGGTCTCGTTGCGTCCGTCCCACACCCTGATCGACGGCGTGTCGGGCACGATGGAGGCGTCGCCGTCGAAGCGCGAGTCGTAGAGGTGGCGCACCAGCCTGCCGTTCAGGTCGAGGATGCGCAGGACCGTCTCCGCCCCGGGCGAGGCCGTGAACGTGATGCGGAAGGTCTCGCCGCGCGAGGCCAGGAAGGTCTTCGCCGGCACGCCGAGGGTGATCTCGCCGGAGCCCACGGGCATCGGCGGCGCCACCGGGGTCACGACCTGGACGGCCCAGGTCGTCGCCAGGTTCTCGCTGGTCTCGTCGGCGCCCTCGAAACCGTTGCTGCCGGACTGCGCCTGGGTGCCTTCCGCCGCGTCGACGCGGGCGTAGGCCTCGCCGTTGGCGTGCTCGGTCATGAACGGTTCGGGGTAGCCGGCCTCGGCGGCGTAGGTGCTGGCGCCGATGGTGATGCCGGTCTTGACCACCGAGTACGAGTTGCCCTCGCCCCAGATGAAGACGTCGATGTCGGTCACCAGGTCGCTGACGCCGTCCCAGAAGAACAGGGCCACGATCTCGCCGTTGATGTAGGTGCCGGTGTCCGAGAGGTTGGACAGCGTGGGCACGGTGGCGCCGTTGATGCTGCCTTCGAACACCTCGCGCATGTCGGCGACGGAATCCTCGTAGTCGTCATCCTCGAACAGCTCGTAATACGGCATCACGCCCCAGGCGGAGAGGAAGCTCTGGCTGCCGCCGATCGAGACGGTGATCGTGTCGCCGGCCGCCAGCACCGCGCCGTCGGGGAACTTCGCCAGGAAGTCGGTGAAGTCGCCGCCGCCGAGCGTGGCGCGCGACGGCGTGCCGTTCGGCAGGTTCCAGTAGGCCTGGCTCTCGTAGTACACCGCGTCGGTCAGGTAGAAGTTGCGCAACGGCACGTCGAACGTGTTGGGGTTGCAGATCTCCACGAACTCCGCGGCGGTGCCCAGGGTGCAGACCTTCGTCATCAGCAGTTTGGCCAGTCCGTACCCGGGGACGATCGTCTCGACGACGTAGGTCGGGGCCGCGGCGGCGCCGCCCTCCGGCCAGACCGCCGAGGCGCCGCCCGCGCCGGCGGCCGTCACGTACCAGGCCACCTCGACGCCCTCGACCTGGGCGGGGATCGTGCCGCTCCAGGTGCCGTTGCCGTTGTCGGTGCAGGCGACGTCGGTGAAGGCGCCACCGTCCAGGGAGTAGCGCAGGGTCACGCCGGTCACCGCGGCGGTGCCGGTCACCGCGGCGGTCACCTCGGCCGACTCGCCCGGCTGCGGGTGCTGCGGGTCCAGGGTCGCGACCGTGACGGCCAGCTCGACCACCTCGTAGGCGCCGGGCGTGCCGGCGGCGGCGGCCCAGGTGCCGCTGATGTTTTCGCTGGTCTCGTTGTTGCCCAGGGGACCGTTGCCGCCGAACTCGGTCTCGGTGCCCTCGCCCGGATCGAGGCGCTGGAAGCTGCCCAGGATCTCGTGGGCCAGCATGAACTGGTCCTGCGAGGCCACGGGCGTGTCCGCCGCGTAGGTCGAGCCGTTGACCGCGACGCCCGTCTTGTCCACGCGGGCGCTGGTGCTCGAACCCCACATGAACATGTCGATGTCGGTGACCAGGTTGCTGGCGCCGTCCCAGTAGTAGAGCACGACGATCTCGGCCGTGTTGGTCAGCGTCGCCCAGGCGCCGGTCTCGTCGCCCTGCAGGCTGCCCGGGAAGACCTCGCGCATGTTCGGGACCGCGTCCGCCGAGGCGCCGTCCTCGCGGATCTCGAAGTCGGGCGCCGCGCCCCAGACCGTCTGGAACTTCTCGCTGCCGGCCAGCGACAGCGACAGCGCCTCGCCCGGCTCGATGGTCGCGCCGGCCGGGAAGCGGGCCTGGAAGTCCGTGAAGGCGCCGCCGCCGATGGTTCCGGAGGAGGGGTTGCCCGCCGGCAGCAGCCAGTAGCCCTGGGTGTTGTAGACCGCGTCGGTGACGTAGTAGTTGTCCAGCTCGACGGTCTCGTCGGTCGGGTTGTAGATCTCGATGAACTCGTGGTCGCTGCCCTGCACGCAGACTTCGGTCAGCAGCAGGTGCGGCGGGCTGTCGCCCGGATCGGGCGCCAGCTGCACGGTGTAGGTGCGCACGTAGAACGGGGCGCCGTGGGGCAGCGCGCTCGCGCCGCCGGCCGCCCCGACGGCGGTCACGTACCACTGCACGACCGTGCCGGCCGTCAGCGCGGGGATCTGCGCGCTCCAGACGTTGCCCGCAGCCGTGGCGGGCGTCTCGGTCCAACCGGCGTTGGTGCGCCAGTGCAGGGCCGCCGCGTTCGCCGCGTTGCCGGCCGGGGACAGGACCGTCGCCGAGACGGTCACCGGCAGGGTGTTGTAGGGCGTCGCGGGCGAGGTCTCGGCCGCGGTGACCAGGGGCATCGCCACCGGCGCGGCCCCGGTCGAGGTCGGGTCCTGGTCGGCGGTCACGCTCCAGGTCGCCGTCAGGTTCTCGCTGGTCTCGTCGTGCCCGGTCAGGCCGTTGCCGCCGGTGGCGGTCTCGGTCCCCTCGTCGGTGCCGAGCCGCTGGAAGCAGAACCCGTAGCTGTGGATCGTCGTGAGCGACTGCTGCGAGCCCACGGCGGTGTCGGCCAGGTAGGCGCTCGCGACGGCGTCGGCGTCCGGACCGTCGACCGACACGCCCGTCTTGTTGATGCGCAGCGAGGTGCTCGTCCCCCAGGTCAGGTAGTCGAGATCCTCCACCAGGTCGGTCGCGCCGTCCCACTGGTACATCACCAGGGTCTCGGAGACGTCGTCCAGCCAGCCGCCGGTCGGCACCGTGTTGGTGGCGCCGTTGCCGAGGCCGAAGCCGATGCTGCCGGGGAACGCCTCGACCAGCTCGGGCACGGCGTCGAGCGTGACGCCGTCCTCGAACAGCTCGTAGTCGGGCAGCCGCTCGTGCGAGGTCTGGAAGGCCGCGCTGCCCCGCAGCGCCACCACCACCGACGCTCCCGGAGCCAGCGTCGCGCCCGCGGGGAAGCGGGCGTGGAAATCGCCCGAGGTGCCGCCGCCGCCGGCGCCGCCGCCCGTCACGATGTTGTAGTAGTAGGACGACGCGCTGAGGCTGTTGCTCGCGTCGGACAGGTAGACGAGCGAGAGATCGGCCGACGCGGCGCCCGCGTTGGTGATCTCGACGTACTCGCTGCCGTACGACGTGACGCCAGGCCGTTCCTTGACGAGGACCTCGCTGATCAGCAGATGATCGGCGGCGGCGTGGACGGTCGCCGCGCAGGCGATCGTCGCGGCCACGGAGGCGATCCATGCGCCGCGGCGGGGGATCCTGGATTGGCTGGTCATCGGACCTCGCTCCCTTGCGTAGGGAAAACGTTGACGGGGATGATCTCGGTTGTAGGCCGTTGCCGGGCCGTTTAACATAGTCCACGGCCGGGTGCGGGGCCAAGCGGAATTCACGGCGGATCAGGCCGGCGGAGCTTCGTCGGGGAAGGCGCGACCCAGCTCCTCGACCGTCGTCGATCCGCGCAGGGCCGGCAGGAAGCCGGGAGCCTTGACCTGCCGCACCAGCCGGGCCAGGAGCCTGAGCATGGCGCGCGGGTCCTGTTGAGGCCCCACGATCAGCAGCAGCACGTCCACGGGCGGCTCGTGCCCCTCCCGGGTCAGGGGCGGGGACAGCGTGGCGACCGCCAGCAGGGGCCGCTCGACCAGGCTGGTCCGGATGTGCGGGATGGCGACGCCCAGGCCGACGTTGGTGTCGCCGACGGCTTCGCGCGCGAGGATCTCCTGCCGCAGCGCCCGGTCGTCCGGCAGTCCGACGGCGCGGGCCACGGCCGTGGCGAGGGCGGCGACGGCCTCCTCCTTGCCCGCGCAGGCCAGGCGCGGCAGCAGGCAACCGTCGGGGATGTGCGTGCGCAGGTCCATGGACCTAGACTAGTCGCCGGGATCTCGACTGTCCAGGAAGCGAACACGGAGCGATGTCACAGAACGACCCCTTCCTGCCCATGACGCGTCGGCGTCGCCTCGCGACGCGGCGCGACCGGCTGGTGACCGCGCTGCGCCGGACGCTGTCGCCGCCCGCCGCGACGCCACGCCGCGAAGGACCGCCCAACCTGCTGCTGCTCGCGGTGGACACCCTGCGCGCCGACCACGTCGGCCCCCGCCAGCAGGGCGGGACCCTGACCCCCGTCCTGGACGCCTTCGCCCGCGACGGCCTGGGCTTCGCCGACGCGAACGCGCCCGCGCCCTGGACCCTCCCCTCGTTCGCCGCCGCGCTGACCGGCACGATGCCCTGCCTGCACGGCGCCGGGATGAGCGGCGACCGGCGCAACATGGCGCAGCAGGCGCCCTCGCGCCTGCGCGACGGCGCGACCACGCTGGCCGGCCACCTCGCCGCACGCGGCTACCGCACCGGCGCGTTCTTCTCGAACCCCTTCGTGGGTTTCGGGCTGGCGGAGAGCTTCCAGGAGCGCCGCTACCGCAACCACGCCGCGCCCGACCTCGCCGCGCTGGCGCTGGACTGGATCCGCCGCCGGGCCGACCGGCCGTTCTGCGCCTTCGTCCTGTTCAACGACGTGCACGAACCGACGATGCCGCCGCGCCGCCTGTGCGCTCCCCTGCTCGAAGCCGCGGGGGCCGGAGGCTACGACGACGCGCAGCTGCGGGCGCTGGCGCGCTGGGGCGACGAGGCGGTCGGCGTGCCCCACCTCGGCCGGGCCGCCTTGCCGCTGGACGGGCCGGCCGCCCTGGCCCTGGCCGCCAAGCGGGCGCTGTACGCGGCGTCGGTCCGCCACGTCGACGAATCGCTGGGGTCGATCCTGGAACGCCTCGAGGACTGGGGCCTCGCCGCCAACACCCTGGTGATGGTCTGGTCGGACCACGGCGAGGAATTCCTGGAGCACGCCGACCTCGCGCGCTGCTGGGATCACGACCCGCGCGACCTGCGCGCCATCGGCCACGGGCACACCCAGTTCCAGGAGCTGCTGCACGTGCCCTGGCTCGCGCGCGGCCCCGGCCTGCCGTCGGGCATGGTCGTGCGCCGGCCGGTCTCGCTCTGCGACCTGGCGCCGACGGCCGCCGCCTGGCTGGGGCTGCCGCCGCTCCCGGCGCCCGCGCACGCGCACGCCTCCCTGCTCGGCAGGGCCCAGGCCGCCGAGGCCGCGGCGTCGACGGGAGCCGAGCGGGTCCTGCTGTCGGAGGACATCGCCTACGGCCCGGATCTGGTCGGCGTGCGCAGCGGGCCGTGGAAGCTCATCGCCCGGCGCCGGCCCCTCGCGGCGCTGGCGCTCTTCCACCTCGGGGACGATCCGCTGGAGACGCGCGACCTGCGCGCCGAGCAGCCGCAGCGCCTGCAGGAGCTGCTGGACGCGGCGTCGGTGTGGGACCGCGTCGACGATCACGGCGACGGCGGCGATCGCGGGGAGCCGGACGCGTCCGGCGACTGGGAGAAGCTCGACGACAGGGTGCGACGCCAGCTCCGCGAGCTGGGATACGCCTGAACGGCCTACGAGCCGGCGGCGTCCCGCACCGGCGGATCACGCTCCGTCAGCGGCGCCAGAGCGACGCCGACCGTCAACAGGTAGACCAGCCCCAGTTCGGGATCCCCGAACGACCAGTCGAAGAACCCCGTCACGACCACGCCCGCCCAGACGCCCAGGCCGCCCAGCGCCCAGACGAGGCGC
>PNOJ01000018.1 GCA_013824755.1 Gemmatimonas sp.
AGCGAGTGCCTGCGGGTCTCCGCGGGGTTCCACCGGCTCAGCGGCGGCGCCTTCGACCCCACCGCCGAGCCGCTGATGCGCCTGTGGGGCTTCTACCGCCGCGAGGGCCGCCTGCCGACCCAGGCGCAGATCGACTCGGCGCGGGCCCTGATGGGTCGCTACGAGCACGATCCCTTCCGCCGCACGGTGCGCAAGCTGGACGCCGGCACGAGCTTCGACCTGGGCGGCATCGCCAAGGGCTTCGCCGTCGACCGCGCCGTGGCCAACCTGATCGCGCTGGGCATCAGCAGCGCCATGATCGACCTGGGCGGCAACCTGTACTGCCTGGGGCTGCCCGAGGGGCGGGATGCCTGGCGCGTGGGGATCCGCGATCCCCTGGACCGCGACCTGCTGTTCGCGACCGTCAGGCTGGTCAACCAGGCGGTGGCCACCAGCGGTTCCTACGAGCGCTTCGTGGAGATCGACGGGCGGCGCTACGGGCACATCATGAACCCGGCCACCGGCCGGCCGGCCGAGGGGCTGCTGAGCGCGACGGTGATCGCCCGCAGCGCCACGGTGGCCGACGGCCTGTCCACGACGCTGTTCGTGCTGGGACCCGACGCGGCCGCGGCCCTGCTGCGCGACCACTACCGCAACGTGGAGGCCGTGCTGGTGCTGCCGGGAACGGGAAATGTCGAGGCCCGGGTCGTGGCGACGCCGGGCCTGAAAGGCGATCTGGAATTGCGCGCGGAATACCGCGGCCGCTACTCGCTGGAGTTCCTGGACTTCTGAGCGGCCGGCGGCGCCGGCGCCAGCGACGCCAGCGGCTTGCACAGCACGCAGCTGCCGCAGTCCATCTCGCGCGGCGGTTCGTACTTCTCCCCCGCGCGGATCGCGCGCCGCTCCTCCAGCCGGTTCATGCCCGCCAGCAGCAGGCCCAGCGTCAGGAACGCGCCCGGCGGCAGGATCATCACCAGCATCGGCGGGTAGCCGGGCCCGAACAGCGGGTAGCCGAGGAGCGAGCCGCTGCCCAGGACCTCGCGCACGCTGCCCAGGACCGCCAGGCCGAGCGTGAAGCCCAGGCCCATGCCCAGGCCGTCGGCCAGCGAGACGGCGACGCCGTTGCGGCCGGCGAAGGCCTCGGCGCGGCCCAGGATGATGCAGTTGACCACGATCAGCGGGATGAACAGGCCGAGGCTGCGGTGCAGCTCGAAGAAGTACGCGTGCATGACCAGGTCCACGACCGTCACGAACGACGCGATCACCACGACGTAGCCCGGGATGCGCACCTGGCGCGGGATGAAGTTGCGCAGCGCCGAGATCATGACGTTGCTGCAGACCAGCACGAAGGTCGTGGCCAGGCCCATCCCCAGCCCGTTCTGGACCGAGGTGCTGACCGCCAGCGTCGGGCACATGCCCAGCAGCAGGCGGAACACCGGGTTCTCCTTCCAGATCCCCTGGGCGAACGTGCGTCCCATGCCGGCCATCAGTGCGCCTCCCCTGTGGTGTCCGCGGCCGCCGCGGCCGGCGCCGCGACCTGCAGCTGCGGCCGATCGCGCTCGAAGCCCGCCAGCCCGGTGCTGACGGCCTCGGCCAGCGCGCGTCCGGTGACCGTGGCGCCGGTGATGGCGTCGACGTCGCCGCCGTCCTTCTTCACGCGCCAGTCGCGGTCGTTCAGGCCGAAGCCCGCGTAGAAGCTCTTGAGCACCTCGGCGTCCGTGTAGCGCGAGCCGAGGCCGGGCGTCTCGGCGTGCCGCAGGACGCGCGTGCCCACGACCCGGCCGCCGGCGTCCACGCCCACCATGACCGCGATCTCGCCGGAATAGCCCTTCGCGCTCGAGGCGGCGAAGGCGTAGCCGGTCGGACCGTCCGCGCCGCGGCCCACGAAGTAGATGGCGCCGTCGGCCAGCGTGTCGGGTTCGAGCGTCTCGAAGGGCGGCATGACCGCCTCGACGGCCTCGCGCTGGGCCTGGGCCTCGACCGCGGCGATGGGCTCGCGCGTCATGGCGTCGACCTTGGCCAGGACGACCGCCATCACGGCGCAGATCAGCGCCAGGCGCAGCGACAGGTTCAGGATCTCCCTCATGCCGCGTCGGCCTCCCGGTAGAGCTTCCGCGCCTCGCCGAAGACCCGCGGCCGCGTCCAGCGGTCGATCAGGGGCGTGGCGGCGTTCATCAGCAGGATCGCGAAACTGACGCCTTCGGGGTAGCCGCCCCAGAGGCGGATGACCGCGGTGAGCAGGCCGCAGCCGGCGCCGAAGATCAGCAGTCCGCGGCGGGTGACCGGCGAGGTGACCATGTCGGTGGCCATGAACCAGGCGCCGAGCATCAGGCCGCCGCCCAAGAGGTGGACCAGCGGCGAGGCGTAGTGCGCCGGGTCGACCAGATAGGCGACGCCTGTCACCAGCGCCGTGGCGGCCATGAAGGCGACCGGCACCTGCCAGCGGATGACCCCGCGCCACAGCAGCCACAGACCGCCCAGCAGCAGGGCCAGCGCGCTGACCTCGCCGAAGCTGCCGCCCACGTTGCCCACCAGCAGGTCGCGCAGACCGGGAGCGCCGGCGTCGGCCACGGTGCGGCCCAGGCCCACCGCCTCCTTGATCGCGCCCAGCGGCGTGGCGCCGGTGGCGGCGTCCAGGGCGGTGCCCGGGCCCTGCGGCACGACCCAGGTCGTCATCTGCACGGGGAAGGAGATCAGCAGGAAGACGCGCGCGACCAGGGCCGGGTTGAACGGGTTGTAGCCCAGGCCGCCGTAGACGGCCTTGCCCAGCCCGATCGCCACCGCGCTGCCGACCAGCACCAGCCACCAGGGGCTGCCCGAGGGCAGGTTCATCGCCAGCAGCACGCCGGTGACCACGGCGCTGTAGTCGCGCAGCGTCGCCGGGCGTTTCACCAGGCGCGCGCAGGCCCACTCGCAGGCCAGGCAGCCGGCGACCGCCAGCACCAGGACGCGCAACGCGCCCAGGCCGAAGAACCACAGGCCGGCCAGCAGCCCGGGCAGCAGGGCCAGCAGCACCTGCCGCATGATCCACGGCACGTCCTGCCCCGCGTGGACGTGGGGCGACGCGCTGACGATCAGGTCCTGCGGCGTGATGGGCTCGGCGACGGGGGTCGCGGGCTCGCGCGGGACGCCGTCCGGTCCGGATCCGGGTTCCAGGGTCATGGTCCTTCCTCGCCCTCGTTGGTTCAGGCCTTGGCCGCCGCGCTCTGGCGCTCGGCCTCGCGCTCGGCCTTGGCCCGGCGCCCATCCAGAATCTCGCGCCACTCCGCCTTGCCCCGCTTGAAGTGCTGGACCAGCGGTCGGCGCGACGGGCAGACGTAGGCGCAGCTGCCGCACTCGATGCAGTCCAGGACGTGCCAGTCGCCCAGTTCCTCGAAGCGGAACCGCTCGGCGATCAGGCCCATGGCGCTGGGCACCAGGCCCATCGGGCAGGCGTCGACGCAGGCGCCGCAGCGGATGCAGGGGCCGCCCTCGAAGCGGGCCGCCTCGTCATCGCGCAGGCAGAGCACGCCGCTGGTGCCCTTGATCAGGGGCACGTCCATGTCGAACTGGCCGATGCCCATCATGGGCCCGCCGAAGATGACCTTGCCCACGTCCGGGGTGACGCCCCCGCAGTGGGCCAGCACGTCCAGCAGCGGGGCGCCGACGCGCACGCGCAGGTTGTGCGGCACGTTGATCGCGGCGCCGGTGACCGTCGCCACGCGCTCGGTCATCGGCAACCCGTCGCGAACCGCCTCGAGGCAGGCCACGGCCGTGCCCACGTTCTGCACCACGCAGCCGACGTCCATGGGCAGGCCGCCGGGCGGCACGCGCCGGCCGCAGAGGGCGTAGATCAGGTGCTTCTCGGAGCCCTGCGGGTACTTCGTCTCCAGCAGCGTGAACTCCGCCGCGACGTCCGGCGGGCAGGCCCGGCGCAGCGCCTCGAGCGCGTCGGGCTTGTTGGACTCGATGCCGACGCAGGCGCGCGTGACGCCCAGGACGCGCATCATCAGGCCCAGGCCCTCCATGACCTCGGCCGCCTGCTCGAGCATCACGCGGTGGTCGGCGGTCAGGTACGGCTCGCACTCGGCGCCGTTGAGGATGAGCAGGTCGACCTTCTTCTCGGCCGGCGGGCTCAGCTTGACGTGCGTCGGGAACGTCGCGCCGCCCATGCCGACCACGCCGGCGGCCTGGATGGCGCGGCGCAGCTCGGCGGACTCGAGCCGGCGCCAGTCCGCCGGCGGCGCCAGGCCCTCCCAGGGCCGGTCCTCGCCGTCGGATTCGATCTCCACCGCCAGCATGGGGCGGCCCAGCGGGTGCGGCAGGGCCGCCACCTGCTTGACCGTGCCGCTGGTCGGCGCGTGCACCGGCACCGAGACGAAGCCCACCGGCTCGCTCAGGGGCTGCCAGCGGGCCACGCGGTCGCCCTTGGCGACCAGCACCTTGCCCGGGGCGCCGAGGTGCTGGGCGATCGGCACCACGTAGCGGTGCAGCAGCGGCATGGCCTCGATCTGCAGGCCGGCCGTGTCCTTGTGGTAGGCTGGGTGGACGCCGCCGCTGAATTTCATGACGACGTCCTTTCGGCGGCCGGGGCCGCGGCGCCGCGGTAGACCAGGGAGCCCGTCGGGCAGAGCGCGGCCAGCGCCGGGTCGTCGGGCACGTGCTCGTAGTCGATGTAGGCCAGGAAGTCGGCCACTTTGATGCGCGGGTCCTCGGCGAAGGACTTCTCGCACTTCTTGCAGCCCAGACAGGCGACGGCGCAGGCCTTCTTGGCCGCCGGGCCGCGGTCGTGGTTGCTGCACAGCACGTGGATGGTCGCCTCGGCGGGCACCAGCTTGATCAGGTCCTTGGGGCAGGCGGCCACGCACTGCCCGCAGGCGGTGCAGCGGGCGGGGATGATCCGCGCCACGCCGCTGGGCATCATCTCGACCGCGCCGAAGGCGCAGGCGCGCTGGCAGTCGCCCAGGCCGAGGCAGCCGGCGCCGCAGGCCTTGTCGCCGCCGCCGAGCAGGGCCGCGCTGGCGCAGCTGGCGAGCCCGTTGTAGCGGTACTTCTTGGCGGCGACGTCGTCGCCGCCCTGGCAGAGGATCAGGGCGACCTGGGGCGCGCGGTCCTGCACCGTCAGGCCGACGATGGAGGCCACGAGACGGCGCGTTTCCTGATCGCAGACGGGGCAGCCGTCGGGCGTGGCGTCGCCGCGCACGACCGCGCCCGCGAAGTCGCCGCAGCCGGCGAAACCGCAGCCGCCGCAGTTGGCGCCCGGCAGGGCCTCGGTGATGCGGTCCTGGCGCGGGTCGGTCTCCACGGCGAAGGCGCGCGCCGCCAGGGCGAGTCCCAGGCCGGATAGCAGGCCGATCCCGGACAGCACGACGGTCGGAACGAGCATGATCCCTCCCCCGCCTCGGCGGCGGCTCGGCTACTTGACGAGGCCGGCGAAGCCCATGAACGAGAGCGACAAGGTGCCGGCGGTGAGCAGGGCGATGGCCGTGCCGCGGAAGCTGCGCGGGGTGTCGGCCAGAGCCAGGACCTCGCGGATCCCGGAGAACAGCACCAGCGCCAGGCCGAAGCCCATCGCCGCCGCCAGCGAGAAGACCGCGGTGACCAGCAGCGAGCTCTCGTTCATGATGTTCATCACGGCGCAGCCCAGCACCGCGCAGTTGGTCGTGATCAGGGGCAGGTAGATGCCGAGCGAGCGGTAGAGACCCGGGCTGAGTTTCTGCAGGGCGAGCTCCACCAGCTGCACCATCGCCGCGATGATCAGGATGAAGGAGATCGTCTGCAGGTATTCCAAGCCGTAGGGCCGCAGCAGGCCGTGGAACACCAGCCAGCAGACCGTGCTCGCCAGCGTCATCACGAACATGACCGCGGCGGTCATGCCCAGGGCCGTGGACAGCTTCTTCGAGACGCCGAGGAAGGGGCAGATGCCCAGGAAGCGGGACAGCACGAAGTTGTTGACGAGGATCGCGCTGAGCACCAGCAGGACGAGCTGCATGACCACCGCCTCTGCGTGTTAAGGAAATAACCAGGCCCCAAGTAAGTCCCTTGAGCGGGGACCATCAAGACAAATATTTAACAACCTGGATGATTGCACTCCGGCTCCGCCCGGTGCGGCAACACCGATCTTCTCTGGCCCCGGGCCGCTCCTTTGACTACTTTGAACCCTCGCGCAAAGCGATGTCCAGGGACCGGCGGCATCGGCCGCGGCTCCCCCCATTCCGACTCCCGGGCGCACGGCCGGCACGGCGCGGCGCAGGGCAAGGAGGCGACGGTTCCGCCATGTCGATCGCAGTGACCAGACAGGACGATGTCGTGATCCGTTTCGCCGGCGATTCCGGCGACGGCATGCAGATCACCGGCAACCAGTTCACGGACACCACGGCCCTGGTCGGCAACGACCTCGCCACGTTCCCCGATTTCCCCGCCGAGATCCGCGCGCCGGCCGGCACGCGGGCCGGGGTCTCGGGGTTCCAGATCCGCTTCAGCAGCACCGACATCTACACCGCCGGCGACATCCCCGACGTGCTGGTGGCCATGAACGCCGCGGCGCTGATCGTCAACTACAAGGACGTCGCCCCCGGCGGGATCATCATCGCCAACACGGGCAACTTCACCGAGCGCGACCTGCAGAAGGCCAAGCTCGCGACCAACCCGCTGGAGGACGGCACCCTCGACGGGTACCGGGTCATCGCGATCGACATCAACGCCCGCGTCACCGAGGCGCTGGCGGGCTCGCCGCTGACCTCGAAGGACGTCCTGCGCTGCAAGAACTTCTACGTGCTGGGCCTGATGTACTGGCTCTACAGCCGGCCCCTCGAGCCGACGCTGGAATGGCTCGCCGCCAAGTTCGCCAAGAAGCAGGATCTGGCCGACGCCAACCGGACCGCCCTGCGCGCCGGCTACAACTCCGGCGACATCCACGAGGTCTTCCAGGGCCGCTACGAGGTGGTCCCGGTCGAGAATGCGCTGCCCGGCACCTACCGCAACATCATGGGCAACCACGCCGTCGCCCTGGGCCTGGTCGCGGGCGCCGAGCTCGCGGGGCTCAAACTGTTCCTGGGTTCCTACCCCATCACGCCGGCCACCGACATCCTGCAGCACCTCGCGGAGCTGAAGGAGTTCGGCGTGATCACCTGCCAGATGGAGGACGAGATCGCGGGCATCTGCACCGCCATCGGCGCCTCGTACGCGGGCATGCTCGGCTGCACCACGACTTCGGGCCCCGGCCTCGCGCTCAAGACCGAGGCGATCGGTCTGGCCATCATGACCGAGCTGCCGCTGGTCATCGTCGACGTGCAGCGCGCCGGCCCCTCGACCGGCCTGCCGACCAAGGTGGAGCAGGCGGACCTGCTGCAGTCCCTGTTCGGCCGCAACAGCGACGCCCCCCTGCCGATCATCGCCTGCGCGACGCCGGCCGACGCCTTCGACTGCGCCGTGGAAGCCTGCCGCATCGCCGTGCAGTACATGACGCCGGTGATCCTGCTCAGCGACAACTACATCGCCAACGGCGCCGAGCCCTGGCGGCTGCCCGAGATGGACAAGCTGCCGCACTTCCCGGCCGCCCAGGTCACCGACCCGGCCGGCTACGCGCCCTACGCGCGCGACGGGAAGCTGGCGCGTCCCTGGGCCGTCCCCGGCACGCCCGGCCTCGAGCACCGCATCGGCGGCCTCGAGAAGGAGCACATCACCGGCAACGTCAGCCACAACCCCGAGAACCACCAGCTGATGTCCGAGCTGCGCCGCGACAAGGTGCTCGGCGTGCGGGACACCATCCCGACGCCCGAGGTCTCCGGGCCGCGCGAGGCCGACCTGCTGGTCGTGGGCTGGGGTTCGACCTACGGCGCGATCCGCAGCGGAACCGAGCGCCTGCGGCGCGAGCGGAACGTCTCGGTCGCCCACCTGCACCTGCGGCACCTGTGGCCGCTGGCGAACGGGCTGGACGAGATCTTCGCCCGCTACAAGCAGATCCTCGTGCCGGAGCTGAACATGGGGCAGCTGTCCCGCCTGCTCCAGGGCGAGTACCCCGACCACCGTTTCCTGCACTACGGCAAGGTGAAGGGCAAGCCCTTCACCGCGCGCGAGATTCGGGAAAAGATCACCGCCGTGCTGGAGGGAAAGTCATGAGCGCCGTCCAACTCACTCCCAAGGACCTCAAGTCGGACCAGGAAGTCCGCTGGTGCCCCGGCTGCGGCGACTACGCGATCCTGAACGCCACGCAGGCCGCGCTGGCGGAGATCGGCGTGCCCCGCGAGAAGATGACGATCATCTCGGGCATCGGCTGTTCCAGCCGCTTCCCCTACTACATGGGCTGCTACGGATTCCACGGGATCCACGGCCGCGCCGCCGCCATCGCCACCGGCACCAAGACGGCCAACCCGGATCTCTCGGTGTGGGTCGTCACCGGCGACGGCGACGCGATGTCGATCGGCGGCAACCACCTGATCCACACCATGCGCCGCAACGTCGACCTCAAGATCCTGATGTTCAACAACCAGATCTACGGGCTGACCAAGGGCCAGTACTCCCCCACGTCGCCGGCGGGCCTGAAGACCAAGACGTCGCCCTTCGGCTCGGTGGACCTGCCCTTCAACCCGATCAACCTGGCGCTGGGCTCCGGGGCGACGTTCGTGGCCCGCACCGTGGACACGAACCCCAAGCACATCAAGAGCACCCTGCTGGCCGCCGCCGCCCACAAGGGCGTCGCCTTCGTCGAGATCTGGCAGAACTGCGTGATCTTCAACGACGGCGCCTGGAAGGACTGGTCGACGAAGGACGCCCGCGCCGAGCGCACGATCGACCTGCAGCCGGGACAGCCGCTGGTCTACGGCAAGGACAACGAGAAGGGCCTGCGCATCTCCGGCGGCGAGGTCGAGGTCGTCGCGGCGGCCGACGCCGACGTCTGGGATCCGACGACGGCCGCGCCGCTGGCCTACGTCATGGCCTACCTGGACGAGCGGGAGGACCTCCCGCACGCCCTGGGCATCTTCCGCCAGCACGACAAGCCGACCTACGACGCCGCCGTGAAGGAGCAGGTCGACGCCCTGACCGCCAAGAAGGGCAAGGGCGACCTGAAGAAGCTCATCTACACGAAGGACGCCTGGCAGGTCGGCTGACCACGGGCGCCCCGACGGAACCAGGGCCCGGCCTCACGGCCGGGCCCTTTCCCTTGTCGCGCAGGCAGTCGGTCGGGGCTACTTCACCAGCTCGGGGCGGTGCAGGACCGCGATCGCCACGAAGGCCGCGTTCATCCCCATCACGAACAGGAAGAAGACGACGATCCACACCCAGGGGTGGTCCTTCAGCCAGCGCTTCACGGTCACGGCCCCCGGAACTGGACGTCGAGATGCTTGACCTCGTCGGTGAGCGAATCGGTCACCGAGAGCGTCAGCGGGAAGGCGCCGGCGTACAGGGCGCGGTCGAGGTACAGGAACAGCGGCGTCTGCCCGTCCTCGAGGGGATCGAGCCGGACCACGGGCTGCGGCAGGATGAGTTCCAGGCCGGGCCGGTCGCCGGACGTCAGGCTGATGGTGTAGGCGCTCGGGCGGT
Organism: Gemmatimonas sp.; assembly: GCA_013824755.1. GTDB lineage: Bacteria > Krumholzibacteriota > Krumholzibacteriia > LZORAL124-64-63 > LZORAL124-64-63 > PNOJ01. The sequence continues at coordinate 9,502 of PNOJ01000018.1, forward strand.
CGCCCTTGTTCTGCAGTTGGAGGGTGTAGAGGTTGCGGATGCGGTCGCCTTCCAGCAGGTAGGGCATCCCGGCCTGGCGCAGGGCGGTGGCCTGGAAGCCCTCGCGGCTACCGGCCGACAGCGCCGCCACCGTCAGGCCCAGCAGGCCCAGGGCGGCGTAGACGAACGTGCGGGCGCGCAGCAGCGGCCGCCGGGGCTCGCCCTGGAAGGCCCGCTGGGAGTCGTAGCGCACCAGGCCCGGCGGCTTGCCGAGCCGCCGCATGACGTCGTCGCAGGCGTCGATGCAGTTGGTGCAGCCGATGCACTCCATCTGCAGCCCGTTGCGGATGTCGATCCCCGTCGGGCAGACCTCCACGCAGCGGTAGCAGTCGACGCAGTCGCCGCCCTCGTCCCGACCCTTGTGCCGCGGCTCGCCGCGCCGCTCGTCGTAGCCGATGATGATCGTGTCCTGGTCGATGAGCGAGGACTGCAGCCGCCCGTACGGGCAGATGATCAGGCAGGTCTGCTCGCGGAACCAGGCGAAGTCGAAGTAGAGGACCGCGGTCCAGAACATCGACCAGCCGAAGGCCGTGGGGTGGAGCGCCGGCGATCCCGTGACCACGTGCAGCAGCTGGCGCGGCGGGAAGAAGTAGCTCAGGAAGACGTGGGCGATGACGTAGGAGCCGCCCAGGAAGACGACGTGCTTGAGCAGCTTGCGCCAGAAGCGCCCCGCCGTCGGCGGCCCCAGGTTGCGGCGGATGCGCTCGACCCGGGGCCCCTCGATCCACCGTTCGAACTTGCGGAACACGCCTTCCATGAAGACGGTCTGCGGGCAGGCGTAGCCGCACCAGATGCGCCCCCAGAGGGCCGTCGCCACGAACAGGCCGAACCCGATGCCCGTCAGCACGAAGAACATCAGGTAGAAGTCCTGGTTCGTGAAGCTGAGGCCGAACAGGTAGGCGTGGCGCGCGGGCAGGTCGACGTGGACCGCCGGCTGCCCGCCGATCATGAGCCAGGGCAGCGCCGCGTAGACCAGCAGCAGCACCATGAAGACGAGGTTCTTCAGGACCTGCCAGCGGCCGCTGACATCGGCCGGGTGCAGGAAGTTGCGCGAGCCGTCCGCGTTGATCGAGTAGACGGTGTCCAGGTCGGGACGGCGGCGCTCCTTCCTGCCCTTGCCCTGCTCAGCCATTGCCGGTCGCCCCTGCCGTCGCCGGCGCGGCGGTCGGCGGCGCCGCCGCGGCCTCGGGCACGCCCTCGGGCGCCTTGCCCGGCACCTCGGTGCCCTTGAGCGTCAGCACGTAGGCCACGACCTTCTGGACGCGCGTCGGGCCGAGCTGGCGGCCCCAGGCGGCCATGCCCTTGCTCAGCACGCCGTCGGTGACGACCCGGTGGATGTCCAGCGGGCGGCCGCCGTGGATCCAGAAGCCGTCGGTCAGGTTCGGACCCACCAGGCCCTGGCCGCGGTCGGCGTGGCAGACCACGCAGTAGGTCGCGTAGAGCTGGCGGCCCTCCTCCACCTGGGCGGGGATGGCGGCCATCAGGGCCAGGCTCTCGTCGGTGAGCCCCTGCTTGGACATGCGGGCCAGCTGCTCCTCGCTGGCCTTGACCATCTCCTTGTCGTAACGGGCGCTCGGCAGGTCGACGATCGAGAAGGTGTGGAACACCAGCCAGTAGCCGACCGCGAAGACGATCGAACCGTACAGGATGAACAGCCACCAGTTGGGCAGCTTGTTGTCGTACTCCTCGATGCCGTCGTACACGTGGTCGCGCAGTTCGTCGGGCTTGTGCTCGTTCATGTCCGCACGACTCCTTCCTCGGCCGCGCCCGTCGCCCCGTCGTCCAGGGGCAGGGCCGCCATCCGCTCGAGCTCGCGGTCGCGGCGCAGCACGACCGTCACGTAGAGGATCACCATCAGGAACGCCGCGACGAAGATGCCCAGGCCGGCCAGCGGCCAGGCCAGCAGCGGGTTGTCCCGGAAGAACCACTCGCTCATCGCGCCACCTCCCGCGCGGCCACCGCGGCCGGGGCCGGCGCCACGGGCTGCGGGCCGCGGCCCAGGCGCTGCAGGTAGGCGATCAGGGCGGCCAGCTCGCTGTCGGGGGCGAGCGTGACGCCCTGGGTGGCCAGGTCGGCGACGATCAGCCCACCCTGGTCGCGCGCGGTCGCCGAGGCGCCGGCGATCTGCGCCTCGTCGTAGGGGACGCCCAGCTTGCGCAGGACCCGCATCTTGCCCGCGGTGGCCCCCAGGTCGACCCGGTGCGTCTTGAGATGCGGGTACGACGGCATGTTCGAGCCCGGCGAGGTCGAGCGCGGGTCGATCATGTGCAGGTAGTGCCAGATGTTGGCGTACTTGCCGCCCTCGCGGTGCAGGTCGGGGCCGGTGCGCTTGGATCCCCACTGGAAGGGCGTGTCGTAGATGAACTCGGTGGCCCGGCTGTACTCGCCGTAGCGCAGGGTCTCGTGCCGGAAGGGGCGGACCATCTGGCTGTGGCAGACGTAGCAGCCCTCGCGCACGTAGATGTCCCGGCCTTCGACCTCCAGCGGGCTGTAGGGCATCTGGACGAAGACGTACTCGCCCTTCGCCGCCCAGACCGAATCGGCGTGCGCGACCTGGGCCGGCACGTCCTTCTTGGCGACGACCAGGGGCACGATCTCCACCAGACCGCCCACGAGGATCGCCACCAGCACCAGCACGGTGAAGGCCAGCGAGTGGCCCTCGATCAGGTCGTGCCAGCTGCGCCGCGACTTCTCCATGCCGATCGACAGGGCGCCGGCGATCGCCAGCACGCCGAAGCCGGCCAGCGCGATGGCGCTGCCGAGGGCGCCGGAGAAGAACAGCACCAGCGACAGCGCGATCACGGCCAGCGAGTAGAGCACCGGCGCGCCGCGCATCAGCGCCCAGAAGCCCGGGCCGTCGTGCGCGTAGCCCTGCACTTCGATCTCGACCGTCGACTTGCGGCCGCCGCGGATGGTCGCCCAGAGGTTGCCGACCATCAGCAGGGCGCCGGCGAAGTAGGCCAGGCCGCCGATCAGGCGCATCTGGTACATGAACCGCGAGGCGAGCAGGCCCTCGATGAAGTCGGGGTACTTCAGGAAGCCCTCGGCGTCCAGGGCGCGCCAGAACAGGCCCTGGCTGACGCCGGAGATCCACATCGAGACGACGTAGAGCAGGATGCCGAAGGTCGCGATCCAGAAGTGGAGCTCGGCCAGGCGCACCGACTTGAGCTGCGTGCTCCAGAGGCGCGGCACCAGCCAGTAGAGCATGCCGAAGGCCATGAAGCCGTTCCAGCCCAGGGCGCCGCCGTGGACGTGGCCGATGATCCAGTCGGTGTAGTGGCCCAGGGCGCTGACGCTCTTGATCGAGAGCAGCGGGCCCTCGAAGGTGCTCATGCCGTAGAAGGTCACCGCGACGATGTAGAACTTGATGACCGGATCGGTGCGCAGCTTGTCCCAGGCGCCGCGCAGGGTCAGCAGGCCGTTGAGCATGCCGCCCCAGCTCGGGGCCCACAGCATGACGCTGAAGATCATGCCCATCGTCTGCGCCCAGTCCGGCAGCGCCGTGTAGAGCAGGTGGTGCGGGCCGGCCCAGATGTAGATGAAGATCAGCGACCAGAAGTGCACGATCGACAGCCGGTACGAGTAGACCGGCCGCGCGGCCGCCTTGGGCAGGAAGTAGTACATGATGCCCAGGATCGGGGTGGTCAGGAAGAAGGCCACGGCGTTGTGGCCGTACCACCACTGCACCAGGGCGTCCTGCACGCCGGTGAAGATCGAGTACGAGTGGGTCAGGCTCGTCGGCAGCTGCAGGTTGTTGACGATGTAGAGCACGGCGATGGTGATGATCGTCGAGATGTAGAACCAGACCGCCACGTAGAGGTTGCGCTCGTTGCGGCGGGCCAGCGTCCAGAAGAAGTTCACCCCGAAGGCGACCCAGACCAGCACGACCAGCAGGTCCAGCGGCCAGATCAGCTCCGCGTACTCCTTGCCCTGGGACAGGCCCAGCGGGTAGGTGATCGCCGCTCCGACGATGACCGCCTGCCAGCCCCAGAAGTGGATCCAGCTCAGCAGGTCCGAGGCCAGGCGGGCCTTCAGCAGCCGCTGGGTGCTGTAGTAGACGCCCGCGAACATCATGTTGCCGACGAAGGCGAAGATGACCGCGTTGGTGTGCAGCGGCCGCAGCCGGCCGTACGACGTCCACGACAGGCCCAGGTTGGCCTGCCAGAACGACAGCTGGGTCGCGACCAGGACGCCGACCAGCAGGCCGACGGCGCCCCAGATGATCGTCGCGAGCGAGAATGCGCGGACGACCTCGTCGTCGTACACCACGCGTTTGGTGACGGGAGTCGTGGCTTGCATGGGTCGCGGAGCCTCCTCTCCTGGGGTGGACGAGCCCGTTCAGGGCTCCTGCGTCTTCGCTTCCGGTTCGGGATCGCCCTGCGGGTCGTCGGCCAGCGGCAGCAGCGACAGGCGGTCCCCGTGGTCGAAGTCGCCCGCGCGCTGGCGGACGAAGAACAGCACCAGCCCGCCGACGACCAGCAGCAGGCTGACGAAGACGGTGATCATCAGGACGTCCACGGGGACCTCCCCGCGCCGAGGCGCGCGGCGGTCGCCGCGACCACCGTCACGGAACTGACGGGCATCAGGACCGCGGCCACCACCGGGGTGACCGCCCCGGACAGGCAGAGCCCGACCGCGATCAGGTTGTAGGCGCCGGCGAACACGAGGTTGCCGTGCTGCACGGTGCGCAGGCGGCGGGCGGCGTCCAGCGAGCGGCGGACGGCGGCGACGCCGTCGCCCAGGTAGTAGAAATCGGCCTTGTGCGGCAGCACGGCGCGGTCGACGGCCGGGGTGGCCGCCGTCCAGGCGGCGTCGAAGCTGGGGCTGTCGTTCAAGCCGTCGCCGATCATCAGGGTGTCGCGGTCGTCCAGTTCGCGCACGGCGTCGGCCTTCGCCAGCGGGGACAGCCCCCCGCGTGCCCGGCCTGCCGCCAGGCCGAGGGCGGCCGCCGCCGCACGGACGCGCGCGGGCGCGTCGCCGCTCAGCAGGTGGACCTCGTAGCCGGCGGCCTGCAGCAGCGCCACCTCGGCCACGGCGTCGGGTTTCATCTCCTCGACCAGCGTCAGCGAGGCCAGCGGCGCGCCGTCGCGGCTGAAGACGCTGCGCCCGGCGTAGGTGTCGTCGTTACCGGCCGTCGGCAGGGCGAACCCGGGGCGGCCGAAGCGCCAGACGACGCCGTCGCGCTCCCAGGCCAGGCCCTCGCCGGGGACCTCGCGCACGTCGTCGGCCGCGGGGTCGAGCCGGGCGGCGCCCTCGCCGGAGGCGGCGGTGTCGCTCAGCGACAGGGCCGCCGCGACGCAGCGGCTCACCGGGTGGCCGCTGCGCCCGGTCAGGTTCCACAGCACGCGACGCTCGGCCGCCGGCAGCGCCAACAGTTCGCGGCGCGAGTCGTCGCTCAACGCGAGCAGGCCGCGGGTCAGCGTGCCCGTCTTGTCGAAGAGGATCTTGCGCACGCGCAGCGCCTTCTCCAGGTAGCTGTTGCGGCGCAGCAGCACGCCTTGCCGGCGCAGCCCGACGTGCACCAGCTCGCGCGCCAGCGGCACGGCCAGCCCCAGCGCGCACGGGCAGGTGACCACCAGCACCGCGACCGCCACCGCCACCGCCCGCTGCAGCCCCGCGCCGAGCCAGGCCACGAACCCCGTCGCGGCCAGCAGGAGCACGACCCCGACGTACACCGTGGCGATGCGGTGCCAGGCGTCGCGGGGCGCGTCGGCATCGTCCCCGCGCGCGTCGTCCAGGCGCAGCAGGTCGTGCAGCCGCGAGTCGGAGAAGTCCTCCACGGCGGCCAGCCGGAAGCCCGTCTCGCCGGCGTTGAAGGCGCCGGCGGGCACGCGCTCGCCGGGGCGCCGGACCTGCGCGTCGGATTCGCCGGTGATCCAGTCCAGCGAGACCAGGACCTCGCGGCGCAGGGGCACGCCCGCGACGGGGACCAGGTCGCCGGGCGCGATCCAGATCTCGTCGCCGGTGCGCAGCTCGGCAGCGGACACGGCCTGCAGCCGGCCGTCGACGAGGCGGCGCGCGTAGAGGTCGGCGATGCCGCCGGACGCCAGCAGCGAATTGCGGTTGCGCTCGAGCACCCACTCTTGCAGCCAGCGCCCCACGAGCATCAGGGCCACGAAGATGGTGACGGTGTCGAAGTAGGCGTTCTCGGGACCCGCGGTCAGGTAGGCGTGGACCGAACCGCTCCAGCTCAGGAGCATGCCCAGCGCGATGGGCAGGTCCAGGTGCACCACGCGGCGGCGCAGGCCCCGCCACGCGGCGGCGAAGAACGGCCAGCCGCCCACCCCGACCGCGACCGTGCACAGCACGAGGCTCAGGCGCCCGAACATGACGTAGGCCGGTCCCTGCTCGCCGGGCGCGAGCCCGAAGTAGTAGCTGAGGCTGAACATCATGACGTTCATGGCCGCGGCCGCGGCGACGGCCAGGCGCACCAGGATCCCCCGCGACCGCGGCGTCGGCTTGGCGTGCGCCGGGCCGAAGCGGTAGCCGAACGCCTCGGCCTCGGCCAGGTAGTCCCGCAGCGAACCGAGGCGCGTGTCCCAGACCAGCTCGACGGTGCCCAGGGCCGGGTTGATGCGCAGGTCGCGGCCGGCGGCCCGCCGCGCGAAGAGCTGCTCGAGCAGCCAGACACAGGCGGCGCAGTGCACTCCCTGCAGGTCCAGGCGCAAGCGCACCACGCCCTCGCCGACGCGGTGGGCGGGATCCTCGAGCTGCAGGTCCAACCAGGCGAAATTGTCGGGGCGGAGCTGCGGCGACGGGGCGGATTCGCCGCGGCGCAGCTCGTAGTAACGGTCGAGGCCGGCGCCGTGGATCAGGCCGTGCACGGCCCGGCAGCCGCCGCAGCAGAAGGGGCCGTCCTGTTCGCGGTGGTCGGGCCCGAGATCGAGCCCGCAATGCGCGCACGTCCGCGGCAGCCGGCGCACCGAAGCGGTCGGTTCCGGTGCCGCGACTGGGATCGCTGCTGGCTTGGCCATCGGGAACGGCACCTCGCCGGACGCGGAACCAAATCGACCATGAACAAGGACTCTATTCATCCGCTCTCGGCTCGAAAGTATACCGCTCTGGAGTTCGATGCCAAACAAGACTGTCTGGTAATCAGTGATTTCCGTGAATACCGATCATGATATCGATTATCGATGTCGCGTCGGACGCGGCCGCCTCACCAGAACACGACCTCCCCGAGCCGGGCGTGAGCGATGACGTCGCGGGCCGCGAGCCCGCGCAGGATCAGTTGGACGGCCATGACGAACACCAGCGCCGCGCCCAGCCGGTTGAACAGCCGCCTGGCGCCGAGACCGAGCCGCGCGACCCCCATCCCGAACAGCAGCAGCACCGGCACCGTGCCCAGGCCGAACCACACCATGGCCAGCCCTCCGTCGATCACGCTGCCGCTGGCCGCGGCCGTCATCGCCGCCTTGTAGACCGGACCGCAGGGCAGCAAGCCGTTGGCCAGGCCGAGGGCGAGCCGGCCCGGCGCCGTGCGCGCGCCCAGCAGCCGCGGCAGGCGGTCGGCGATCAGCTTCTGCAGGGGGCCGCCCTGCTCCCAGCGCCGCATCGAGACCAGGCCGACGGCGGTCAGCAGCATCAGCACGCCGATCGCGATCGAGAGCACGCCCTGCCCCGCGCGCGAGACGGCGGAGCCGAGCAGGCCGCCGACCGCGCCGAGCCCGGCGTAGCCCGCGATGCGGCCGAGGTTGTAGAGCGACAACCGGCCGAGCATGACCGCGCTCGAGGCGCCGTCGCCGCGCTGCGCCGCGCTGACCGCGGTCACCAGCGGGCCGCACATGCCCAGGCAATGCCCGAGGCTCATGGTCAGGCCGAATCCGAACAGCGTCGCGAAGGACAGGGCCATCGTGGTCTCGACGACGGGGTTCCCGCAGCAGTCCATGGTCGCTCCTCCAGGCTCGCGTGCGGGGGCATCCTAGCCCCGGCGGCCGGCGCTGGCAAGTGGCCGTCATCCCACACGTTGGCGCTGTGAATTCGCGTTCCCGGCCCCGCCGCAACCTTGCTGTTTCGCGGGATCGCGCCTGCGACTATCATGACCGGAGCCTGTCCGACAACCGACCGGGAACGGTGATGATGCTCGACGACCAGACGCTGGACCTCCTGCTCGACGGCAACGACAGCGGCGATGGCGACGCCGCCCCTCGCGCCGCGCGCCTGCTCGCGGCCGCCGAAGCGGCGCTGCGCGACGGCGCCGACGTGCCCGACGCCGTCTGGCGGCGCTGGCTGGACGGGACCCGGTCGCCGGCTCTGCTGGCGGCGCTGCCGGACGACGCGGCCCGCGAACGCTGGGCCGAGGCGGCCATCGCCGCGACCCGCCGCAGCGGCACCACGCTCGAGACGCTGCTGGACCAGCGCGTCGCCGCCCACCCCGATCGCACCTGGCTGCGCGAGCCCGACACCGCCGGCGCCGGCACCTGGAGCTACGCGCGCGCCCGCCGCAAGGCCCGCGCCTACGCCGCGGCGCTGCTGCAAGCCGGCCCGTCGCCGCGCGTGGCGCTGCTGACGCCCAACTCGGTGCGCGGCGCGCTGGCCGACCTCGCCTGCCTCCTGCACGGCATCCTCGTGACGCCCCTGTCCCCCCAGACGGAGGCCGGCGAGCTGGCCTGGATCCTGGCCCGGCTGGACATCGACACGATCGTCGCCGGCAACGACGAGCAACTGGATCTCGCCCGCCGCGCCGCCGCGGCCGCCGGACGGCGACCGCGCCTGCTGCACCTTGACGAGGGGCAGCGGGGCGAGGGCTCGACGCTGCTGGACGAGATCTGCGCCGGCCTCTCGGCCGGCGACGTGGACGCCGCGCTGGCGACGCACCCCCGACTCGGGCTGGACGACGTCGCCACCGTCATGTTCACCTCCGGCAGCACCGGCACCCCGAAGGGCGTCGCCTTCTCGCTCGGCAACCTGGTCAGCAAGCGGTTCGCGCGCGCGGCCGCCCTGCCGCAGGTCGGCCGGGACGAGGTCCTGCTCTGCTACCTGCCGCTCTTCCACACCTTCGGCCGCTACCTGGAGCTGCTCGGCACGATGTTCTGGGGCGGCGAGTACGTCTTCGCCGGGAACCCGTCGCGCGAGACGCTGCTGCGCCTGCTGCCTCTGGTACGCCCCACCGGCCTGATCGGCATCCCCCTGCGCTGGAGCCAGTTGCGCGAGGCCTGCCTGGCGGGGCGCGGCGACGAGGCGGGCGAACCTACCCGCGAGGACGTGCGCGCGACGACCGGGGACCGCCTGCGCTGGGGCCTGTCCGCCGCCGGCCACCTCGCGCCCGAGGTCTTCCGCTTCTTCCACCACCACGGCATCGAGCTGTGCAGCGGCTTCGGCATGACCGAGGCCACCGGCGGCATCACGATGACGCCGCCCGGCGACTACCGCGACGACTCGGTGGGCCGGCCCCTGCCCGGGGTGCGGGTCCGGTTCGGCGAGGAGAACGAGCTGGAAATCTCGGGACCTTACGTCGCCGCCTACCTCGACGACGAGGGACGGCCCGGCGACGGCGCCTGGCTGCGCACCGGCGACATCTTCCGCCGTCACGACGACGGCCACCTCGAGATCGTCGACCGCCTCAAGGACATCTACAAGAACGCCCGCGGCCAGACCGTCGCCCCGCGGCGCGTCGAGCAGAAGTTCACCGGCGTGCCCGGCATCCGTCGCGTCTTCCTGGTCGGCGACCACCGCACCGACAACGTGCTGCTGATTGTCCCGGACCCCGGAGACCCGGTCCTGCAGGAGCAGCCGCAGGGCGAAGTCGCCCGCGCCTACTTCGGGCGGATCGTCCACGCCGCCAACGCCGACCTGCTCTCCTACGAGCGCGTCGTCAACTTCGCGGTGCTGGACCGCGACTTCGACGCCGAGCACGGCGAGCTGACGCCCAAGGGCTCCTACCGGCGCAAGGCCATCGAGGAGAACTTCGCCGCCGTCGTCGACGAGCTGTACCGCAGCGACGCGGTGACCCTGGCGCTGACCGGCGTGCGCCTGCGCGTGCCGCGCTGGCTGATCCGCGACCTGGGCATCCTCGAAACCGATCTGGAGGCCGTCGGCGACCGCGTGCGCGACCGGGTCGGCGGCCGCGAGCTGGCGGTGACGCCGGGCGACGGCGGCCGCTGGCGCGTGGGCGACCTGGAATACGAGGTCGGCGGCGACGTCATCGACCTCGGTCTGCTGGCCCGCCAGCCGCTGCTCTGGGTCGGCAACCCCGCCCTGGCCGCCTTCTGCCCCGTGCGCGACGGCTGGGACACGGCCCTGACCTCGATCACGCAGCACGTCCACCTGCCGCACCCTCTGCCCGCGGGAGCCGGCGCGGCGGCGCCCGGGACCATCCAGGACCAGCGGTTGACGCGCCTGCACGAGCTGACCTGCGAGGCGTTCTTCGGCGGCGGCGAGGCGGCCTCCCGCGCGGTGGACGGCTTGGCGAGGGCGCTGCAGATCGCCGACCACCGCACCGCCGAGCTGCTGCGCCGCCGCCTCGAAGCGCTGTCGCGCCATGCGGAGATGCCGGTGCGCAGCGCCGCCTACCGCGTGCTGCTGCTGGATGAGCCTGCGCCGGACTATAGCCAGGTGCGGCCCAAGTTCCTGCTGTCGGGCCTGCCGTTCCTGGACGAGGACAGCATCGCGGCGATCACGCGCGGCGGTTTCGAGGAGCGGCGGCTCGCGGCCTTCCGCCTGCGCCTGCACGCCTACCGGCAGCACCTCACCTGGCCCGCCGACGACGTCAGGCGGTCGCAGCTCTTCATCATCTTCAAACTGCTTTCGGACTTCGCGCGCCTGAATCCCGCCTACTACGGCGCCGTGCGCGACGAGCTGGTCAGCTGGGTGCTGCTGCGCGAGGACCCGGTCCTCGCCGCGCACGCCCAACGGTTCGCGCTGGAGCTGGCCGACTGGTACGAGGAGGCCCTGGACCGCGCCCTGCCCCACCGCGGCCCGGGCGCCTGGCAGGACAAGATCCTCTACCAGGACGGCATGTCCGCCGAGGAGATCCAGCGGCTGGAGGAGGTGCTGGTCGGCACCACCTTCCTGCAGCAGTCGGTGAAGCTCACGTCCGACGGCGAGGACCTGGACCTGCGCGAGGTGCCCCGCGAGGGCATCTGGATCGGCCGCACCGCCGTCCGCCACCGCCAGCGCATCTACCGCCTCAGCGTGAACACGGTGCAGGGGAAGCACTACGACCTGCTGGCCGTCATCTGGGACCGCGACCTGCTCGCCGAGGACCGCAGCGAGATGATGACCACCATCTTCTGGCTGATCGCGCTGGGCGGCCACCCCCACGGCCCGCCCGTGCTGCCGCGCTTCGGCTGCTACCGGCCCGCCATGGGCGCGCTGTCGCTCGCCTTCGTCAGCGACCTCTCGGTCTGGGAACGCATCCGCGAATTCACCGGCGACCGGCCGCAGGTTCCCGGAGAACTGCCCGACCCGGGCTGGCGCCGACTGTTCGTGCAGGCGCTGGCCGCGGTGTTCCGGGGCTGGGCCATCAGCGGGCACCGCATCGTGCCGGGCATGGTCACGCCCTCGAACGTCGCGGTCTCCGAGCCCGACTTCCGCGAGGGCGCCCGCATCCTCTCGCTGACGGGCTGGTCCGACTACACCGGCCCGCTGGACCTCGTGCGGCCCATGCTGCGCAACTTCTTCAAGCAGACGACGGTCACCTATCCCTGGACGGGACGCCGCCTGGACCTGACCTGGATCGCCGACGCCTGCGTCGAGGCGCTGGGGCTGGCGGGCGCGCGCGTCTTCCTGACCGAGCTGCAGACCGCGCTGGCCGACCAGCCTCCCGACGGCTACCGCAGCCAGCTCGGCCGGGTCCTGCAGGGCTACCTGCACCGGCTCGACGAGACGCCCTTCGAGAGCTGCGCCCTGCGCGGCGCGGTGGGCCGCTTCCGGCGCTGGGAGCTGTCGAACCCCGACGCCTCGCCGCAGGCGCGCGGGCAGATCGTCGAGGAGATGCTGCGCCTCTACGGCCTGGACGAGCAGCCGGAACTCGAACGCTACCTCCTGTACCGGCGGACCTGGTTCCGGCGCGCCTCCGACGCCACCCAGGCCGCCTTCGACGCGCTGATCGCCGCCTTGCACCGCGAGCCGGCCACGCCGGCGACCCGGCGCGTCGAGCTCAACGCCTTGCAGGAGACGTTGACCGAACCCGAGGACCGTCACGCCTTCCAGCGTCTGGCCTTCCCCCACTCGGCGGCGGGCCAATCCGCGCAGCTGCTGGCCGTCGGGGACAGCGACCACCGCCAGGTCATCGTCTCGACGCGCATCCAGGACAAGACCGGCACCGCCTACTCGGTGCGCGAGCCGGTCGAGCCCTCGGAGTACGGCCGCCTGTACCGGCTGTTCTTCAAGTCCGGCTACTACAAGACGATCGCCGAACGCGACAGCTTCGTCATCGTGCTCGACGCCCAGGAGCGCATCGTGGGCGGCATCTGCTGGAAGGAGATCGAGCCGGGCGTGGTCCACCTCAACGGGATCGTCGTGGCCACGCCCCTGCTGGGCCGCGGCATCAGCAGCGTGCTGATCGAGGACTTCTGCACGCGGATGGCGAACCTGGGCCACCAGGCCGTGACCACCCTGTTCGTGCTGCGCCCGTTCTTCGAGCGGCACGGCTTCCACCTCGACAAGCGCTGGGGCGGGCTGGTCCGCGCGCTGCAGCGGCAGGCACCATGACCGCGGCCGCCGGACCGGCGGGCGCAACCTCGGAGGACGGGCGATGAACTTTCCGGTCTGGGAACTGCCGATGGGCGGGGGCCTCCTGATGGCCCTGGTCTCGGTGCTGCACGTGTTCGTGGCGCACCTCGCCGTCGGCGGGGGCTTGTGGCTCGTGCTCGCCGAGGGCGCGGCCCGGCGTCGCGGCGACGCGGCGCTGCTGTCCCTGGTGAAGACCCAGAGCCGCGTCTTCCTGCTGCTGACCCTGGTATTCGGCGCCATCACCGGTGTCGGCATCTGGACGACCGCGGCGCTCATCTCGCCCCAGGCGCTCCTCGCCCTGATCCGCGCCTACGTCTGGGGCTGGGCGATGGAATGGGTCTTCTTCATCGTGGAGATCGCCGCGGCCCTGGTCTACTGGTACGGCTGGGACCGCCTGGATGCGCGGACCCACCGGATCGTGGGCTGGATCTACTTCGTCGCCGCCTACGTCAGCCTGGTGATCATCAACGGGATCGTCACCTTCATGCTGACCCCGGGCGGCTGGCTCGCGAACCACGAGTTCTGGACCGGCTTCTTCAACCCGACCTACTGGCCGTCCCTGGCCCTGCGCTCGGCCGCGGCCGCGATCCAGGCCGGTCTGTTCGTCCTGGTGACCGTGGCCTTCGCGAGACGCGGCGATCCCCGCGTCGAGGCGGCCCGCGCCTGGGCCACGCGCCACGGCGCCGTCTGGGTCGCGGCGGGCGTCGCGGCGTTCGCGGCCGCGCTGTTCTGGTACCGCGGCGCCTTGACGACCGCGATCCCGGACTGGGCCGACCTGGCCGCCGGCGCGATCCCCGTGCTGCCGCGCGTCGTCTGGTTGATGCAGGTCGGCGCGGGGGCGGCCTTCCTGATCGCGCTGTGGCCCCTGGCGGCGCCCCGGCGCTGGCACCCGGCCGGAGCCGTGCTGCTGACCGCGGCCGGCCTGGCCCTGTTCTTCGGCGGCGAGTGGGTGCGCGAGGCGGCCCGCAAGCCCTACACGATCCACGGCTACCTCTACACCACCGGCCTGCGCGTCGACCAGGAGCCCGCGGTCGCCGCCGCCGGCGTCGCCGCCTTCACCCGCTGGCGCGATCCCGCGGCGGACACGCCCGCCGCGCGCGGGCGCGACCTCTATCGCGCCTGGTGCCTGCCCTGCCACACCCGCGACGGCTACAACGCGATGCGACCCTTCCTGTCCCACCGCACCGAAGCGGAGATCGCCGACTTCCTGCCGCGCCTGCAGCACATGCGGGCGCGGATGCCGGCCTGGCACGGCAACGCCGCGGAGACCGCCGACCTCGCGGCCTACCTCGCCGCCGACGCCGACCACGGAGCCGCCGTGTTCCCCGCCGACCCCGCCGCCGCGGCCCGGCTGGCCTGGGACGCGCACTGCGGCACCTGCCACACCCTGGATGCCTACCGCGCGCTGCGGCCCTCCCTCGCGGGCAGCACGCGCGAGGACTTCGAGGCGATGCTCGACGCGCTGCCCGACCTCGCCGCGGAGATGCCCGCCTACGGCGGCGACCCGGTCGAGCGCGCGCACCTGCTGGACTTCCTCACCGGCGCCGCCGGCGCCGCCCCCGATCGGAGCCCGGAATGAACCCCTACGTCCCGACTCCCGACGTGCTGCCCATCCCCGCGCCGGCGCCCCTGTTCGAGGCGCTGCTGCACCTGACCTTCCTGGTGCATCTGCTGTTCATGAACGCGCTGCTGGGCGGCGGCGCGATCCTGCTGGGGAGCCTGTTCACCCGCGGCGGCGACCGCGAGCTGCACGAGGCGGTCGTCGAGCGGATCTCGAAGCTGCTGCCGACGCTGTTCGCCGGCACGGTGACCTTCGGCGTGGCGCCGCTGCTGTTCATGCAGACGCTCTACGGCGGCTTCTTCTACACCTCGAGCATCCTGATGGGCTGGCCGTGGTTCGCCACGGTGCCGCTGCTGATCGTCGGCTACTACGCGACCTACCTCAACGCCTTCCGCGGGCGCCGTCTGGGCGGCGGCCGGCGCTGGGCCGCCGGCGTCGCGGTCGGCTGCGTGGCGCTGGTCGCCTTCGCCTTCAGCAACAACACGACGCTGATGCTCACGCCCGACAAGTGGAGCCGCCTCTACTTCGCCTCTCCCCGCGGCCTGCACCTGAACCTGGGCGAGGCCCTGCTGTGGCCGCTTCCTGCACATGGCTCTGGGCGCCGTCGCGGTGGCCGGTCTCATGCTGGCGCTGCTGGCCCGCCGCGAGCGGGCCGACGCGCGCCTGCGCGAGGCGCTGGTGCGCCGCGGGCTGGACGTGTTCCTGGCCGTGACCGTGGTCAACGTGATGGTCGGGTTCTGGTACCTGCTGGCCCTGCGGGAGGACGTGCGCAGCCTGTTCATGGGCGGCAGCGGCCACGCCACGGGCCTGCTCGGCCTGGGGACGGTCCTGTCCCTGGTCCTGCTGCTGCTGGCCTGGCGCGTGCGCGTCGCCCCGGCGCGCTCGCTGAAGCCGCTGGCCTGGTCGACCCTGCTGACGCTGGCGGTGATGATCCTGATGCGCGACGCCGTGCGCGCCGGCTACCTGGCGGGGATGGCGGACCTGCGGGAGATCCCGGTGAAGACCCAGACGCTCAACCTGGCGCTCTTCGCCGCGCTCCTGCTGGGCGGGATCGTCACGGTGGCGTGGATGGTGCGCAAGCTGCTGTCGTCGCCGCCGCGCTGATCGGTTCCCCGCCGTGGACCCCGGCTACTCCGTGACCGGACTCTCCACGGGCGCGGTGCGCAGCGCCACCAGGACCAGCCGGCGCTGCTTCTGGCGGCGGTCGTTGTCCAGCCGGTTGCGCGGCGTCTCCGGCAGCAGGCGCCAGGCGGGGGCCAGGGCTTCGAGCTCCTCGAGCAGTTGCCAACTGTGGCGGTATTCCCGGCCGACCAGCGACGAGACCGCCGCGATCTGCTCGGGCTCGAACCAGCCGGGCTTGAGGTCCTGCGCCACCCTCCCGGGGTCCACCAGGTAGCGGTCGACCTCCGCCGCTCGCACCACCCTCTCGCGCTGCTTGGCGTCCAGGGCGGTCCCGCCGCGCAGGCTGCGGTTCAGCGACAGCTGGGTCGTGTAGCGCCCGCCCGCCAGCTCGGCCAGCCCGTCGACGGGCAGCCCGAGGCGGTCGACCCTCTCGATCACCTGCGGCGACAGCTCGAAGGCGTGCGGCCGGTTGACCTGCACCGAGAAGACGTTCTGCAGGACGAACAGGCCGATGAACGCGAGGAAGCAGGCGATGATGGGCGTGGTCACCCAGCCCGCGGCGATGTCCACCAGCACCCGGTAGCGGATCCCGTGCCCGCCCTTGAGCAGCCCCAGGCCCACCACGGCGCCGATCACGGCCTGCGAGCTGGAGACCGGCACCAGCGGCAGCGCCGGCAGGCCCACGCTCAGCAGCGCGTGTTCCAGCCTCTGCGAGGCGAACAGGAACAGCACGACCGACTGCGCCAGCACCACGACCAGCGCCATCTGCGGCGTCAGCTTGAAGAGGTTGCCGCCGACGGTGCTCATGACGTGACGCGAATAGGTGTACACGCCCAGGGCGATGGCCAGGCCTCCCAGCAGGAACAGCTGCTGCGCGCCGCTGAGCGCCAGGCCGAACGGCAGGTCCAGCCCCGAGAACGGCGCCACCGGCACGAAGACGCCCATCACGTTGCCGATGTTGTTGGCGCCGAGGCTGTAGGAGCCGAAGGCGCCGACGGCGATCAGGGCCCAGCGCGTCCCCATGTCGTCCCACAGCAGGTGCGGGCGCAGGCGGCGCACGAGGCGCTGCGTCAGGACGTAGAAGAGGGCGGCGAACGCGCCCGCCAGGAGCGGGCAGACGACCCAGGTCGCCACGATCTTGGACAGGGCGGCGGTGTCGGTCAGCACGCCGCTGAAGAAGTTCCAGCCGATGATCGCCCCGACGACCGCCTGCGACGTCGAGACCGGCAGTCCCAGCTTGGTCATGACGGTGATGGTCACCGCGGCCGCTAAGGCCACCATGAAGGCGCCGCCCATGGCGTCGATCGCGCCGAGCTGGCCCAGGGTCCCGGCGGCGCCGGCGCCGCCGGCGACCGAGCCCAGGATCACGAACACGCTGCAGATCAGCGCCGCGGTCGCGAAGCGGATCATGCGCGAGCCGACGGCCGTCCCGAACACGTTGGCGGCGTCGTTGGCGCCCAGGGACCAGCCCAGGAACAGCCCGCTGGAGAGGAAGAACAGGACCAGCAACGCGACCTCCTACACCGTGCGCTTGATGGTGTAGATCGCCAGGCGGTCGGCGACCTCCTCCGCGGCGTCGGAGACCCGGTCGACGTTCAGCACGAACTGGCGCAGGTGGAGCTTGAGCGCCAGGTCGGCGTCCGCGTCGAAGATCTTGCGCTTGAGCGCCATGGCCTGCCGGTCGCCTTCCTTCTCGTAGAAGTAGACCTTGTGCAGGTGGTCGTTGACCGTGTAGGGGTCGCGGAAGAAGGCCCGCGTGGCCAGGACCACGGCCTCGGCCGTGCGCGCGGCCGTCGCGCCGAGCGCCCGCCAGTCCTCGTCCATGCCGGGCAGCAGCCGGGGGCGCTCCACCAGGAACATGCCCAGGGTGTGCTTGGCCTGGTTCACCACGTCGTCGGTGGTCTCGAGCAGCCCCAGCACGTCGCCGCGCGCCTCCGGGATCAGCGAGTGGCGGTAGAGCTGCTTCTCGATGTCGCGGCGCAGCTCGTCCGCGCCGTGTTCGGCATCCTCGATCGCCCGGTAGTGCGTGTCGAACTGCTCCTGCCGGCCGGCCACGTAGTCCGCCACGCCGCTCTCGAAGAGCAGGGCGGCCTGGCCGACCGTGTCCAGGAACTCGTCGATCTGGGCCACCAGGGCCCGCGTGCGCTTGAACAGCAGGATCGGCATGGTGTCGTGTCCTTTCCGGCGGCGGGCGGCGCCCGCCGGGTCGCTACGCCGGCGGCGGCACGAAGCGGTCGTGGAACACGCCGTGGCGCAGGCCACGGGCGCAGACGGTCAGCTCGTCGGCCCCGCAGCGGATCAGGGCCTCCTCCAGGATCACGGCGCCGGCCAGGGCCACGTCGGCGCGCGCGGGCATCAGGCCCGGCAGGCGGCGGCGAGCCGCCAGGGTCAGCGCGGCGAAGCGCGCGGCGAGGCGTCCGATCTCCTCGCGGCTCAGGCGGCTGCCGTGGACGGCGGCCGGCTCGTGCGCGGGCAGGCTGCGGCTCACCGTGGCCATCGTCGTCGGGGCGCCGCCGACGGCGACCACCGCGCCCGGCGGGAGCTCGAGGCCGGCGAAGGCCTCGCGCACCGCGTCGCGCAGCGCCCTCAGGGCGGCGGTTCCCGGCGGGTTCCCGCGCACGAGCCGGTCGGTCAGGACCCGCGAGCCCACCGGCACGCTCGCGCGCGACACGACGCGCCCGCTCTCGGCGGCGACGAACTCGGTGCTGCCCCCCCCCGCATCGATCACGATCAGGCGCTCGGGCAGGTCGTCGAGGCTGCTGCGCACCGCGAGGTGGGCCAGGCGGGCCTCCTCCTGCCCGTCCAGCACCTGCACCCGCAGCTTCGCCAGCCGGCGGGCGAGGTCCAGGAACTCGTCGGCGTTCGTCGCCGAGCGCAGGGCCTCGGTGCCCACCGCGACGACCTTCTCCACCGCGAGATCCTCGGCGCGCACCCGGAAGGCCGCCACCTGCCGCGCGGTGCGCGTCATGGCCTCCTCGGCGAGCTCGCCGGTCAGGGACAACCCCTGGCCGAGCCGCGTGACCGCCAGCTCGTCGGTCAGCGGCGTCACCCGGCCGTGGACCACCCGGCCGGCGAAGAGCTTGACCGAGTTGGTGCCGATGTCGATGACGGCATACCGTCCCATGCTGCTCCTGACGATTGGCCGACCATTGAACGCCCTGCCGGGCGGGAATGCAAGCCCGGATGCCCCCCGGGGGGCCGTGCCGACCGCGAAAGGCAGGACCCCGGCGCCGGGGCCGGGGTCCGCGGGAGCCGCGACGCGTCGGGGGGCCGCGCGCCGGCGCTAGTCCCCGGTCGCCGCCTTGCGGTCGTGCCCGCCGAGCGCGCCCTTGAAGAACTCGCGGCGCATGCGGGCGATGTTCTCGATGGAGATCTCCTTGGGGCAGACCGCCTCGCACTCGCCGTGGTTGGAGCAGTCGCCGAATCCCTCGCGGTCCATCTGGCCGATCATCAGCAGCGCACGGCGGCCGCGTTCCGGCCCGCCCTGCGGCAGGTAGGAGAGCTGGCTGATCTTGGCGCCGACGAACAGCGAGGCCGAGGCGTTGGGGCAGGCGGCCACGCAGGCGCCGCAGCCGATGCAGGAGGCGGCGTCCATGGCCTTGTCGGCGTCGATCTTGGGGATCGGCACCGCGTTGCCGTCGGGGGCCGAACCCACGTTGGCCGTGACGAAGCCCCCCTGCTGCTGGATGCGGTCGAAGGCGGTGCGGTCGATCACCAGGTCCTTGAGGATCGGGAACGGGCCGGCGCGGAACGGCTCGACGGTGATCGTCTCCCCGTCGCGGAAGTGCCGCATGCGCACCTCGCAGGTGGTGGTCTTGGGGTTGGGGCCGTGGGCCGTGCCCTTGATCACCAGGCCGCAGGTGCCGCAGATGCCTTCGCGGCAGTCGCTGTCGAACTCGACGGGCTGCTGCCCCTGCCGGGTCAGCTTCTCGTTGAGCAGGTCGAGCGTCTCGAGGAAGGACATCTCCGGCAGGACCTTCTCGACCGTGTAGTCGACGAAGCGGCCCTTGGCGTCGCCGCGGGCCTGCCGCCAGATCTTCAGGTGGATGGTCATCTCGCTCATGCTCGCACCTTCCGCTACTTGTAGCTGCGGGTCTTCACTTCGATGTTCTCGTAGACCAGGGGCTCGACGTGGCGCTCGGGCGCCTGCCCGTCGCCCTTGTGCTCCCACGCCGCCACGTGCATGAAGTTCTCGTCGTCGCGCCGGGCCTCGCCCTCGGGCGTGTGGTGCTCCGCGCGGAAGTGGCCGCCGCAGGACTCCTCGCGGGCCAGGGCGTCCATCGCCATCAGCTCGCCCAGCTCCAGGAAGTCGGCCACGCGGCCGGCCATCTCCAGCTGCTTGTTGAAGTCGGCGGCGTCGCCCGGGACCTTCACGTCGTGCCAGTAGGCCTCGCGCAGCTCGCGGATCTTCGCGATCGCCTGCTCGAGACCGGCCCGGTCGCGGGACATGCCGACCTTGTCCCACATCACGCGGCCCAGGTCCCAGTGGAAGTCGCGCACCGTGCGCGAACCCTTGACCGCCAGCAGGGCGTCGTAGCGCCGGCGCACCTCGTCCTCGACCGCGCCGAAGGCCTCGTGGTCGGTCGTGACCTTGCCGTGCCCGCCGCGGGCCAGGTAGCCGGCCACCACGCGCGGCACCACGAAGTAGCCGTCGGCGCAGCCCTGCATCAGGGCCGAGGCGCCGAGGCGGTTGGCGCCGTGGTCGGAGAAGTTGGCCTCGCCGGCCACGAACAGGCCGGGGATCGTGCTCTCGAGGTTGTAGTCGACCCACAGGCCGCCCATGGTGTAGTGCGGCGCCGGGTAGATCATCATCGGCGTGTGGTAGGGGTCGTCGGCGATGATCTCCTCGTACATCGTGAACAGGTTGCCGTAGCGATCGGCCACCACGTCGCGGCCGAGGCGCTTGATCGCGTCGGCGAAGTCGAGGTAGACCGCGAAGCCGGTGTTGCCGACGCCCTTGCCCGCGTCGCACTCCACCTTCGAGGCCCGGGCCGCGATGTCGCGCGGCACCAGGTTGCCGAAGGCCGGGTAGCGGCGCTCCAGGAAGTAGTCGCGCTCGGCCTCGGGGATGTCCGCGGGGCGGCGCTTGTCGCCGGGAGCCTTCGGCACCCACATGCGGCCGTCGTTGCGCAGGCTCTCGCTCATCAGGGTGAGCTTGGACTGGTAGTCCCCCAGCTGCGGGATGGCGGTGGGGTGGATCTGGGTGTAGCAGGGGTTGGCGAACAGGGCGCCCCGCTTGTAGGCGCGCCAGATGGAGGTGGCGCTGCAGTTGACGGCGTTGGTCGACAGGTAGAAGACCGGCGAGTAGCCGCCCGTCGCCAGGACCACCGCGTCGGCGGCGTAGCGCTTCATCTCGCCGGTGATCAGGTCGCGGCAGATGATGCCGCGGGCCTTGCCGTCGACGACCACCAGGTCGAGCATCTCGTGGCGCGGGTACATCTTGACCGTGCCGGCCCCGATCTGGCGCGACAGGGCGGAGTAGACGCCGAGCAGCAGCTGCTGGCCGGTCTGGCCGCGGGCGTAGAAGGTGCGCGACACCTGCACGCCCCCGAAGGAGCGGTTGGCCAGGGTGCCGCCGTACTCGCGGGCGAAGGGCACGCCCATCGCCACGCACTGGTCGATGATGCCCATCGACAGCTGGGACAGGCGGTAGACGTTGGCCTCGCGGGAGCGGTAGTCGCCTCCCTTGACCGTGTCGTAGAACAGCCGCTCGACGCTGTCGCCGTCGTTCTGGTAGTTCTTCGAGGCGTTGATGCCGCCCTGCGCCGCCACGCTGTGGGCGCGGCGCGAGGTGTCCTGCACGCAGAAGTTCAGCACGTTGTAGCCGAGCTCGCCCAGGGTGGCGGCGGCGCCGCCGCCGGCCAGTCCCGTCCCCACCACGATGACCGTGAATTTGCGACGGTTGGCCGGCGCCACCAGCGGGCACTCCATCTCGTGCCGGTCCCACTTGTCGGCCAGGGGCCCGCTCGGGATTTTCGCATCGAGGATCTTGCTCATCGGTGACCTCCCGACACGGACGGGTCGACGAAGAAGAGGATGTACAGGGGCAGCGCCAGGAAGCCGACCGCGAACAGCACCGCGACGACCCGGGCCAGGTTCTCCAACACGACGATCGCCCGGTCGTTGTTCCAGCCCAGGGACTGGAAGGCGCTCCAGAAGCCGTGGCGCAGGTGGAAGCCCAGCATGGCCATCACCGCGACGTAGAGGCCGGCGATCAGCGGCTGCTTGAACGCCGCCACCACCACCGCGTAGAGGTCCTTCATCTCCTTGCCGTCGTAGACGACGGACGGGTGGTCGGCGAACTTGAACATCTTCACGTGCAGGACCACGAAGACCGCCAGCGTGATCCCGGTCACGATCATGCTGGTCGACGGCAGGCCCTTGCGGCTCTTGCCGCCGGCGTTGCGCACCAGCGCGTAGCCCACCGGCCGCGCCTTGCGCTTGTCGGTCCAGGCGACGGTGATCGCCGACGCGATGTGGAACCCGAACACCGCCAGCAGGCCCGCCTCGAAAGCGAGGATCAGCCAGCCGTGGACGGCGTGCTCCAGGAAGTACGCGTAGGCGTTGAAGGCGTGGCCCCGGTCCGGGATGAACAGGGTCAGGTTGCCCAGCAGATGGACCGCCACGAAGCCGACGAGCATCAGGCCCGTCAACCCGGTGATCATCTTCTTCCCGACGGAGGACCAGACGTGGGATCGGAACGTCGACATGGACACACTCCAGCGCTGGCGCCCTGGTTGCAAGGCCGATCGCGGTAACTAGTAGCACCCGTGCGGTCGCAATTCAACATTCAATGATCCGGGGTATGGTCGTGATCCGCCGGCAGGTCATCCTGCGGCCGGGACACATCCAACCCGAGCGACGGGGGGCGCGCTCCAGGCGCCTCCTGCGCCTGGAGCGCTCGACTTGCGGGTTCCGGCGCCCTCCTGGCGCCGGAACCCTCCAGACGCCCCCGTCGCCCGGGTTGGATGTGTCCCGGCCGAGATGCACCTGCCGGCGGGTCAGCGACCATTCCCCCGGATCGATCGAAGTTGAATCACAAGTTCACAGCGATGGGTTCGCATACATGAGCGCAAATATCCTGTTGCGAGTCGAATTGTGAGGCTGTCAGGGAAGGGATGAGATCCCCCACAACCGGTGCTTCGGCACAGAGACTCGAGAGAGACCCGTACGGC
>PNOJ01000019.1 GCA_013824755.1 Gemmatimonas sp.
GGAGGACCTGCCGCCGTGCTCCGTCTTCAACGCCAGCCCGTCGCACGCGACGTCCCACCAGGATCTCTACTGCGCGGCCACAAGGTTCCTGCACGGCCTGGAATGCCGCCCCGTCCACATCCCGCGCGCGCTCGCCTATCCGGCCGTGGCGCTGCGCCAGTATGCCCTCGATCTGCTCGGACGGCCGCCCTTCGAGCGCACCTGGATGATGCGCTACATCGACAGGGAGCTGCGGGTCGACGCGTCGCGGACGCAGGCGCAGCTCGGCTGGGCGCCCACGCCTCGGTACGACCTGAAGCGCCGGCTGCTGATCCTGGTCGAGAACATGAAGTCCCACCCCGAGCTGTGGCGGCTGCGGAACGAGGCGGCGATCGTCCACGCCGCGCGGCGGCCCAACCTCGTCATGTTCAGCCACCTGCGGCAGGCGCGGGAGCGGATCGTCCTGGACGTGACCGCCGCGATCCGCCGCGAGCAGCGCGACCGCGACTTCCGGGACTACGAGCGCATGCCGGAGGCGTCGCTCCAGGCCTACGTCACCCTGTTCTTCGAGGTGCTGGTGGGGGCGATGCGCACGCGCGACCGCACGCTGGTGCGGACCTACGCGCGGCTCCTGGCCTACCACCGCCGGCGGCAGGGCTTCGCCTTCGAACACGTGTGCGTCGCTATCGACGCCTTCCGGGGCGTCATCCGCGACAGCCTGGCCGGGATCGGGGATCCCGACGTCACGCCGGCGCTCGTCAACGAGTACGTGGACCTCAGCCTGCAGCTCGCGCTCGACGAGATCGAGGAGACGTACGCGCAGCTCGAGGCCAAGGGGGTCGGGACGGACGACCGCGCCGGCGACGTCGACCTCCTGGCCGACGACCTCGAGATGGTGCGGCTGGTCGAGGAGCTGCGCGACGTCTGCCGCGAGGGCTGGGACGCCGACAGCCTGTTCTGCGAGAGGGCGACGGACGGCGCCCACGGGGAGCCAGCTGAGGTCTGAACGGCCGCTGCTACCCGGCCCCGGCGACCTGCATCAGCGGCGCACCGGCGGCGTCTTGCGGCGCTCCCGCCTCCCGCCGCCATCCCGGATAGTGCTCGTCCATCAGTTCCCCGCAGATCTCCTCGAACGTCGCATGCTCCGCTTCCGTCCAGCGGTCGGTCTGCGAGGAGACCGGCCCCGCGTTGGATGTCGGCAGGGGCCGGCCGCCCGGCAGCAGCCCGAGGGCGGCCAGCAGCGCGGCCCGCGCCGCCGGCGAGGCGCTCAGGTCCTCGAGGCGGAAGGTGTGCGTGGCGACGCGCTCGAGGTTGCGGTTGGCGTGGACCCAGAACCGGCACGACTGCGCGAAGGCGTCGCCGGGGAAGACCGGTTTCACGCGGTTCCAGGGGCCTTCCTTCACGTACCAGCCGCGGTTGAGCCCCGACTGGACGACGCGGCGGCCGTCGCGGATCAGGCGGACGACCGCGTCGGCCTCGATGGCGTCGGGCAGCAGGGAGAAGTGGGGGGCGCACTCGACCTGGTGCGTGAAGCCGGCGACGATCGCCCGCACGTCCTCGACGCGGCCGGCCGCGATCATCGGCAGCAGGTAGTGCCAGAGCGATTCGTGGCGGGCGCTCAGCGCGTCGCCGTCGAGGTCGGTCCGCCCGTCGAGCCAGTGCGCGACCGACTGGGTGCCGCAGCGGCCCGAGCCCGTGATCAGCCCGCGCAGGCGGCGGGTCTTGGGGCGGGCCTGCAGGACGGCCGGCCGCTTCACCAGGCGGCGCAGCGGGTGGGCGTGGTGCACCGACACGGTCACGTCCGCCCAGGCCGGCAGGTCGATGACGTCCAGGACGTCCAACTCGGAGGGGAAGCGCAGGGTGCGCGTCGCCAGCCCCGGGGCCGAGACGCTCACCAGCCGCTCGCGCTCCCACTGCGGGTCCGCCTTGAACAGCCGCAGGCCGCCGTCGCGCGTGATGATGTCGTAGCTTTCGGTCATGCTCCCACCGCCTCCATCAGGCTCTCGACCTCGGCCCGCGCCGCCGTCCCGGGAGCGTCGCGGCGGCCCACGACGCGCGCGGGGTAGCCGGCTAGGATCGAGAACGGCGGGTAGGCCTTCTTCGCCAACACGCTGCGCGCGGCCACGACGCAGCCCTCGGGCAGGTCGACGCCGGGCATCACGAAGACGTCGGCGCCCAGCCAGCAACCGCGCCCGATCGTCACCGGTTCGTAATCGTAACCCTGGTCCTGGATCGCCTTGCGCAGGTCGGCGAAGCGGTGGTTGACCGTCCAGATCTTCACGCCGGGGCCGAGGATCGCGTCGTCGCCCAGGCGCAGGCCGCCGCTGGCCTGCAGGAAGCAGCCGACGCCGATCTCGACGCGGTCGCCGCAGCGGATCTTGTGCACGCCGCGGTAGCGGACGCCCTCGTGGATGATGATGCCCCGGCCGGCGGCGAGGAAGCGCCGCGGCACGTGCCGGTTGCGCCAGACGAAACCGAGGGTGCCGGGGGTGCGCATCCAGATGGCGTTGAGCAGGTTGAAGCGGCCGATGTCGTCGCGCCAGTCCCAGCGCAACCGCTTGAAGGCTTCGAACACGCCGGTCCTCCCGGGTCTGGAAGTGTCGCCGGGAGAACAGGGCGCGGTCCTCTGGGTTGTCCGTGAGGGTGCTGGACCGCGCCCATGTCTCCTCAGCGTGAGGTGTGGTGCCGGGCCGGGGTGGGGGTCGGGCTTGGTGGTCCTCGTGGGGGCCGCTGCCTGGACCCGGAGCTGCCGGCGGCTCAGCTCACGGGAACACGATAGAGGGGCCGTGTGAGAGGGTGATGACGGTGGTGTGAAAACTCGATGAATCCGCGCGCTCAGCCGCGGCGGCGTTCGCGCCCGCGCAGCGCCTTCTCCAGGGCCACGGCGGGGCCCCAGTGGCCGCGCCGGCGCAGCCAGGCGGCCAGGCGGCGCGGCTCGAAGGAGCGGGCCGCGGTGAAGATGAGGAAGCCCAGGGTGACGGCGCGCACGCCCATCCAGGCGGCGTCGCTCCAGGACGCGCCGGCGGCCAGGACCACCGCGGCGATGACCAGCAGCGGCAGCCAGAAGGCGGGGCGCGACAGGTCGCGCAGGCCGCTGAGCACGGCTTGGCGGCGCGTCGGGGGCGGGGCGTCGGGGTCGCGCAGGCCCTCGAGCCGTCGGGACATGAGTTCCTGGAAACGGCGCGGCAGCGAGCGGCGGCGCCAGGTGATCAGGGTGGCGACGCCGGCGACGGCGCCCCACAGCACGATCCACCCGGCGATGACCGCGCCCAGCGCCGGCGCGCCCACGTGCCAGTGGCGCGCGACCCAGCCGGTCAGCGCGTCGTAGGCGCGCAGCAGATGTTCGCCCACCAGCAGCCACTGCAGCACGATGCCCTGCGACGCGGCCCAGGCGCCCACCAGCCAGCCGCCGAGGCCCACGCCCAGCGCGTTCCAGCCGAGGGCCGTGACCGCGCCGCCGTAGAGCAGCCCCTGCATCGAGATCGCGAGCATCGGCCGCAGGCGGCTGCCCGCCGGCGACAGCGCCTTGAGCCCCGCGGCGATCAGCGGCACCCAGACCACGCGCCCGCGCCGGCCCAGGCCGGAGCCGGCCAGCGTCATCACCGAGGACTGCAGGCTGGACATCAGCAGGCCGCGCAGCGGGATCTTCATGCCGTGCAGCGCCGAGCCCAGGCTCATCTCCAGGCCGCCGGCGCCGGCGCCGTAGCCGCCGACGCGCATCCAGTCGCGGTGCTCGCGGCACGCGCTGCGCAGCTTCTCCCAGGCGCCGGGGTCCCCGGCGTCGATCACGAGGTCGAAGGGGCGGCCCAGGCGCTGCTTGACGGCGTCGAGCACGTCGGTGCGCACGGAGATCACCACGACCTCGGGCTCGGCCGCCGCCAGGTCGGGCCACAGGGCCAGGTGGCCCTCGCCGCGGGCCTCGAGCAGGCCGAACTCGTCGAGCACGACCAGGGGGCGGGGCGCCTCGTCGCGCAGGCCCGTGGCCCAGACGCGGGCGGCGTTCAGGGTGTCGGCGCAAAAGACGTAGGCGGGTCGCCCGAGGCCGGAGCGCTCGGCGAAGGGCATGACGCGCCCGTCGGCGACCCACTCCAGCTCGTAGCCCGCGGCGCCGAGCAGGGGGTTGACGCGGCGCACGGCGCGGGCCAGGAAGCCGTCCGGGGCGAGGCCCTGCGCGCGCGACCAGGCGGCGAGCGTGGCCAGCAGGGTGGTCTTGCCCGAGCCGACGGGACCGGTGACGGCGATCAGCAGCATGCCCGTCCTGTCGTCATTCGTACTGCCGGGGCACGGCGCAGACGAAGACGAAGGGCTCGTCCCCCGCGTTGCGGAACTGGTGCGTCTCGTGCGGGGAGACGAAGGCGAAGTCGCCCGACGTCAGCGGGTGGACCGCGCCGGCGGCGTCGCGCAGCTCGCCGCGGCCGCTGATGACGTAGTTCAGGTGCTCCGCGGGGTGGCTGTGGCAGGGCGTGTGCCCGCCCTTCTCCACGGTGAACACGCGCAGCGAGAAGTTGGGCACGCCGTCGTCGGAGCCCATGACGAGCTGCTTGGTGGCGCCGAGCACGCCGTCCATGGTCACGGTCTCGCGCGGCACGTCGGCGAGTTTCTTGATCTTCAAGACGAGTCTCCCGGGTTCGGGGATCTGCGGGCCAGAAGGGAATCTAACGCCGAGGAGGGCGTCTGTCACCCGCCCGCCGCGATCCGGGCTGGCGGCGGCGGGACCGACGGGCTAGTGTCGGTCCAGCCCGCACTCGCGACGAACGAGGTGATCCGCCGCATGCGTCCCCTGGTCTGGTTCCGCAGCGACCTGCGGACCGCCGACAATTCCGCCCTGCACACCGCCTGCGCCGCCGCCGAGGGGCCCGTCGCCGCCCTGTTCCTGGTCTGCGCCGACCAGTGGCGCGAGCACGACTGGGGTCGGCCGCGCGCGGACTTCCTGCAGCGGTCGGTGGCGCAACTTCGCGCGGATCTGGCGGCGCTGGACATCCCGCTGCTGGTGCGCGCGGCGGGGAGCTTCGGCGCGGCGCCCGCGGCCGTGGTCGACGCCGCGCGGGACGCGGGCTGCGACGCGGTCTTCTGCAACGCCGAGCCCGAGTGGAACGAATTGCAGCGCGACCGCGCCGCCGCGCAGGCCTGCGCCGACGCCGGCCTGGCCTGGCACCTCCACGACGACCAGACCGTGCTGCCGCCCTCGTCGCTCGCCACCCGCCAGGGCGGGACCTACACGGTCTACACGCCCTACTGGAACAACTGGCGCCTCAGCCTGCTGCGTGCGGGCGTGCCCGAGCCGGCGCCGGCCCCGTCCCGGCGCCCGTCGCGCGCCGTGGAGCCCGAGCCGGGTCCGTCGGACTGGGGCGCCTTCGACGGTCCCTCCGTACCGTCGTCGCGCTGGCCCGCCGGGGAGCGTGCGGCCCGGCGCCGCCTGGACGAGTTCGTTTCCGGCCCGATCAACCTCTACCACGAGCGGCGCAACCAGGCCGAACTCGCCGGGGGCACCAGCGAGCTCTCGCCGTACCTGGCCGTCGGCGCGGTCTCGGCGCGGCAGTGCCTGTCCGCGGTCCTGAACCGCAACGGCGGCCTCCTGGACACGCTCGGGATGGGGCCGGCGGTCTGGGTGAAGGAGCTGGTCTGGCGCGAGTTCTACCGGCACGTGATGACGGGTTACCCGCGGGTGGCCCGCGGGCGCGCGTTCAAGATCGGGACCGAGCGGCTGGCGTGGCGCTGGGACGACGACGAGCTGGCGGCCTGGCAGCAGGGGCGCACCGGGTACCCCTACGTCGACGCGGGCCTGCGGCAGCTCGCGGCCGAAGGCTGGATGCACAACCGCCTGCGCATGATCACGGCGATGTTCCTGACCAAGCACCTGCTGCACGACTGGCGCGAGGGCGAGCAGTGGTTCGCGCGGTCGCTGGTCGACGTCGACCTGGCCAGCAACAACGGCGGCTGGCAGTGGTGCGCCTCGACGGGGACCGACGCCTCGCCGTATTTCCGCGTCTTCAACCCGGCGACCCAGGGGCGCCGCCACGACCCGGACGGCGCGTACGTGCGTCGCTGGGTGCCGGAGCTGGCGGGCCTGGGCGCGCGCGAGATCCACGACCCGCCGCCCGCCGCCCGCCGCCACTGCGGCTACCCGGATCCGATCGTGGACCACACCGTGGCCCGTCACCGCGTGATGGCGGCGTTCCGCGGGCTGAAGTGAGAGGGAGGGAGCGGTCATGGAAGGACACGACAGGGACGAGGCCGTCCGCGAGAAGCGGGACGCCGCCGGCAAGTCGGTGGTCGCGGCGGTGGCGCTCACCGGCCTGAAGCTCGTCGTCGGCCTGATGACCGGCAGCCTCGGCATCCTCGCCGAGGCCCTGCACTCGGCCCTGGATCTCGTGGCCGCGGTGGTGACCTACTTCGCGGTGCGCGTGTCGGACCGGCCCGCCGACCGCGAGCACCACTACGGGCACGGCAAGGTCGAGAACCTCGCCGCCCTGTTCGAGACCCTGCTGCTGATGGGCACCTGTGTGTGGATCGTCCACGAGGCCGTGCAGCGCCTGTTCTACAGGAAGGTGGAGATCGAGGCCTCCTGGTGGGCCTTCGGCGTGATCCTGTTCTCGATCGTCGTGGACGTGAACCGCTCGCGCATGCTGCAGCGGGCGGCCCGCAAGCACGGCAGCCAGGCGCTCGAGGCCGACGCGCTGCACTTCGCGACCGACGTCTGGAGCTCGGCCGTGGTGCTCGTCGGCCTGGGCCTGGTGTGGCTCGGCGGGCGGATGGGCCCCGCGTGGGGCTGGCTGGCGCAGGCCGACGCGGCGGCGGCGCTGGGCGTGGCGATCATCGTGGTCGGGGTCAGCGTGCGGCTGGGCCGCCGCGCCGTGGCGGCTCTGCTGGACGAGGCCCCGCCGGGGCTGACGGCGGCGGTCGCCGCCGCGGTCGCCGACGTGCCGGGAGTGCAGTCGGTCGGGCCGGTGCGCGTGCGCGCGAGCGGGGCCGAGACCTTTGTCGACCTGACCGTGGACGTCGCGCGCAGCGCCGCGCTCGAGGAGGCGCACGCCGTCGCCGTCGCGGTCGAGGAGCGGGTACGGTCCGTGGCGCCGCGCTGCGACGTGGTGGTCCACGTCGATCCCGTGAAGAACCGCGACGAGAGCCTGCCGCGCACCGTGTCGGCCGCGGCCGCGCGGCTCGGCCTGCGCACCCACGGCGTGCACTCCCACGAGGTGCGCGGCCGCTACTTCCTGGACCTGCACGTCGAGATGCCCGAACACCTCACCCTGGCCGAGGCCCACGCCGCGGTCGACCGCTTCGAGGCGGCCGTGCGCGCCGAGCTGCCCCACGTCCAGGACATCCGCAGCCACCTCGAGCCCTTCGCGGTGCCGCTGGACGAGCCCCCGCCCCTGACCGTCGCCACGGAGACCGACCTCGCCGCGCGGATCGGTGCGGCGGCGGCCGGGGTCTTCGGCGCCGGACGCTGCCGTGTCGACCGCCTCCACGCGACGCCCGGCGGCATCGACGCCGTGCTGACCTGCCGGGCCGACCCGCGGCTCACCGTGGGCGAGGCCCACCAGCTCGCGCACGCGGCCGAGGTCTGCCTGCGCTCGCAGGTGGCGGGGATCGGGCAGGTGCTCATCCACGTGGAGCCGGAGGGCCGGACGGGGGCTCCGCTCTAGCGCTCCCGCCGCTTCTCGCCGATGACCAGCGTCGTCTGGTTGGGGCAGTCGCACACCGTGTACTCGGCGAGGGGGATGGTGTAGACGCGCCGCTCCTCGAAGCCGTCCATCAGGTTCGTCGCCGACCACGTCGCGGGGAAGACGGCGATCCAGTCCATCCGCTGGTACAGCTCGTTGAGCGTGGTGCGGCCGAAGGCGCGGCCGTGCAGGTTCAGGCCGATCAGGTCCAGGACGCGGCGGTCGGAGAAGTAGCGCAGCGCGCCGGCGTCGTTCACGCCGACGACGGCGTCGGGGGGCGTGACGCTGCGCAGCCACTGCGCGGGCTGGATGTTCATGCGCGCGATCGCGGCGCCGTCGGATTCCAGGCGGGAGCGGCGCTCGCCCCAGGCGCCGAGGCAGCCGGCCAGCGCGGAGCACAGCAGCACGCCGCCCAGGACCAGGCCCGTGGTGCGGCGCCGGTCGGGCAGCAGCCCGGGCACGCGCGCGATCGCGGCGCCGAAGCCCGCGCCCGCCGCCGCGGTCAAGGCCAGGGCCGGCGGGTCGGCCCAGCGGGTCCAGTAGTAGCCGGACAGGCCGATCTGCCGGCCCGCGACCACGGCCAGCAGGTAGGCGACCGGCGCCAGCAGCAGCGACAGGCCGGCGACGTCGCCGGCGCGGCTGCGGCGCCGCGCCAGCAGCGCGGCCAGGGCCGCGGCCCCGATCAGCAGGGCGGACGCCGTCAGCGGGCCGTTCTGCGCGAGCAGCTCCCAGGCCAGGCGCAGCTGTTCGGGGCCCAGGCCGAAGCCGGCGGACTTCACGTAGAAGGTGGCCGGCAGGGGCCGGCCCGTCGCGACCAGACAGAACAGCGCCCACAGCGCGGCCGGCAGCAGGGCCAGGCCGAGGTCGCGCGCGAACCGCCGCCGGCCGCCGCGGTCCACCCACCCCAGCACCAGCACCGGGAAGGCGATCAGCGGCGCCGCGACCGCCATCTCGGGCCGCGCCGTCACCCCCAGGCCCAGCAGCAGCAGCCCCGCCGTGCGGCGGCCGGTGGTCAGCGCCGCCGTCCCGCCCAGCCACAGCGCGAGCGTCAGCGGCGCCTCCATCCCCGACAGGGCGGCGAAGGCCAGCCGCGGGTCCGCCGCCAGCACGCAGGCCGCGACGATGCCGGCCGCGCGCGAGCCGGTCAGCGCCCGGGTCAGCGCCGCGAGCGCGAGCAGGGCGGCCAGGGCCGCCAGCAGGCCGATCGCCTTGACGGCCACGACGACGGCGTCGTCGCCGGCGAACTGCAGCGCGTGGGCCGGCGCGCTGACGACGGCCCACAGCGGGCTCGTGGCGCCGGACTCCTGCTGGCCGGGGTTGTAGGCGAAGCCCTGCAGGTGGGCGAAGGAGCGGGCGTAGACGCGGTGGATCCAGGCGTCGTCCAGCGGGAAGCCGGTGCGGGCGTGCGGGCCGCCGCCCAGCAGCCAGGCGGCGCCGGCGAGCAGGACGATCACCGGCAGCAGATCGAGCGGGCGCGGCCTGGCCATGGGGTTCCTTTCGGCGACGGACCGCCGAAACCATAGGGGAACGCGGGTGCCGCGTCCAGTCGCGCGATCGCATGCAACCGCACCGTGCCGGCGTGCGTCTTGGTCCGGTACGGGCGGCCAGTCGGGCCGCGCTCCCCGACGAAAGGCACGGCGATGACGCGCAAGCGGATGGCGATCGGTGCGGCGGCCCTATTGACCCTCGCGGTCGCGGGCGTGTTCCTGTGGCAGGGCGGCAAGCTGCCCTTCGGCGCGCCGAAGGCCGTGGCCGGCGCCGACACCACGCAGGGGGAGAAGGACGACCCCGAGGACGTGGCGGTGCCCGTGGAACTGGCGTGCGCCTCGCGCCGCGCCATCGCGGCCTACTACCGTTCGGCCTCGACCGTGGAGGCGGACCGCCAGGTGGAGCTCGTCACGCGCGTCGGCGGCCGCGTCCACGCGCTGTCCGCCGAGGAGGGGGACTGGGTCGCGCAGGGCGCGGTGCTGGCCGAGCTGGAGAACGAGCGCGAGAAGGTGCAGCTGCGCCAGGCCGAGCTGAAGCTGGAGGACCAGCGCCGCCAGCTCGAGCGCAACCGCGCCATGATGGACCAGAAGCTGATCAGCGACCAGGAGTTCGACGTCGTGCGCGGCGCCTACGAGCTGGCCGAGACCGAGCGCGACCTGGCCCGCATCGCCCTGGAGGAGACGCGCCTGCGCGCGCCCTTCGCCGGGCAGATCACGCAGCGCCGCATCGTGGCGGGGCAGCAGGTGGCCGCCGGGGAGGCGATGGTCACCCTGGCCGACTTCTCGCCCCTGCGCGTGCGCGTCCACCTGCCCGAGGCGGTCGCGCGCAAGGTGTCGGCGGGGCAGCGCGTGCTGGTCACGCCGGACGCCGAGGGGGCCGATCTCGAGGCGGTCGTCGAGCGCATCTCGCCGGTCGTCGACCCCGCCACCAGCACGGTGCGCCTCACGCTGCTGCTGCGCGACGCCGGTGCGGCGGTGCGGGCCGGCGGCTTCGTCAAGGTGCGCATCACCACCGACACCCACACCGACGCGCTGGCCGTGCCCAAGACGGCCCTGGTCGAGGAGGGCGGGCTGCGCAGCCTGTTCGTGGCCGAGGCCGACACGGTGCGCAAGGTGGAGATCAACGCCGGGCTCTACGACGAGCAGTACGTGGAGGTGCTCGACGGCGTCGAGGAGGGGGCCTTCATCGTCACGGCCGGGCAGGGCGGCCTGCGCCACGGCTCGCGCATCTCGGCCCTGAACGCGGCCGCGGCGGGCTACGGCGAGGCCGTCGTCGCCAGCGCGGCCGGACGCTGAGCGGGGGCGCGCCGTGAAGACCATCCGCTTCGCCGTCACGCACCCGGTCACGGTCTGGATGTCCACCATCGCCGCCGTCGTCTTCGGCGTCGTGGCCCTGGGCCGACTGGACATGCGCCTGCTGCCCGCGATCCGCTACCCCAGCGTCACGCTGCAGACCGAGTTCCCCAACACCGCGCCCGCCGACGTCGAGAACCTGGTGACGCGTCCCCTGGAGGAGGCGGTCGGCGTCGTGCCCGGCCTGCGCCGCGTCCACTCCATCAGCCAGAGCGGCCTCTCGCAGATCACGCTGGAGTTCGGCTGGGGCACCGACATGGACTACGCCTCGCTGGACGTGCGCGAGAAGGTCGACCTGATCCAGCTGCCCGACGAGGCGCTGCCGCCGGTGCTGCTGAAGTACGACCCCGCCCAGGACCCGGTGCTGCGCATCGGGCTGTGGGGCGACGCCTCCCTGGCGCGTCTGCGCGCGGTCGCCGACGAGGTGCTCAAGCGCGAGATCGAGTCGCTGCAGGGCGTGGCCGCGGCCAAGGTCTCCGGCGGCCTCGAGGAGGAGATCCGGGTCGAGGTCGACGAGGACCGCCTGTCGGCGCTGGGCGTGCCCATCGCCGCGGTGGCCGAGGCGCTGGCCCAGGAGAACGTCAACGCCTCGGGCGGCCGGCTGCGCGACCGCAACGCCGAATACGTGGTGCGCACGCTGAGCCGCTTCGCCTCGGTGGACGACATCGGCGAGGTGACCGTCGGCGCGCGCGACGGCCGCGGCGTGAAGCTGCGCGACGTGGCCGCGATCACGCGCACCCACCGCGAGCGCACGACCATCACCCACGTCGACGGGCGCGAGAGCGTCGAGATCGCCGTCTACAAGGAGGGCGACGACAACATCGTCGACATGGCCGCCGCGGTGCGCCGCCACCTGGAGCGGGTGGCCGAGCAGCTGCCCGAGGGCATGGAGGTCGCGGTCCTGTTCGACCAGTCGGTGTTCATCGCCAAGGCCGTGGGCGAGGTGCGCGACAACGCCCTGCTGGGCGGCCTGCTGGCGGTGCTGGTGCTGTTCGTCTTCCTGCGCGAGCTGCGCAGCACGCTGATCATCGGCGTGGCGATCCCCATCTCGATCGTCGCCACCTTCATCCTGATGTACGGGCGCGGCGTGTCGCTGAACGTGATGTCGCTGGGCGGGCTGGCGCTGGGCGTCGGCATGCTCGTCGACAACTCGATCGTGGTGCTCGAGGCCATCCACCGCAAGCGGGAGAACGACCCGGGGCTGTCCCCCGCCGCGGCGGCCGAGCGCGGCGCCGCCGAAGTCAGCGGCGCGGTCGTGGCCTCGACCCTGACCACCGTCGCGGTGTTCGTGCCCATCGTCTTCGTGGTGGTGGGCGTCGCGGGCCAGATCTTCCGCGACCAGGCGCTGACGGTGACCTTCTCGCTGCTGATCTCGCTCGCGGTGGCGCTGACCTTCACGCCCATGGCCGTGGCCTTCGGGCAGGCCGGGGGCGTCCCGGCCGCTGGCGGGCGCGACGCCGGCCTGCCGGCCGCGCTGCGCGCGCGGATGTCGGCTTGGACCCGCTTCGCCGGCGGCGGCCGGCCGGCCTCGCGGCGCCTGCGCACGGCGCTGCTGGCGACGGCCCTGTTCCTGCCGGCGTTGCTGGCCGCGGCCCTGACGTGGCTCGGCGGCCGGCTGCGCGCGGGCCTGCTGCTGCTGCTGTCGCCGCTGACCGCCCTGTTCAACGCGACCTACCCGCGGCTGGCGTCCGGCTACGTGCGCCTGCTCGGCGTCGCCCTGGCGCGTCGCGGCGCGGTGCTGGGCTTCGCGGTGGCGCTGGCCGCCGGCGCGGCGCTGCTGGCCCCTGGGCTGGGCGTCGAGCTGATCCCGCCGATGGCCCAGGGCGAGTTCACGCTGGGCCTGGAGCTGCCCGAGGGCACGCCGCTGAGCCGGACCGACGCCCGCGTCGCCGCCATCGAGCGCGGCCTGGCCGGGATCGAGGGCATCGCGCGGACCGCCTCGGACGTGGGCGTCAGCCGCGAGGGCGACACCTCGGCCTCGCGCCGCAAGGAGAACCGGGCCGAGATCCACGTCCGCCTGGACCGGGCCGACCAGCAGCACGAGGCGGACGTGCTGGCCGGCGTGCGCCGGGTGCTGGCGGGCTACCCCGACGTGTCCATGAAGGTGCGGCGCCAGTCGCTGTTCAGCTTCAGCGCGCCGGTGGAGGTCGACGTCTACGGCTACAACCTCGAGGACCTGCAGCGCACCGCCGACGCGGTGGCGGCGTCCCTGGCCGGGGTCGAGGGCCTGCGGGACGTCCGCCTGAGCATGGTGCCCGGCTCGCCCGAGGTGCGCGTGGCCTTCGACCGCGACAAGCTGAACCGCCACGGCCTGAGCCTGGGCCAGGTGTCGCAGCTGGTGCGCGACAAGGTGCGCGGCAGCGTGGCCGGCCGCATCCGCGAGCGCGAGCGGCACATCGACATCCGCGTCATGAACGGCGAGGAGCAGCGCAGCACCCTGCAGTCGGTGCGCGACCTGATCGTCGCCGAGCGCGACGGCGTGCCGATCCCGCTGGCGGCCGTGGCGACGATGTCGGTGGAGCAGGGCCCGTCGGAGATCCACCGCCTCGGCCGCAAGCGCGTCGTGATCGTCTCGGCCAACCTGGCCGGGCGCGACCTGGGCTCCGTCACGCGGGACGTCGAGCGCCGGTTGCAGGCGCTGTCCCTGCCCGCCGGCGTCACGGTCGCCATGGGCGGCCAGAACGAGGAGATGCGGGCCTCGTTCCGCTCGCTGTGGCTGGCGACCCTGCTGGCGGTGTTCCTGGTCTACCTGGTGATGGCGGCCCAGTTCGAGTCCTTCCTGCACCCCTTGATCATCATGTTCACGGTGCCGCTGGCCCTGACCGGCGCCGTGTACGGCCTGGCCCTGACCGGCACGCCGGTCAGCGTGATCGCGGTGATCGGCGCGATCATGCTGGCGGGCATCGTCGTGAACAACGGCATCGTGCTGGTGGACCGCATCAACCAGCTGCGCCGTGACCGGGACCTCGAGGCCGCCGTCATGCAGGCCGGGCACGAGCGCCTGCGCCCCATCCTGATGACCACGGCGACCACCGTCCTGGGCCTGCTGCCCATGGCCCTGGGCTTGGGCGAGGGCGCCGAGTTGCGCGCGCCGCTGGCGATCACCGTGATCTGGGGCCTGACGCTGGCGACCCTGCTGACGCTGGTCGTGGTGCCGGCGGCCTACGCGCTGATCACCCCGGGCCGCGCTGTCGCCGCGACGGACGCCGCGCCCGTCCCGGTCGCCGCCGCCGTCCGCCCCGCGCGGGAAGGGGCCTGAGATGTGGCTGACCCGCCTCTCGCTGCGCCGCCCGGTGGCCCTGGCCATGGTGCTGGCGACCGTGGTCCTGCTGGGCGGCGTCTCGCTCTGGCGGCTCAAGCTCGACTTCCTGCCCCGCGTCGAGATGCCCTTCATCGGCGTCATGGTGCCCTACCCGAACGGGATCCCCGGCGAGACCGAGCGGGAGATCGTCGCGCCCATCGAGGAGATCCTCGCCACGCTCGGCGGCGTGCGCGAGATCAACAGCTACTCCGACCCCGACCAGGCCTGGGTGGGCGTCCAGTTCGACTGGGGCCGCGACGTCAACCTGCTGCGCCTGGAGGTGAAGGAGAAGATCGACCAGATCCGCGGCGAGCTGCCGGACGACGTCCGCCAGATCCTGCTGCTGACCTTCAACACCAGCGACATCCCGATCATCGAGGGGCGCATCTCCGCCAAGGGGCGCGACCTGTCCGAGAGCTGGGACCTGCTGGACCAGAAGATCATCGGGCCGCTGCAGCGCATCCCCGGCGTGGGGCGCGTGAACATCGACGGCATCCTGCCCACCCAGGTCTCGGTGTACCTCGACTTCGACCGCGTGCTGGAGCACGGCGTGGACGTGACGCGGCTGTTCCGGGAGCTGGAGTCGGCCAACGTGGAGCTGACCGTCGGCACGGTCACCGAGCAGGGGATGCGCTACGACGTGCGCACCGTCAGCGGCATCCGCGGCGTGGAGGGCCTGCGCGAGCTGCCGATCGACGAGCGGGGGCTGCGCCTGCGGGACGTGGCCGACGTCGTCTACGGCGCGCCGGCGATGAGCTACGGCCGGCGGCTGAACGGCGAGCCCGCCATCGCCTTCTGGATCCAGAAGGCGTCGGGCTACAACACCGTCGAGGTGTGCGAGGCGGTCGATCGCGAGCTGGCGCGCATCAACGAGGACCCCACGCTGCAGGGCGTCAGCAGCGTGCCCTTCTTCAACCAGGCCGACCAGATCACCGACGGCCTCAGCAGCCTGCTGCAGTCCGGCTTCGCGGGATCGCTGCTGGCGGTGGCGATCCTCTACCTGTTCCTGCGGCGCTGGAGCATGACCCTGCTGGTCTCGCTGGCGATCCCGCTGTCGCTGCTCGGCACGGCCGTGTTCATGTACCTGGGCGGCGGCTCGCTGAACGTGCTGTCGATGATGGGGCTGATGCTCGGGGTCGGCATGCTGGTGGACAACGCGGTCGTGGTGCTCGAGTCGATCCACCGCCGCCAGCACGCCGGCGCGACGCCGGCGGCGGCCGCGATGCGGGGCACGCGCGAGGTCGGCCGCGCCATCACCGCCTCGACGCTGACCACCATCATCGTCTTCGCGCCGGTGATCGTCAGCCGGGCCGACGAGATGGCGGTCTGGCTGGGCGAGGTCGGCCGCACGATCGGCGTCACCCTGACGCTGTCCCTGCTGGTCAGCCTGACGGTGATCCCCGCCTTCTCGGTGCGCACCGGCCGCGACCGGCCCACCGCCCCGGACGCCGGCTGGCTGGTGCGCCTGCGCGCGCGCTACCTGCGTCTGCTTGGCTGGACCACGTTGCGACACCCCCTGCTGACGGGCCTGGTCATCGTGCCGGCGACGCTGGCCGTCACGGCGGGCCTGATGGCCGCCACCCGCTTCAAGCCCGAGGCCTTCGGCGACGAGGGCGTGCGGCGCGAGAGCCTGTACGTCGAGATGGAGTTCAGCGACGCGGTGGACAAGGAGCACGCCAGCACCGCCGTGGCCGTGGCCGAGCGGTACCTCGAGACGCGCCGGGAGGACCTCGGCCTGCGCGACATCTACTCCTACTTCACGGCCGACCGGGCCGGGATCTCGCTCTTCTTCGCCGACGGCGTCGTCTCCGACCGCTTCTTCCGCCGCACGCGCGAGGACCTCAAGGAGCACCTGCCCGTCCAGGCCGGCGTGACCTACCGCTACGGCGACGAGGAGGGGCAGGGCACCGGCGCCAAGACCTTCGCCGTCACCCTCTACGGCCAGGAGACCGAGACGCTCCAGGAGCTGGCGCACGAGGCGAAGCGCCTGCTGGCGACGCTCGACGGCGTCGGCGACCTGCGCAGCGACGCCGAGTCCGGCAGCCAGGAGATCCTGGTGGACGTGGACGGCGAGGCCGCCGCCCGCCACGGGGTGTCCGCCCGCGACGTCGCGCAGGTCATGGGCCTGACCTACCGCGGGGTCCTGCTGCCGCGCCTGAACACCGGCGACAAGGAAATCGACATGTCGGTGGTGCTCGATCCGGACGACCGCGAGAGCATCGAGAACCTCGAGATCCTCACCGTGGGCGTCCACGAGGGCCGCCCCGTCCCGCTGGGTCAGGTGGCGGACTTCCGCATCGACGAGGGCCCGCGGCGCATCTTCCGCGACAACCAGAAATCGGGCGTGACGATCCGCGGCACCTACGACGGCAAGGACCTCGACGCGGGCCTCGAACGCATGCGCAAGCTCCTGGACAACCTGGAGATGCCCATCGGCTACGGCTGGGACTTCGGTTCCGAGATCCGGCGCGCCCGCCAGCAGAACTCCGAGATGGGCCTGAACATGCTGCTGGCGCTGGTCTGCGTCTTCTTCGTGATGGCCAGCCTCTTCGAGTCGCTGCTGCAGCCGCTGGTGGTGATGTGCTGCGTGCCGTTCGCCTCGCTGGGCGTCTTCTGGCTCTTCATGCTGACCGGCACGCCGTTCAACCTGATGGCGATGATCGGCATGGTGATCCTGATCGGCGTGGTGGTGAACAACGGCATCGTGCTGGTGGACCACGTCAACAACCACCGCCGCGGCGGCCAGCCGCTCGAGGACGCCGTCATGGCGGCCTGCGCCGACCGGCTGCGCCCCATCCTGATGACCGCGGGCACGACGGTGCTGGGCCTGCTGCCGCTGTCGCTGGCCGGGGGCGCGCACGTCGGGGACGCCCAGTACTACCCGATGGCGCGCGCCATCATCGGCGGCCTGACCTCCTCGACGCTGCTGACCCTGATCGTGCTGCCCACCTACTTCCTGCTGGCGCACCGTTACGCGGCGGCGTTCCGCGCCACGCTCGCCGACCTCGGCGGCCTGCGGCGTGATCGCCGTTGCCCGCCGGCGGCCGCCGGTGCGACAATGCCCCCGGCGTCCTGAACCCGGACCGGGGGTGGTGCCGTGAGGATCGCGCGCCCGCTGTTTGCGCTCGCCCTGCTGTTCGTGATCGCCTGGCAGGTCGTGTCGTCGGCCGCCGCGCCGCCCGCCGGCGACACGGTGCCCACGGCCGTGATGACGTTCAACATCCGCTACGGTACGGCGGACGACGGCCCGGACGCCTGGGAACACCGCCGCTACCTCGTGCGCCTGGCGATCCGCGAGCGTCAGCCGGCGATCTTCGCCGTCCAGGAGTGCCTCTGGGAGCAGGGCGTCGAGCTGGAGCGCGCCTTCTCGGAGTACCGGATCACGGGCGTGGGGCGGGACGACGGCGCGCGCGCCGGCGAGATGTGCCTGATCTTCACGCGCCGCGACCGCTACCGCCTGCTGGACCAGGGCAACTTCTGGCTGAGCGAGACGCCGCAGACGCCGGGCAGCAAGGGCTGGGACGCCGCCTGCCCGCGCCTCGCGACCTGGGTGAAGCTCTACGACCGCCTCTGCGACCCCGACACGCTCTTCGTGTTCAACACCCACCTCGACCACGCGGGGGCGCAGGCCCGCGAGCAGGGCGCCCTGCTGCTGCGCCGGCGCATGGCCGGGATCGCGGGCGGCCACGCGGTGCTGCTGACGGGCGACTTCAACGCGCCGGCCGACCCCGGCAGCCCGCCCTACCGGGTCCTGGCGCTGGAGGGCTGGCGCGACGGCGTCGCCCTGCACGACGCCTGGCACGCCGCGTCGCCCGCCGAGCGCGCGCAGCCCGACGGCACCTTCCACGGCTTCACCGGCACGCCCGGCCGCGGCCGCATCGATTGGATCCTGGCCGGACCCGCGCTGCCGGCCGCCGAGGCGGGCGTCTCCCGCTTCCGGCAGGACGGCCGCTGGCCCTCGGACCACTTCCCGGTCTGGGCCGTGTTCCGGCTGCCGCGCCACCCGCCCCGCCCCGGCGACGCGGTGGACGGCGCGACGGGCGCCTCCCCACGCTACTGAGCGACCGCCCGCGGTACATCTGGACCGCGGCGGCCGCTGCCGGTACGATGTCGCGGAACGCCCCGGACGGGGATCTCGTGGTTCGTCGAACCGGACCCGCCGACGCCGTCGCGGGCGGGGGAGGAGTACGATGGCCGTGAAGGAATCCGGCGCCGGGAACGCGCTGTCCCTCCGCCTGGCGACCTGGCTGCCGCCGCTGCTGTTCCTCGCCGTGGCCGGCGGGATGATCGCACTGTGGATCGCGCAGCGAAACGTGGAGCGGCACGAGCTGGCCCTGGAGTCCCAGTTGATGGACGAGCAGGTGCGGCTGCGGCTGTCGGCCTGGATCGACGGCCGCATCAACCTGGCGCGGGACCTGGCGGAACTGGCTGTCGCCGAGGCGCCCCTGGACAGCGCCCACTTCGTCGTCCATGCCACGCGCATCCACGGCCTGGCGGTGGGCATGCAGGCCGTCAACTACGTCGACACCGAGCACGTCATCCGCATCATCGTGCCCGCGGCCGTGAACCAGCCGGCGCTGGGCGCGGATCTGGACCGGCACCCCTCCCCGGGCGTCCGCGAGGCGGTGCAGAAGGCCGCGGAAACCGGCGACGTGGCCAGCACCCCGGTCATCGATCTGCTGCAGGGCGGGCGGGGGTTCGCCACCTACCACCCGATCGCCGGCGCCGACGGCCGCCCGCAGGGGTTCGTCAACGGCGTCTTCAGGATCGACATCCTGGTCGAGGCCTGCCTGGCGGAGCCCCGCATGCGCGAGCGATTCCGACTGGACCTGGTGGACGACCTGGGGAACGCAGCCTACCGCTCCGCCGCGACCGGCGACCCGCAGGCGTGGCCGTATGCCGCCAGCGGGTCGGTCCGCATCGTCGACCGCGACTGGACGCTGACCCTGGCGCCCCTGCCCGCCTACGCGAGCGGCAAGACCACCGCGGTGCACTACGCCATGTCCATCGGCGGGCTGCTGCTGGCGCTGGTGCTCGCCCTGACGCTGCGCGCCCTGCTGCGACGCCACGCGGCGCTGCAGGCGAGCCGCGCGGCCTACCAGCTGCTCGTGGACAACCTGTCGGACATGCTCGTGAAGATCGACCTGGAGGGCCGCTTCCTCTACGTCAGCCCCTCCTACTGCCGGATGTTCGGGATGCAGGAGCCGGAGCTGCTGGGGCAGGAATTCATGCCGCTGGTCCACGAAGACGACCGGGAATTGACGAGTCGCGCGCTGGCTCGGCTGCACGAACCGCCCCACGCCAGCACCCACGAGCAGCGTGCGCTCACCCGGGATGGCTGGCGCTGGATCGGCTGGTCGAATTCCGCGGTGCTGGACGCCCGGGGCCGCGTGACGGAGATCGTGGCCGTGGGCCGCGACATCACCCGGCGCCGCGAGCTCGAGGAGCAGCTCGCCCTCTCGCAGAAGATGCAGGCGGTGGGCCAGCTGGCCGGCGGCATCGCCCACGACTTCAACAACATCCTGCAGGCGATGCGCAGCCACCTCCATTTCGTGGAGGAGGAGACCGGACCGGAGTCGTCGGTCCGCGACGACCTGGTGCAGATCGACCGCAGCATCCAGCGCGCGGCAACCCTGACCCGTCAGCTGCTGGCCTTCAGCCGCCAGCAGGTGCTGCACCCCGTGGACGTCGACCTCAACCACGCCGTCACCGACATGCTGAAGCTGCTCGGCCGGGTCATCGGCGAGGACGTGGTCCTCGAGTTCCGCCCCGAGCCCGAGCTGCGCAGCGCCCACGCCGACCTGGGCCAACTCGAGCAGATCCTGCTGAACCTCTGCGTGAACGCGCGCGACGCCATCGACGGCGCTGGGTCCATCACGATCGCCACCGCGAACCGCGACGTCGACGTCGAGTTCTGCGAGCAGAACGCCTGGGCGCGTCCCGGCCGCTGGGTCGAGCTGTCGGTCAAGGACGACGGCCGGGGCATGGACGAGGAGACGCAGCGCCGGATCTTCGACCCCTTCTTCACCACCAAGAAGATGGGCCACGGCACGGGCCTCGGCCTGGCGACGGTCTACGGCATCGTGCGCCAGCACGACGGCCTGGTGCGGGTCGAGAGCAAGCCCGGGCGCGGGGCCTCGTTCAGCATCTGGCTGCCGGCGGGCGAGAAGGCGGCGCCGGCCCCGGAGCCGGTCGTTCCGGGCGCGGTGCCGCGGGGGCGCGAGACGATCCTGGTGGCCGAGGACGACGAGGCCGTGCGCGCGCTGGCCACCCGGGTGCTGGTGCACGGCGGCTACAAGGTCATCACGGCGCGCGACGGCGAGGAGGCGGTGCGCCTCCACGGCGAACGCCGCGGGGACATCGCCCTGGTCATCCTGGACGTGGTGATGCCCAAGATCGGCGGGCGCGAGGCGCGGGCCCGCATCCTTGAGCAGGCCAAGGACGTGCGCATCCTGTTCGCCACGGGCTACGATCCCGACACCGTCCACGGCCGCCTCGACGACGTCCGCGATGCGGACATCCTGTCGAAGCCCTACGAGCCGGACGAGCTGCTGAGGCGGGTGCGCCGGGCCATCGACGGCTGAGCGGCCCCGGCGCCGGTTTTCATCGATTTTTCACACGATTCGCACCCGATCTTCATGCCCGGGATCGATCCTGTGCCCATCGCACCCGGGACCATGCCGGCCGGGGCGCAACCGCCGTGGAGGTCGACGTTGAACAAGAAGATGGCCGGACTGCTGATGTGCCTGACCGTCGCCGCGTCCGTCGCCGGCGTCGCCGCCGCCGCCGACCTGACGGGCGCGGGCGCCACCTTCCCCTACCCGCTCTACGCGCAGTGGGCCGACTCCTACAAGAAGCAGACTGGCGTGGGCTTGAACTACCAGTCGATCGGCTCTGGCGGCGGCATCGCGCAGATCAAGGCGCAGACCGTCGATTTCGGGGCTTCGGACGCCCCCCTGACCAAGGCGGAGCTCGACGCGGCGAGCCTGGTGCAGTTCCCGGTGATCATCGGCGGCGTGGTGCCGGTGGTGAACCTCGAAGGGATCGCCCCCGGCGCGCTGAAGCTGTCGGCGGCGCTGCTGGCCGACATCTATCTCGGCGGCGTGAAGAAGTGGAACGACCCCGCCATCGCCGCCCTGAACCCGGGCCTGGCCCTGCCCGCGCGGGACATCACCGTGGTCCACCGCGCCGACGGCTCGGGCACGACCTGGA
This sequence comes from Gemmatimonas sp., assembly GCA_013824755.1. Taxonomy (GTDB): domain Bacteria; phylum Krumholzibacteriota; class Krumholzibacteriia; order LZORAL124-64-63; family LZORAL124-64-63; genus PNOJ01. The sequence continues at coordinate 20,997 of PNOJ01000019.1, forward strand.
TCTTCACGAACTACCTCGACAAGGTCTCGCCCGCCTGGCACGGCAAGGTCGGCTGCGGCAAGGAGGTCGCCTGGCCCGCCGGCGTGGGCGGCAAGGGCAACGAGGGCGTCGCCGCCTACGTCCAGCGCATCAAGGGCGCCGTCGGCTACGTCGAGTACGCCTACGCCCTGCAGAACAAGCTGACCCACATCCTGCTGGAGAACCGCGCCGGAAAGTTCGTGGCGCCCACCCAGGCGTCCTTCCAGGCCGCGGCCGCCGGCGCCGACTGGAGCGCGGCGCCCGGCCTGTACCTGGTGCTCACCGACCAGCCCGGCGACGCCAGCTGGCCGATCACCGGCGCCTCGTTCGTGCTGGTCCGCCGCGAGCAGCGCGACGCCGCCCGCGCGAAGTCGCTGCTCGACTTCTTCGCCTGGTGCTTCGCCGAGGGCGACGCCGCCGCCAGCAACCTCCACTACGTGCCGATGCCCGACGACGTGGTCGCGCTGGTCGAGTCCGTCTGGCGCGCCGAGGTGAAGTCCGCGGGCGCCGCGGTCTGGAAATGACCGGCCCGCTGGGGAGCCCGCGATGACGGGGCGCCGCGCGACCGTGGCGGCCCCGGACCGCCGCCACCCGCGATCCTGGGAGGACCCCCTGTTCCGCGGCCTCGCGGCGGCGGCGGCGGGGTTCTTCCTGTTGCTGACCGGGGCGATCCTGCTGGAGCTGACGCGCGGCTCGTCCCTCTCGCTGGCGAAGTTCGGCCCCTCCTTCCTGTGGAGCAGCGCCTGGAACCCGGTGACCGGGGACTTCGGCGCGCTCTCGTCGATCGCCGGCACGCTGATCTCCACGGCCATCGCCATGGCGCTGGCCGTGCCCCTGTCGCTGGTCATCGCGCTGTTCCTGGTCGAATTGGCCCCGCCCGCGGTCTCGAAGCCGGTGGGCGCGGCCATCGAACTGCTCGCGGCCGTGCCCAGCATCATCTACGGCATGTGGGGGCTGTTCGTCTTCGCGCCCCTGATGTCCGACCACGTGCAGCCCTTCCTGTCGGACCACCTGGGGTTCCTGCCGCTGTTCCAGGGGCCGCCGATGGGCATCGGGATGCTCACCGCGGGCATCATCCTGGCCCTGATGATCCTGCCGTTCATCACCTCGGTGATGCGCGACGTGCTGCGGATGGTCCCGCCGGTGGTCAAGGAGGCCGGCTACGGCATGGGCAGCACCGTCTGGGAGGTGGCCCGGCAGGTCACCGTGCGCTACGGCGCGCGCGGCATGGCCGGCGCCTGCCTGCTGGGCCTGGGGCGCGCGGTGGGCGAGACGATGGCCGTGACCTTCGTGATCGGCAACAACCACCGCGTGAGCGCCTCGCTCTTCGACGCCGGCAACACCATCGCCTCGGCCCTGGCCAACGAGTTCGCCGAGGCGGCCGACCCGTTGTACCTGTCGGCGCTGGTCGAGCTGGGGCTGGTGCTCTTCCTGATCACCTTCGCCATCCAGGGCCTGACCCACGCCTGGATCCGCCGGCTGGAGCGCAGCGCCGGCAGGGGGCTGTGATGCGGGAGACCGTGATGCAGGAGGCCGGGATGCGCCGCCGCCACGCCCGCGGCCGCAAGGCCGCCGACCTCGCCATGCGCGTGGCCGCGAGCCTCGCGGCGCTGCTCGGCATCGGCGTGCTGGTCCTGATCCTGGCCGAGGTGGCCCGCCGCGGCGCGCCCGCCCTGGGCCTCGCCTTCTTCACCTCCCTGCCCGGGCCGCCCGGCACGGAGGGCGGCGGCCTGGCCAACGCCATCCTGGGCACGCTGGCGCTGACCGCCACGGCGACCGCGGTCGGCGTGCCCCTGGGGATGCTCGCCGGCGTCTACCTCTCGGAGTTCGGCCGCGACACGCGCCTCGGCGCGGCGGTGCGCTTCTGCGTGAACGTGCTGATGGGGCTGCCCTCGATCCTGGTGGGCCTGTTCGTCTGGACCGTGCTGGTGGTCCCCTTCCGCAGCTTCTCCGGCTATGCCGGGGCGGTCGCCCTGGCGCTGATCATGCTGCCGGTGGTGGCCCGCACCACCGAGGACATGCTGGCGCTGGTGCCGCACGCGCTGCGCGAGGGGGCGCTGGCCGTGGGCGCGCCGCGCTGGCGGGCGACGCTGATCGCCTTCAAGGCGGCCCGCGGCGGCCTGATCACCGGCGTGCTGCTGGCCGTGGCCCGCGTCAGCGGCGAGACCGCGCCGCTGCTGTTCACGGCGTTGAACAGCCCCTTCTGGCCCCGCTCGATGTCCGAGCCCGTCGCCAACCTGACGGTCACCGTCTTCCAGTACGCCATGTCGCCGTACGCCGACTGGCAGGCCAAGGCCTGGGGCGCGTCGCTGCTGATCATGGCCGCCGTGCTGACCACCTCGCTGCTGGCGCGCACCTTCGCCAGGGAGAGAACGCGATGAACGCCACGAGACCGGAATCCCGGCCGACCCCGCCCCTGGCGCCGCGGCCCCAAGTCGCTGACCGATCCGTCGCCGACCGATCCGCCGCCGACCGATCCATCGCCGACCGATCCATCGCCGACCGACCCGCCGCCGCAGACGCGGCCGCGACGGCGCCGCCCAAGATCTCGGTCCGCGGCCTGGACTTCCACTACGGCAAACAGCAGGCCCTGTTCGACAACAACCTGGACGTCGCCGCCAACCGCGTGACCGCGGTCATCGGCCCCTCGGGCTGCGGCAAGTCGACGCACCTGCGCGTCTACAACCGCATCTACCAGCTCTACCGCGACCAGCGCGCGCGCGGCGAGGTCCTGCTCGACGGCGAGAACCTGCTGTCCCCGACGACCGACCTCATCGAGCTGCGGCGCAAGGTCGGCATGATCTTCCAGAAGCCGACGCCGTTCCCCATGAGCATCCACGACAACGTGGCCTACGGACTGAAGCTGCATTACCGTCTGGGGAAGGCCGAGCTGGCCGAAGCCGTCGAGAAGGCGTTGCGCGGCGCCGCGCTCTGGGACGAGGTCAAGGACGCGCTGGACCGGCCGGGCACGGCCCTCTCGGGCGGCCAGCAGCAGCGGCTCTGCATCGCGCGTGCGATCGCCGTGCGCCCGGAAGTCCTGCTCATGGACGAGCCCACCTCGGCCATCGACCCCGTGGCCACGGCCAAGATCGAGGATCTGGTCGAGGAGCTGAAAAAGGACTTCACGATCGTCATCGTGACGCACAACATGCAGCAGGCGGCCCGCGTCTCGGACTACACGGCCTTCTTCTTCGAGGGGCGCATCGTGGAGTTCGGCGACACGCGGCAGATCTTCACCAAACCCGTGCACCGCCAGACCGAGGACTACATCACGGGCCGCTTCGGATAGCGGCGACGGAGGGGAACATGTCGGTCCATCTGCGGCGCGAGATCGAGCGCCTCAAGGAACAGGTGCTGGCCCTCAGCGCCACCGTCGAGGAGGCCGTGTGGCTGGCCGTGCGCGCCGTGCAGGAGCACGACCCGGCCCTGGCCCGCGCCGTGCTGGCTGGCGACCGCGCCATCGACGAGCGCGAGGTGCGGGTGGAGGAGGAGTGCCTGAAGATCCTGGCGCTGCACCAGCCCGTGGCCAGCGACCTGCGCTTCCTGGTGACGGTCCTGAAGATCAACAACGACCTCGAGCGCATCGGCGACCTGGCCGTGAACATCGCGGAGCGCGCCATCCACCTGGCTCCGCACGAGGAGGCGCCGACGACCTTCGACTTCGTGGGCATGGCGACGCGGGCCCAGGAGATGCTGCACACCGCGCTGGACGCCCTGGTCAACGTCGACCCGGTCCGCGCGCGGGACGTCTGCGCCATGGACGACGAGGTCGACGCCGTCAACCGCGGGATGTACGGGCAGGTGCAGGCGGGCATCCGCGAGCACCCCGGGCAGGTGGACTTCTACCTCCAGCAGCTCTCCATCTCGCGCCAGCTCGAGCGCATCGCCGACCACGCCACCAACATCGCCGAGGACGTCATCTACATGTCCGAGGGGAAGGTCGTGCGGCACCACGTCGAGGAGTTCAGCGCCCCGGAGCGGGGCGCACCGCCGGAGCCGGCCGCCGGCTGAGCGGGGGCGGCCGCCCGGCCCGCGGACTCCCGCCCTGTACGAACCGGGGCGGATGTGCTAGCTTCCCGCCCGCGCGCACCCGCACCGGCGACGGCCGGTTGGCGCGCAACCGGTCGGCGCCCGGCGACGGCGCGACATCCCCGGCGGTACTCATGACCCGCAAGACGACCCTGCTGGTGCTGCTGGCGACGCTGGCTTCCGCCCCCGCGCCGTGCGCCGAGGACGAGGCCCGGGGCGGCCGCGTCGGCGAGCGGCTGCGCCGCCGGCTGGAGGCGGTCGCGGCGGATTCGGTCGCGACGGCCCCGGTCGTCGTGGCGCTCGGCGAGCGCCTGCACCGGCCCGACCTCGTCCTGCAGTTCTACCAGGGGCGAGACCACGCGCCGGCCTGGACCGGCGACCGCGGCCCGCTGGTCGTGGCCGATTCGCTGCGCGCGGCCCTGGCCGGCCTCGACGCCGACGGCCTGCAGGTCCGCGACTACCACCCCGACGCGCTGGCGCAGGGCCTCGCCCGCCTGCGCGACCGCCGCTGGTGGCGCGCCAACCCCGACCCGGACGAGCTCGCCGAATTCGACCTGCTGGCGACCGACGCCTACCTGCTCGCGGCGACCCAGTGCCTGGGCGGCCGCCTCGACCCGCGTGCCTTCGATCCCGACTGGATCGCCGAGCGTCGCACCGCCGACGTGGTCGCGGTGCTCTCGGGAGCCCTGGCCGCCGACGGCATCGGCGGTTCGCTGCAACGGATGTTGCCCGCGCACCCCGGGTACGCGCAGCTGCGGCGCGCCTACGCGCAGTACCGGGCCCTCGCCGCGGTGGGCGCCTGGCCGGCGCTGCCGGCCGGGGACAAGCTCGAGACCGGCGACCGCGACCCCCGCGTGCCCCTGCTGCGCGTCCGCCTGGCGGCCACGGGCGACCTCGGCCCGGGCGACGCCCTGGGACTCGATCCCGAGTACTACGACGAGGGCCTCGCGGCCGCGGTCCGCCGCTTCCAGGCCCGCTTCGGCCTCGACCAGGACGGCGTGATCGGGCAGGCCACCCAGACCGAGCTCGGCGCGACGGTCGAGGACCGCGTCCGGCAGATCCGGGTGAACCTCGAGCGCTGGCGCTGGCTGCCGGCGGACCTCGGCCACCGCCGCGTCGAGGTCAACATCCCGGACTACCGGCTGCGGGTGCTCCACGGCGACAGCGTGGTGCTGGCCATGCCGGTCATCGTCGGCCTGCCGACGCGCCGCACGCCGGTCTTCAGCGCGAAGCTGAACTCGCTGGTGTTCAGCCCCGACTGGGAGGTCCCGCCCAAGCTCGCCATCGAGGACAAGCTCCCGCTGATCCAGCAGGATCCCGGCTACCTCCAGGAGTTCGGCTTCGAGGTGATCTCGGGGTGGGGGGAGAAGGCGAAGGTCGTCGACCCCGCCGACGTGGCCTGGGCCGACGTGCCGACCGGCAGCTTCCCGTACCGGCTGCGCCAGCTGCCGGGCCCGCTCAACGCGCTCGGGCTGGTGAAGTTCAACCTGCCGAACCGCTTCAACGTGTACCTGCACGACACGTCCAACCGCGGCCTGTTCGCGCGGGCCAAGCGGGCCTTCAGCGCCGGCTGCGTCCGCATCCAGAAGCCCGAGGAGTTCGCGGTCTACCTGCTGACCGGCGACGAGCGCTGGCCGCGATCGCGCATCGCCGAGGCCATGGCCTCGGGCCGCGAGCAGGCCGTGCGCCTGCCCGCGCCGATCCCGATCCACCTGCTGTACTGGACGGCGTGGGTCGATCCGCGCGGGAGGGTCGTCTTCCGCCCCGACGTCTACCAGATCGACAGCCTGACGGCGGTCGCGCTGGAGGCGCCCTACCGGTGGGTCGTGGAGCTGAAGCCGCCGCCGGACAGCAGCCTGCCCAAGGACGTGATCGCGGTCCCCTAGGTTAGGCCGCGCGGTCGCGTTCGCCGGCGCCCAGCCCGGCCGCGATCGCGAGCGTCGCGGCGAACAGCGGCGTCGTGCGGTTGCCCAAACCCGTCTCGGCCAATCCCACCAGCAGCAGCCCGACCATGCCGACGGCGACCCCCAGGGCCAGCGACGACCGGGACAGGCCGGCGCCGTGAACGCCGTCGACGTCCGCGGGGCGCCGGGCGGCGCGCCCGGCCGCGACGGCGGCGGCGAGCAGGGCCGACAGGGCGAGCAGCGCCGCGGGCAGGCCCAGGCGCCGCGCCAGCTCCAGCGGGATGCTCGGCGCGAAGGCCTCGGGGCCTTCGCCGGCCAGCGGGTGCGCCGCGATGGCGACGAACGATTCGCGCCAGGCGGGCAGCCGTGTGGAGAAGTAGTCCCCCGCCAGCGAGGCCCGCAGCTTGTAGGCGAAGGAGCCGCCGGCCAGCTCCGGCTTCAGCAGCAACGCGACCGCGACGACGCCCAGCGCCGCCAGCGCGATCAGCGGCGCGCGCAGGCGGCGGCGATCGCCGGCCAGCGCGGTCGCCGCGACCAGGAGCGTCGAGGTCGCCGCCAGGCTGCCCATCGCGCCGCGCGAGGCGGTCAGGGGCAGGCAGGCCGCGGCCGCCAGCCAGGCGAGCGCGCCGGCCAGCCGCCAGCGCCGGCCGGAATCGCCGAGCCAGAGGGCCAGGCCCAGCGGCGCGAAGCTCGCCAGGTGCACGGCCAGGCCCACCGAGCCGCGGTAGAAGGAACCCGGCTCCTCGTCCGAGCGACCGACGATCGTCAGCAGGAACTCCGCGACGCCCCCCGCCGCCAGCAGGGCCACCGCGCCCAGCGTGGCGGCCGCCCACCAGACCGGGGGGGCGAACCGCGTCGCGCCGTCGCACCGGTCGTCGAGCAGCAGGAGCGGGACGACGCCCGCCAGGACCAGCAGGCGCACGCCGCGCACCCAGGTCGCGCTGGCGGGGCCGCCGCCCGGGCCGAGGGCCAGGGCGATCAGGCCGACCGCGGCGAAGGCCAGCCAGAGCAGGATCGCCGGCGCGGGCCGAGCCCAGGGCCGCGGCGCGAGCGCGCGGCGGGCCAACCACCAGGCCGCCGCCGCGAGCAGCACGACCTCGGTGGCGTAGACCTCGCGGCCCGCAGGCAGGAAGCCGAAGTCCAGCAGGGGACCGACCGGCACGATCGCCGCGAGCGGCCATCGCGGTCGCGGCTGCGCGAACCAGGCCAGGGCGGCGGCGCCCAGCAGCAGCAGCGGCAGCCGCCCGGAGGCGGGGGCGCCGGCGCCGACCAGTGCGTGGGCCAGCAGGGACAGGCAGAGCAGGGCGCCGATCAGAGAGCCGAGGGCGGCGGGCGCCGCGCGTCCGAGGCGGCTCACGACGTCGCCTCCCGGCCCCGTTCCCCCCGCCGTCGCGGCGGGAAGCGACGGGCCAGCCAGCAGCCCAGGGCCAGGCCCACGAGGCCGGCGGTGAGGTCCAGGGCCAGGTCGACGCCGGGCGCCCGGATGTACTCGACGCGCGTCTTGGCGAAGACGTCGATCAGCTCCTTGCCCGCGATCAGGGCCACGGCCAGCAGCACGACGCGCCGTAGCGGCAGCAGGCGGGAGGCGCCCCAGGCGATCGCGGCCGCGAAGGCCAGGTGGAAGAACCAGTCCACCGGCACGCCCATCACGTGCATCCGGCTGAAGTACTCCATGCCGCCGCGGATCTCCCGCAGCACGTCCAGCACCCGCTCCATGCCTCGCCCCCCGGGGTTGGGTCGGCGCTCCCGACCGGCGAGCATGATAGCAGCGATCCGACCGGCGCGTCAGTCCCGATCCCGCCCGTGCCCGGCCCGAAAAAAACCGCGGCCGACCTCCGAAAAGGCTGTTGACTTTCCTGCACACGCATATAGTTTGACGCAACTCGCGAAGGCGCCGCCGGGCTCGGCGGCAGCCGGGTTCGCGGGTCGGGACCGCGCCCAGGGAGGGATACCACATGCGCCGCTGCCCCACGTCCGCACGCAGCGACCACAGCATCGACGCCGTCGTGGCCGTCGAGCGAGAGGAGGAGCGCTCCGAGGAGCCTCCTTCCCCAGCCGCCATCACCGCCGAAGTTCAGCCCGCGGCTGAACCGACCGCCCTTCCTCCTGGAGCGCCAGGTGGATTTTTTTATCCCCACGAGTTCGCGCAGCCCGGGGCGCGGATCGGCCGGCGCACGCGCGAGTTCCGCCGCGCCTTCTTCCCCGAGGCGTCCGCCGCCGAGTGGAACGACTGGCACTGGCAGCTGCGCAACCGCGTCCGCACCTTCGAGCAGTTCGACCGGATGCTCTCGCTGTCGCCCGCCGAACGGCTGGCCCTGCAGCGCGACGGCAGCATGCTGCCGGTGGCGGTGACCCCGTACTACATGAGCCTGCTCGACCCCGCCAACCCGCAGCAGCCGCTGCGCCGGACCGTGGTGCCGACGCAGGCCGAGCACCTGCGCATGCCCGGCGAGGCCGACGACCCCCTGGGCGAGGACGGCCACAGCCCGGTGCCGGGCATCGTGCACCGCTACCCGGACCGCGTCCTGTTCCTGGTCCACGACTTCTGCCCGACCTACTGCCGCTACTGCACGCGGTCGCGCCTGGTGGGCCACGGCGAGTACTCGCCGAAGCAGGAGCAGCTCGAGGAGCGCATCGACTACATCCGCCGCACCCCGGAGGTCCGCGACGTGCTGCTGTCGGGCGGCGAGCCCCTGAGCATCGCCGACGACAAGCTGGACTGGATCCTCACGGAGCTGCGCCGCATCCCCCACGTGGAGATCGTGCGCATCGGCACCAAGTCGCCCGCGGTGATGCCCCAGCGCATCACGCCCGCGCTGGTGAAGATGCTGCGCAAGCACCACCCGCTGCTGGTGAGCGTCCACTTCCTGCACCCCGACGAGTGCACGCCCGAGTCGGCGACCGCCTGCGCGCGCCTGGCCGACGCCGGCATCCCGCTCGGCTCGCAGACGGTGCTGCTCAAGGGCGTCAACGACGACGTCGCGACCATGAAGCGCCTCATGCAGAACCTGCTCATGATGCGCGTGCGCCCGTACTACCTGTACCAGTGCGACCCCATCTCCGGTTCGTCGCACTTCCGCACGACGGTCGAGAAGGGCCTGGAGATCATCCAGGGCCTGCGCGGCTGGACCACCGGCTACGGCGTGCCGACCTACGTCGTCGACGCCCCCGGCGGCGGCGGCAAGATCCCCCTGCAGCCGGACTACCTGGTCGGCCGCGAGGGCGGCGACGTCGTGCTGCGCAACTTCGAGGGCCGGCAGTACCGCTACCCCGATCCCCGCGGCGGCGGCGCCGCCAAGCTGGAGAAGGGCCGCGCCCCCCGGCGCAAGTCGTGACACGGCAGCCGGGGGAGCGGGCATGCACGTCGGCCTGACCTACGACCTGCGCGACGACTACCTCGCCGCCGGCTACGGCGAGGAGGAGACCGCGGAGTTCGACCGCATCTCGACGGTCGAGGCGCTCGAGGCGGCCCTGCGCGCCGGCGGCCACCGCACCGAGCGCATCGGCAACGCGGCGCGGCTGGCCCGCCTGCTGACGACCGGTCGGCGCTGGGACCTCGTGTTCAACATCGCCGAGGGCCTGCACGGCCTCGGGCGCGAGGCCCAGGTGCCGGTCCTGCTCGAGCTCCACGGCATCGCCTACACCTTCGGCGACCCCCTGACGATGTCCCTGACCCTGCACAAGGGCCTGACCAAGCGCGTCCTGCGCGACGCCGGCCTGCCGACGCCCGCCTTCGCCGAGGTGGCCAGGCTCGACGACCTCGCCGGCCTCGACCTGCCGTACCCGCTGTTCGCCAAGCCGATCGCCGAGGGCACGGGCAAGGGCATCGACGGGACCTCGAAGCTGCGCACGCCGCAGGAGCTGGCCGCGCGCTGCGCGCTGTTGCTGGAACGGTTCCGCCAGCCGGTG
>PNOJ01000020.1 GCA_013824755.1 Gemmatimonas sp.
TGTCACGATGGGAGGCACATGTTGCTCAAGGGAGTCGGCTGCAAATCTCGATCAGGACTCCGGCCGTGTCCTTGGGGTGCAGGAAGACCACCTGCTTGCCGTGGGCGCCGGGCAGGGGTTCCTCGTTGAGCAGGCGCAGGCCGGCCGTGCGGCAGGCGGCCAGGGCCGCGTCCATGTCCTCGGCCGCGAACGCGACGTGGTGCAGGCCGGGCCCCTTCTTCTCCAGGAAGCGGCCGACGTTGCTGTCGGGGTCGAGCGGCTGCAGCAGCTCGACGCAGCCGGGGCCGCCCTCGCGGTCCAGCTTCAGCAGGGCGACCTTCAGCTTCTCGCGGGGCACCTCCTCCACGGCGACCAGTTCGAGGCCCAGCAGTCCGGCGTAGAGCCGGATCCCCGCCTCGAGGTCCGTGACGGCGATGCCGAGGTGGTCGACGCGGCCGGCCATGCCGGCGGGCGGGGCGAACTCGCGGTGATCCATGCCTGCCTCCCTGGCGGATGACGCCACCAAGATAGCTCCCGGCTCCGCGCTGTAAACCGGGATTCCGGCTCGACGCCGGAGCCGTGAAACGCTATCGTCGTTCCACACCCGCGCCGGGAGGGACCATGAAGGATCCGCGCCACGCCAGGCTCGCCGAGCAGCTCGTCCACTACAGCGTCCGGGTCCAGCCCGGGGAGGTCGTCTACGTCGAGCTGAAGGGGATCGAGACCCTCGACCTCGGGCGCGAGATCATCCGCGCCGCCACCGAGGCGGGCGGCGTGCCGTTCTGGTACTACAACGACGAGGACGTCTCGCGCCCCTTCGTGAGCCGCGCCTCGCAGGCGCAGTTCGAGCGTTGGGCGGCCTTCCACAAGCGCATCATGCAGGACGCCGACTGCTACATCGCCGTGCGCGGCAGCAGCAACCCCTTCGACCACAAGGACGTCGACCGCGAGCGGGCCCGCTGGTACGCGCAGGCCTACTGGGACGAGGTGCACTCGGTGCGCGTCAGCCAGAAGAAGTGGGTCGTGCTGCGCTACCCCAACCCGAGCATGGCCATCGCGGCCGAGCAGCCGACCGAGGCCTTCGAGGATTTCTACTTCCGCGTCTGCGGCCTCGACTACGCCCGGATGTCCGCCGCCATGGACCCCCTGCACGCCCTGCTGTGCCGCACCGACCGCGTGGAGATCCGCGGCCCGGGCACCGACCTGCGCTTCAGCCTCAAGGGGATCGGGGCGGTCAAGTGCGACGGCCACCGCAACGTGCCCGACGGCGAGGTCTACTCCTGCCCGGTGCGCGACTCGGTCGAAGGCACGATCGCCTACAACACCGCGACCATGCGCGGCGGCACGCTGTTCCGCAACGTGCGCTTCGTCTGCCGCGCCGGGAAGATCGTCGAGGCGGCGTGCGACGGCGACGTCGCGAAGCTCAACGAGATCCTGGACACCGACGAGGGCGCCCGCCACTTCGGCGAGTTCGCCCTGGGCGTCAACCCGCACATCACCGCACCCCTCCTGGACACGCTGTTCGACGAGAAGATCGGCGGCTCGTTCCACCTGACGCCCGGGCAGGCCTACCCGGCCACCGACAACGGCAACCGCAGCGCCGTGCACTGGGACCTCGTCTGCATCCAGACGCCGGCGTGGGGGGGCGGGGAGATCCTCTTCGACGGCGTGACGGTGCGGCGCGACGGCCGTTTCGTCCTGCCGGAACTGGCGGGGCTGAACCCGGAGAACCTGACCGGGGAAGGCGCCTAGCCGCCCGCCTCCGGCTCGATCACCAGCAGCACGTCGCCCGCGTTGACCGACTGGCCGACGCGCACCGCCACCTCGGCGACGGTGCCGGCCACGGGCGCCGCGATCTCGTTCTGCATCTTCATGGCCTCGAGCACCAGCAGCGGCTCCCCGGCGGCGACGCGGCGGCCGGCCTCCGCCTGCAGCGCCACGACCAGACCGGGGATCTCGGCGCGGACCGTGCCGCTGCCGGCGACCTCGGCCACCGCGGCCAGCGCCAGCGCGTGCAGCTCGTCCATGACTGTCAGTTCCAGGTAGCGGCCGTTGACCGTGGCCTCGAGCGCGCCGTGGCCGTCGCGGCCGCCGCGCGGCGAGATGTCGATCAGGTGCATGCGGCCGTCGACGCGCAGGCTCAGCGCGCGCCCGTTCTGGACGAAGCAGGCGTCGACCTCGCGCAGCTCGCCGTCGTCGATCTGCACCGCGAGGCGGCCGTCGGCGTCGCGCGCGACCACGGCGGTGAACTGCTCGCCGCCGTGCCTCAGGACGTAGCGCTTCTTCATCCACACGGCCGCACCCCTAGCGATGGTTGGTCATGGACCGCAGCGCGCTGCGGCGCCAGTTGCCGGCGCCGGCGTCCGCGTCGGCGCCGGCCGGCGACGGGCCCGCCAGTTCGCGCCGTCGCGCCTCGTACAGCGCGGCCGCGGTCAGCAGCGCGGTGCGGTCGTCCTGCGGCAGCGGGTCCTGGAACTCGGCGGGGTCGAAGCGCTCGTCGATGAAGTTCGTGGTGTAGGTGCCGTCCAGGAACTTCGGCCGCTCCAGCGCCCACAGGTGGAAGGGGATGTTGTGGCCGGGCCCGTGCAGGGTGAACTCCTGCAGGGCGCGCCGGCCGCGGGCGATCGCCTGGGGCCGGTCCTCGCCCCAGACCACCAGCTTCGCCAGCAGCGGGTCGTAGTGGACCGGGACGTCGAACCCCTCGTAGATCCCGCTGTCGACGCGCACGCCGGGGCCCGTGGGGGTGACGTGCGAGCTGATGCGCCCGATGGCGGGCATGAAGTTGCGGGCCGGGTCCTCGGCGTAGATGCGGAACTCGATCGCCCAGCCCCGCTGGCGCAGGTCGGCCTGGCGGTAGGGGAGGCCCTGGCCGCGGGCGATGCGGATCTGGGCGCGCACCAGGTCGGTGCCGGTCACCATCTCGGTGATCGGGTGCTCCACCTGCAGGCGGGTGTTCATCTCCAGGAAGAAGAACTCCCGCTGCGGCGACAGGATGAACTCCACGGTGCCCGCCCCGAGGTAGTCGACCGCGGCCGCCGTCCGCACCGCGGCGTCGCAGATGCGCTCCCGCAGCTCCGGGGTCAGGCTGGGCGAGGGCGACTCCTCGATGACCTTCTGGTGGCGGCGCTGCACGGAACACTCGCGCTCGAAGAGGTGGACGGCGCCGCCGCGGCCGTCGCCCAGCACCTGCACCTCGATGTGCTTGGGCTCCTCCACGTAGCGTTCGAGGAAGACGGCGTCGTCGCCGAAGGCGCTGCCGGCCTCGCCCATGGTGCGGCGCAGGGCGGCCGCGAGGTCCGCCTCCTCGCGCACCACGCGCATGCCCTTGCCGCCGCCGCCGGCCGCCGCCTTCAGCAGCACCGGGTAGCCGATCTCGCGGGCGGCCGCGACCGCGGCCGCGGGATCGCGCAGCGCGGTCTCGGTGCCGGGGATCACCGGCACGCCGCTGTCGATCATCCGCCGGCGGGCCGCCAGCTTGTTGCCCATCAGCTCGATCGTCTCGGGCCGCGGCCCGATGAAGACCAGGCCGGCCTCGCCGCAGGCCCGGGCGAAGGCGGCGTTCTCGGACAGGAACCCGTAGCCGGGGTGCACGGCGTCGGCGCCGCAGGCCAGCGCGGTCTCGATCAGCCGGTCGCCCCGCAGGTAGCTCGCGGACGCGGGCGCCGGGCCGATGGGGTAGGCCTCGTCGGCGGTCATCACGTGCAGGGCCGTGCGGTCGGCGTCGGAGTGGACGGCCACCGCGCGGATGCCCATCTCGCGCAGGCCCTGGATGACCCGCACGGCGATCTCGCCGCGGTTGGCCACCAGGACCTTGGTGATCGTCGTGCGGCCCACGGCGCCTCCTACAGCGGGATGTTCCCGTGCTTCTTGGGGGGGAGCAGCTGCTTCTTGTTGCGCAGGGTGTGCAGCGCCGCGATCAGCAGCGGGCGCGTGTCGCGCGGCTCGATCACGTCGTCGAGGTAGCCCAGCCCCGCCGCGATGTAGGGGTTCGCGAAGCGCCGCTCGTACTCCTCGACCAGCTCCCGCCGCAGCGCGTCGGGGTCCTCGCTGCGGGCCAGCCGTTCGCGGTGCAGGACGTTGACCGCGCCCTCGGGGCCCATCACGGCCAGCTCGGCGGCCGGCCAGGCCACGTTCCAGTCGGCGCGGATGTGCTTGCTGCTCATCACGTCGTAGGCGCCGCCGTAGGCCTTGCGCGTGATGACGGTGAGCTTGGGCACCGTGGCCTCGCAGTAGGCGTACAGCAGCTTGGCGCCGTGCTTGATGATGCCGCCGAACTCCTGGTCGGTGCCGGGCAGGAAGCCGGGCACGTCCTCGAAGGTCACCAGGGGCACGTTGAAGCAGTCGCAGGTGCGGATGAAGCGGGCGGCCTTCAGCGAGGCGTCGATGTCCAGGACGCCGGCCTGGACCTTCGGCTGGTTGGCGACCACGCCGACCGGCAGGCCGTCCAGGCGCGCGAAGCCGCAGATGATGTTCGCCGCGTAGCGCGGCTGGATCTCCAGGAAATCGCCGTCGTCGACCACCAGCCCGATCACCTCGCGCATGTCGTAGGGCTTGCGCGGGTCGTCCGGCACCAGCGTGTCGAGACGCTCCTCGCGGCGGCCGGGCAGGTCGGCGGGCGCGCGGCGCGGCGGCTCCTCGAGGTTGTTCTGGGGCAGGAAGCCCAGCAGGCGGCGCGTCATCAGCAGGCAGTCCTGGTCGCTGGCGGCCATCAGGTGGGCCACGCCGCTGCGCGAGGTGTGGGTGGCGGCGCCGCCCAGCTCCTCGCTGGTCACGTCCTCGTTGGTCACCATCTTGATGACGTTGGGACCGGTGACGAACATGTAGCTGGTCTTGTCCACCATCAGGGTGAAGTCGGTGATCGCCGGCGAGTAGACCGCGCCGCCGGCGCAGGGGCCCATGATGGCCGAGATCTGCGGCACCACGCCCGAGGCCATGGTGTTGCGCCAGAAGATCTCCGCGTAGCCGGCCAGCGACTTGACGCCCTCCTGGATGCGGGCGCCGCCGGAGTCGTTCAGGCCGATCACCGGGCAGCCGTTCTCCAGCGCCTGGTCCATCAGCCGGCAGACCTTCTGCGCGTTGGACTCGCTCATCGAGCCGCCGAAGACCGTGAAGTCCTGCGCGAACACGTAGACCTGGCGGCCGTCGATGCGGCCCGAGCCGGTGATCATGCCGTCGCCGACCGGCAGCTGGTCGGCCAGCGAGGGCTCGCGGTGGGTGACGAAGACCCCGGTCTCCAGGAACGACCCCTCGTCCAGCAGCAGGTGGACGCGCTCGCGCGCGGTCAGCCGGCCCTTGGCGTGGATGCGGTCGATCTTGTCCTGGCCGCCGCCGAGCTGCGCCTGCGCGCGAAGCTCCCGCAGCTGCCTCAACCGGTCGGCGGAACTCTCGGGCATGGCGCGTCCCCCGCTGGAGTTGGCATTCTGGACCGACGCGGCAGCGTACAGCAGGACCGCCATTGCGGTCAACCTGCGAAACCCTGAAGATGGTCGCCGGCGCCCCGGCGAACCCCGGCGTTCCGGGCCGGGGCCCCGTCTGCTATCATCCGCCCACGAACCGCCGGCGGACGTCCGGCGCAACCCGGGAGACGACGATGACCTACGAGACCCTCCTGCTCGAGATCGACGACGCCGGCGTGGCCGTCGTCACGGTGAACCGGCCCGAGAAGATGAACGCGCTGAACGCCCAGGTGATCGAGGAGCTGCGGGCCTGCTTCGGCGAGCTGCGGCGGGACGACCGGGTGCGCGTCGTGATCCTGACCGGCGCGGGGCCGAAGGCCTTCGTCGCCGGCGCCGACATCGGGGAACTGGCGGCCGCCACGGGACCGGAACTGGAGCGTCTGTCCGAGCGCGGCCAGTCCCTGATGTGGAGCCTCGAGCACCTCGGCAAGCCCGTGATCGCGGCGGTCAACGGCTTCGCCCTGGGCGGCGGCTGCGAACTGGCCCTGTGCTGCACCTTTCGCTACGCGGCCAGCAACGCCAAGCTCGGGCTGCCCGAGATCACGCTCGGCCTGATCCCCGGCTACGGCGGCACGCAGCGCCTGCCGCGCCTGGTGGGGCGGGGGCAGGCCCTGGAGATGATCCTCTCGGGCGGGATGATCGACGCCGAGGAGGCCGTGCGCATCGGCCTGGTCAACCGCGTCGTGCCGGGGGACGACCTGATGAAGGCGGCCCGCGCCGCCGCCGCCTCGATCGCGGGCCGCTCGGCCGCGACCGTCCGCTACGCCCTGAAGGCGGTGGGCGAGGGGGCCAACATGGGCCTGGACGAGGGCTGCCGACTCGAGGCGGCGCTCTTCGGGGTCGTCGGCTCCCTCGACGACGCGCGCGAGGGCTGCCGGGCCTTCCTGGAGAAGCGCAAACCCGCCTTCGCGGACCGCTGATCGGGCCGGGACCGGGTCTGCGGACCCGGTCCCCAGGTCCCTCACGCGGTCCCCGCCCGGCCCCCCGCGCCCCCTGCCAACCGGCAAACAATTCTTCCGCATCCCCGGCCCGATGACTATGTTACGTGCGTGCCGCACCCCTGTCCCTTCGAGGAGGCGAAGATGAACGACTCCGTCCAGGCGACAGCCCCCTTCATCGAGATCGACGCCGAACTGTGCAAGGGCTGCAAGCTCTGCATCGGCGTCTGCCCCAAGGGCGTCATCGACATCAGCGAGAAGCTGAACGGCTCCAGCTACCACCCGGCTTACTACCTGGGACGGGACTGCACCGGTTGCGCCCTGTGCTTCTACGCGTGCCCCGAACCGGCGGCGATCAAGGTCGTCAAGCCCTGACCCCCACCCGCGGGAGGCGGACGATGTCCAGGAAGTTCATGAAGGGGAACGACGCGATCGTCGTCGGCGCCCTGCAGGCCGGGTGCCGGGCCTACTACGGCTACCCGATCACCCCCGCCAGCGAGATCGCGCACGCGGCGTCGCAGCATTTCCCGGCCCTGGGCGGCACCTTCATCCAGGCCGAGAGCGAAGTCGCCGCCATCAACATGGTCTACGGCACCGCGGGCATGGGCATCCGCACCATGACCGCCTCGTCGAGCCCCGGCTTCTCGCTGAAGCAGGAGGGCCTGAGCTACATCGCCGGCGCCGAGCTGCCGTGCGTCGTGGTCAACGTCTCGCGCGGCGGGCCCGGTCTGGGCAACATCGCCCCGGAGCAGGCCGACTACTTCCAGGTCACCAAGGGCGGCGGCCACGGCAACTACCGCCTGATCGCCCTGGCGCCCAACTGCGCCCAGGAGATGTGCGACCTGACGGTCCTGGCCTTCGACCTCGCCGACACCTACCGCAACCCGGTCTGCATCCTGGCCGACGGCTTCACCGGCCAGATGATGGAGCCGGTGACCGTGCCCCTGGCCCGGCCGGTGCCCTTCGACCACACGTCCTGGTGCGTGAGGGGCGACGCGGAGACCCACCGCAACCTCATCAGCTCGATCTACCTCGAGTCCGAGGATCTGGAGCGCCACAACCTCAAGCTCGACGAGAAGTACCGGCGGATCGCGCGGGACGAGGTGCGCTTCGAGGAGTACCGGGTCGAGGACGCCGACCTGATCGTCGTCGCCTTCGGCATCGTCTCGCGCATCGTCTATTCCACCGTGGACCAGGCCCGCGAGCAGGGACTGAAGGTCGGCCTGCTGCGGCCGATCACGCTGTGGCCGTTCCCCAGCGCCCGGATCGCCGAGCTCGCCGCGCGCGACGTGCGCTTCCTGTCGGCCGAGCTGAGCACCGGCCAGATGGTCGAGGACGTGCGGCTGGCCGTCGAGGGCCGCGCGCCGGTCCACTTCTACGGCCGCTGCGGCGGCATGGTGCCGGGTTCCGAGGAACTGCTGGCCGAGTACGGCAAGATCCTGGAAGGAGGCCGGTCGTGAAGATCACCGAGAAGCCCGTCGCCTTCTATCCCGAGTTCGCGCGCAAGAGCGGGCCCCACAAGGAGACCACGCACTACTGCCCCGGCTGCGGCCACGGCAACGTCCACAAGATGATCGCCGAGGCCATGGTCGACCTGGGCATCAACGAGCGCACGGTGTTCATCTCGCCGGTGGGCTGTTCCGTGTTCGGCTACTACTACTTCGACTGCGGGCACATGCAGGCCGCCCACGGCCGCGCGCCGGCGGTGGCCACCGGCATCAAGCGGGCCAACCCCGAGGCGATCGTCATCGCCTACCAGGGCGACGGCGACCTGGCCGCCATCGGCACCGCCGAGACCCTGCACGCCGCCAACCGCGGCGAGAACATCACCGTGTTCTTCGTCAACAACGCGATCTACGGCATGACCGGCGGCCAGATGGCGCCGACCACGCTGATCGGCCAGAAGACGGCCACCACGCCCCGCGGGCGCATCGAGGCGCAGCACGGCAACCCGATCCGCATGGCCGAGATCATCGCCACCCTGCCGGCGACGACCTACGTCGAGCGCGTGGCGATCGGCGACTCGAAACACATCATGAAGGCCCGTAAGGCCATCCGCAAGGCGCTGACCAACCAGGTCGAGAACCGGGGCTACAGCTTCGTGGAGATCCTGTCGACCTGCCCCACCGGCTGGAAGATGGACGGCCCCGACGCGCGCGACTGGCTCATCGAGGAGATGATCAAGATCTTCCCGCTGGGCGTCTACAAGGACGAGGCCGACCACCGCGAGGGCGCCTGGCACCGGCCGGTCGAACCCTTCGTCCCCGCGAAGCGCGACGCCTACCTCGGCGCCGACGAGGCCGAGGCCAAGGCGGAGAAGCTGTCCCTGCCTGCCGAGCTGCACTGCAAGTTCGCCGGCTTCGGCGGCCAGGGCGTCCTGACCCTGGGCCTGTTCCTGGCCCAGGTCGGCATGCGCGCGGACCTGCACGCCAGCTGGATCCCCTCCTACGGGCCCGAGATGCGCGGCGGCACCGCCAACTGCTCGGTCAACCTGTCCGAGCGGCGCATCGGCAGCCCGCTGGTCGACCGGCCCAACCTGCTGGTCGTGATGAACCAGCCCTCGCTCGAGGCCTTCGCCGGCCAGGTCGTCGAGGGCGGCGTCGTCATCGTGGACACCTCCGTCGTGGAGAACTGCCCCGAGCTGCCCGGCCGTCGCGTGGTGCGCATCCCGGCCACCGGGATCGCCGACGAGGTCGGCACGCCCAAGGTGGCCAACGTGGTGCTGCTCGGCGCGATCTGCGCCGCGACCGGCGCCTTCCCGCTGGCCTTCGTCGAGCAGTCCCTGCGGGAGACCGTGAAGAAGAAGGACCTGGTCGACCTGAACCTGGCCGCGCTGCGTCGCGGCTACGAGCACGTGCGCGACGCGGTCTGACCGGCGCCACGGGCGGATCTCCGACGCCGCCCCCGGCCCCGCGGGGGCGGCGTCGTCGCGAAAGGCGGAGCGATGATCATCGGCGTGCCCCGGGAACTGGCCCCGGACGAGAAGCGCGTCGGCCTGGCGCCGGCGGCGGTCCTGACCCTGGCGCGCCAGGGCCATGACGTGCTGGTGGAACGCAACGCCGGCGTCGGCAGCGGCTTCAGCGACGAGGACTACCGCAAGGTCGGCGCCCGCGTCGCCGGCGACACCGAGGAGGTGTACCGGCGCGCCGGCCTGGTGGTGAAGGTGCAGGCGCCCACGACGGCCGAGGCGGACTGGCTGACCGAGGGTCAGACCGTCCTGGGCTTCCTCATGCTCCCCACCTGCGAACCGGCCCTGCTCGGCGCGCTGCGCCGCGGCGGCTGCAGCGCGGTCGACACCGCGGCCATCTCGCGCGACGACGGCTCGGCGCCCGTGCTGGCCAGCATGTCGCGCATCGCCGGGCGCATCGTGCCGCAGCTCGCCGCCCGCTACCTGCAGTCCGACCACGGCGGGAGCGGGATCCTGCTGGGCGGCCTGGCCGGGGTGCCGCCGGCCGAGGCGGTCGTGCTCGGCGGCGGCATCGCGGGGCGCAACGCCGCGCGCGCGCTGCTGGGCTGCGGGGCCCGCGTGACCCTGCTCGACGTCGACCTGGACCTGCTGCACGACCTGCACTGGCGCTTCGAGGGCCGGGTCACCACCTACCCCGTCAACGAGTACACGCTGGCCAAGGTGCTGCGCTTCGCCGACGTGGTCGTCGGCGCCGTGCGCTCGCCCGGCGGCCGCGCCCCGGTGCTCGTCGACCGCCAGCTCGAGGACCGGGTCCGCGACGGCAGCGTCGTGATCGACCTGGCCATCGACCAGGGCGGCTGCTTCGCCGCGAGCCGGCCCACGCGCCTGAGCGACCCCGTCTACGTCGTGGACGGCGTGACCCATTTCTGCGCCCCGAACACGCCCAGCCTCGTGGCGCGCACCGCGACCTACGCCCTCGGCAACGCCCTGCTGGGCACCGTGGCGCTCATCGCCGCCGGCGGCCTGGCGGCGGCGATGACCGCGGACCCCGCGCTGGCGCGGGGCGTCGGCCTGATCGGCGGCCGGGTCGTCGACCCGCGCGTGGCCGGGGCGCACGGGCTGCCCGTCGAGGGCCGCCGGACCGGAGGGACATCGTGAGCTGGCTGGAGCAGTACCGGCAGAAACGGACCGACGCCGCCGCCGCCGTGGCCGCGATCGCCTCGGGGCAGCGCGTCTACCTGGGCGCCGGCTGCGCCGTGCCGCACGCGCTGGTCGCGGCGCTGGTGGCCCGTGCCGGCGAACTGCGCGACGTCGAGATCCTGCACATCCTGACCGCGGGCGAGGCCAGCTACGCGCAGCCCGGCATGCAGGAGAGCTTCCGCTGCACGGCCATGTTCGTGGGGCCCAACGTGCGCGAGGCCGTCAACAGCGGCCGCGCCGGCTACATCCCCGTGCACCTGCACGAGGTGCCCGACCTGCTGCGCGGGTCCCACCGGCCCGACGTCGCCCTGGTGCAGGTCTCGGCTCCCGACGAGCACGGCTTCTGCAGCTTCGGCATCGAGGTGGGCATCACCAAGCCCGCCGCCCTGGCCGCCGGCCGCATCGTGGCCGAGGTGAACCGCCAGATGCCGCGCACCCTCGGCGACAGCTTCATCCACGTCTCGAAGCTCGAGCTCTGCGTCGAGGTGGACCGGCCGCTCGACGTGTTCGCGACCATCCCGATGGACGCCGTGCAGGAGAGCATCGGCAGCCACGTGGCGGGTCTGGTCGAGGACGGCGACTGCCTGCAGATGGGCATCGGCGGCCTGTCGGCGGCGGTCCTGCACTGCCTGCGGGGCAAGCGGGACCTGGGCGTCCATTCCGAGATGTTCTCCGACGGCCTGCTCGACCTCATCGACGCCGGCATCGTCACCGGCGAGCGCAAGACCTTCCACCCCGGCAAGGTCGTCGCGGGCTTCGTGCTGGGCAGCCGCCGCCTCTACGATCACGTCCACGACAACGCGCTGATCGAGCTGCACCCCACCGACTACGTCAACAACCCCTTCAACATCGCGCGCAACGACCGCATGGTCGCCATCAACTCCGCCCTGCAGGTCGACCTCACCGGCCAGGTCTGCGCCGACTCGCGCGGCACGCAGATCTACTCCGGCTTCGGCGGCCAGGTCGACTTCATGCGCGGCGCCGCCATGAGCCGCGGCGGCAAGCCCGTCACGGCCCTGCCGGCGACCGCCCGCGGCGGCACCGTCTCGCGCATCGTCCCGGTGCTGAGCGAGGGGGCGGGCGTGGTCACCACGCGGGCCGACGTCCACCACGTGGTGACCGAGCACGGGACCGCCTACCTGCACGGCCGCGACCTGGCCGAGCGGGCGCGGGCCCTGATCTCCATCGCCGCGCCGGAGTTCCGGGAGGGGCTGGAGCGGTCCGCGCGCGAGTGCGGCATCTTCGCCCGCATCTTCCCTGCCTGACGCTCGTTCCGGCTGCGACATCGTCCCAGCCCATACCGTGATGCGACTCGGATCCACACATCCTGTGGTGACAGGGGGCGCTCGTCGGGCACATCCTGTGCCCGACTCGCTTGGCCTTTCGGCCCTTTCGCCATCCTGGCTTCAGGGCCTGCAGGACACCCCTGTCACCACAGGATGTGTGGATCCGAGTCGAACAGCGGCATGGGCTGGGGCGGGGACGATGTCGCAGCCAGGACCTGCACATTTGTTCAAGGGGTGGCGACACATCGTCCCTTCCGCTTGACAATATGTCCACTCAATGACAAACTGTCCGTTCGCTAGCCTTGCCCCAGGCCCGGAGGAATGCCGTGATCGATCCCGCCGCGCGCGCGCCCGGTTCGCCGGAACTGGCCGCCATCCTGGTCGTGGACGACGAGCCCGAGCTCTGCCAGGCGCTCGGCCGCCTGCTGGGGCGCAACGGCTACCGCACGCTGACCGCCGGCAACGGGGAGGAGGCGCTGGAGATCCTGCGCCAGGAGCCCGTGCCGCTGGTGCTGACCGACCTGATGATGCCCCGGCTCAACGGGGTCGACCTGCTCAAGGCGGTCAAGATCATCGCGCCGGCCACCGAGGTCGTCATCGTCACCGGGCACGGCACCATCGAGACCGCGGTCGAGGCCATGAAGATGGGCGCCTACGACTTCATCGAGAAGCCGTTCTCGGCTTCGCTCACCCTGAACGTGGTGCGCAAGGCGCTGGAGAAGCAGCAGCTCATCGCCGAGAACCGCGAGCTGCGGCGCATGCTCACCGAAGGCTCCGGCAGCGGCGACATCGTGGGGCAGAGCGAGGTCATGCGGCGGGTCCTGGAGACCGTGCGGCAGGTGGCGCCGAGCAAGGCCACGGTCCTGCTCACCGGCGAGAGCGGCACCGGCAAGGAGATCGTCGCCAGCGCCCTGCACCGCTGGAGCGACCGCGCCGGGCGTCCCCTGATCAAGGTCAGCTGCGCGGCCATCCCCGAGACCCTGCTCGAGTCGGAGCTCTTCGGCTACGAGAAGGGGGCCTTCACCGGCGCCACCGGACGGCGACGGGGCCGCTTCGAGGCGGCGCACGGCGGCACCCTGTTCCTGGACGAGGTCGGGGAGCTGCCGATGTCCGTCCAGATCAAGCTGCTGCGCGTGCTGCAGGACGCGACCTTCGAGCGCCTCGGCAGCAACGACCCGATCGAGGTGGACGTGCGCCTGGTCGCCGCGACCAACGCCGACCTCGAGGGTCTGGTCGCGCGCGGCCTGTTCCGCGAGGACCTCTACTACCGCCTGAACGTCATCAACATCGAGCTGCCCCCGCTGCGCGCCCGGACCGGGGACGTGGTCCTGCTCGCGGGGTTCTTCCTGAAGATCGCCTGCGAGAAGAACGGCAAGAAGGTGGACGGGTTCACCCGGGCGGCCCTGGACTCCCTGCAGCGCTACGCCTGGCCGGGCAACGTCCGCGAACTGGAGAACTGCGTCGAGCGGGCGGTGGTGCTGACCAAGGACGGACTGATCGACGTGGACGTGCTGCCCCAGGCCGTCCGCGCCGGCAAGCGGGTCACCGAGACGGTGAGCTTCCCGGTCGGCACCTCGTTGCACGACGCGGAGATGGAGCTGATCCGGGCGACCCTGGCCACCACCGGCGGCGACAAGGAGACGGCGGCCAGGATCCTGGGCATCGCCTCGCGCACGATCTACCGGAAGATCAAGTAGGGCGCGGGGCCGCGTCGCCGGGATGCCTTGACCCCCTACCGGGGCGGGGCTATATTGGCCCCGATCCTGCAATAGCTTCCAATTCCCGGTTCGACGGCTCGACGGGCGGCGATCCGGCTGCGGCTTGTCGTACCTGGTTCTGGCGAGAGTGGCGGAACTGGCAGACGCGCAGGATTTAGGTTCCTGTGGGAAACCGTGGGGGTTCGAGTCCCCCCTCTCGCACCAGTTGCGCGCGGCCGCCCCTTCGCGGCCCCGCACCCAGACCGTGAGGACGACCGACATGACCACCGACACCGCCCCGAGCCCGTTCACCCTCTCGGTCCAGTCTCCCGAGAGCTGGAAACGCGTCATCGGCGTGGAGATCGACCGGGCCTGGTTCGACGGCGAGTACGCCCGCAACCTGGGCGCCGCCCGGCGCGGCCACGCCCGCCCCGGCTTCCGCAAGGGCAAGGTGCCCCTGGCCATGGTCGAGAAGGACCTCGGCGGCGAGGTGCGCATGGAGACCGTCGAGCAGGTGCTGCCGCGGGCCTACCGGGCCGCGGTCCTGGAGCACAAGCTGGTGCCGGTCGCCGACCCCGAGCTCACCGACCTCAAGCTCGAGGAGCAGGGCCCGGTCCACCTGGAGCTGAGCGTCGAGGTGCGCCCCGACGTCGTCGCCCGCGACTACCTGGAGCTGCCCCTGACCCGGACCGCGGTCGAGCTGGCCGACGGCGCCGTGGACGAGGCCCTCGCGGGCCTGCGCGAGGGGCGCGCCGTCTGGGAGCGCGCCGAGCGGGCCGCCGCCGCCGGCGACCGCCTGAAGGCCGACATCGTCCCGCAGGCGCAGGACGGGGAGCCGGACCCCGCCGGGCCGGTCCGCGACTACCTGTTCGAGCTGGGCGCCGAGGGCAACTTCGCGGAGTTCGACGCCGCGCTGACCGGCGCCGTGGCCGGGGACGAGCGCCGCGTGACGGTGACCTACCCCGCGGACTACGGCAACGAGCGCGTGCGCGGGCGGACGGTCGGCTACCTGGTGACGGTCAAGGAAGTCCAGGCCCGCAACCTGCCCGAGCTCGACGACGCCTTCGCCGCCGCGATGAAGGAGGGCCAGACCCTGCTCGAGCTGCGCCTCTCCCTGCGCGACGAGCTGCTGGCCGAGGAGACCCGGCGGGTCGAGCAGCTGGAGCGCGAGCGGATCGTCGACCTGCTGCTGGAGCGCAACCCGGTCGAGCCGCCGCCGAGCCTGGTCGAGGAGTACCTCGCCGCCGGCGTGAACGAGATGAAGCAGCGCAGCGCGTACCTCGGGCGCCCGGTCACCGGGCAGGACGAGGAGCGCTACCGCGAGTCCGGCCGCGCCTGGGCCGAGCGCTCGTTGAAGGCGATGCTGGTCCTGGAGGCGGTCCGCCGCCAGGAGGAGATCGCGGTGACGCCCGCGGAGGTCGAGGCGCGGATCGCCGCCGTCGCCGCCGAGAACGGCTTCCCGGCCGAGGACTACCTCGCCTACGTGAAGCAGCACCACGAGGACGAGCGGATCGCGCAGGACCTCGCGGAACAGAAGGCGTTCGACTTCCTGCGCGCTCGGGCCGCGTATCGCCAGGACTGAACCGGCCGCCGCGGCCGGCGTGGACGGAACCCATACGGAGGCAACGAGATGCTGATCCCCTACGTCGTCGAACAGACCAGCCAGGGCGAGCGCTCGTACGACATCTACTCGCGCCTGCTCAAGGACCGGATCATCTTCCTGGGCACGGCGATCGACGACAACGTCGCCAACGTGATCATCGCCCAGCTGCTGTTCCTGCAGGCGGAGGATCCCGAGCGCGACATCTTCCTGTACGTCAACAGCCCCGGCGGCAGCATCTCCGCCGGCTTGGCGATCTACGACACGATGCAGTACATTTCCAACGACGTGGCCACCATCTGCATGGGCCAGGCCGCCAGCATGGGCGCCGTGCTGCTGGCCGCCGGCGCCGCGGGCAAGCGCTCCGCGCTGGTCAACTCGCGCATGATGATCCACCAGCCCCTGGGCGGCAGCCAGGGCCAGGCCAGCATGATCGAGATCTACGCCAAGGAGATCCTCTACATGAAGGACCTCCTGTACGGCCTGATGTCGAAGCATACGGGGCAGACCGTCGAGCGGATCACCCGCGACAGCGACCGCGACTTCTTCATGTCGGCCGGCGAGGCCCGCGCCTACGGCCTGGTCGACAAGGTGATCGAGAAGCGCGCCGAGATCGTCAAGGACTGAGGACCGACGGCCCGCGTGACCCGCGCGCAGGAGGCACCATGAAGCGTCGCCAGACCGGTTCGCCGCAGATGATCAAGTGCTCGTTCTGCGCCCGCGGCCAGGACGAGGTGGCGAAGCTCGTCGCCGGCCCGGCCAACGTCTACATCTGCAGCGAGTGCATCAAGCTGTGCAACGACATCCTCGAGGGCGAGCTGCTCGACGACGCGCCGGAGACGGCGCAGACGCACGCCAAGCCCCACGACATCAAGGCGCACCTCGACGAGTACGTCATCCGGCAGGACGACGCCAAGATCAGCCTCGCCGTGGCGGTCTACAACCACTACAAGCGCATCAACCAGCGCCGCATCGGCGACGACGTCGAGGTCGACAAGAGCAACATCCTGCTGATCGGCAACACGGGCACCGGCAAGACGCTGCTGGCCCAGACGCTGGCCCGCTTCCTCAACGTGCCCTTCGCCATCGCCGACGCCACCACGCTGACCGAGGCCGGCTACGTGGGCGAGGACGTGGAGAACATCCTGGTGCGGCTGCTGCAGGCGGCGGACTACAACGCCCAGGCCGCCGAGCAGGGCATCATCTACATCGACGAGATCGACAAGATCACGCGCAAGAGCAGCAACCCGTCGATCACCCGCGACGTCTCCGGCGAGGGCGTCCAGCAGGCGCTGCTGAAGATCCTCGAGGGCACCGTGGCCAACGTGCCGCCGCAGGGCGGCCGGAAGCACCCGCAGCAGAAGTACATCGAGATCAACACGCGCAACATCCTGTTCGTCTGCGGCGGCGCCTTCCAGGGCCTGTCCGACATCGTCAAGCGGCGCATCGGCCAGAACGTGCTCGGCTTCGAGCGCGCCGAGACCCGCGGCCGCAAGATCACCGACGACGAGACCCTGGCCAAGGTCGAGCCCGAGGATCTCGTCAAGTACGGCCTGATCCCCGAGCTGGTCGGCCGCCTGCCGGTGGTGACCTCCCTGCAGGACCTCGACCGCGAGGCGATGATCCGCATCCTGCGCGAACCGCGCAACGCCCTGGTCAAGCAGTACCAGAAGCTGCTGTCCATGGAGGACGTGGAGCTGTTGGTCACCGACGACGCCATCGAGGCCATCGCCGACCGCGCCATCACCCGCAAGACCGGCGCCCGCGGCCTGCGCTCCATCATGGAGGCGGTCATGCGCGACGTCATGTACAACGTCCCGACCATGGACAACGTCCGCCAGGTGGTGATCTCGCGCGAGGTCGTCGAAGGGGCGGCCGAGGCGGAGATCCTGGGCCACGACGCGGACGCCGACGCCAAGGGCGCCTGACCGGCCCGTTTGCCGACCCCGGGGGCGGAGCTGGCGGCCGCGCGCCGCTGCGCCCGCCGTCGCCGCTTCCCGCACCCGCGACCAGGAGAGACATGAAGCGACGCGAAGTCGACCCCGCCGCCACGCCGCCCGTCCTGCCGGAGCGCCTGCCGCTGCTGCCGCTGCGCGACGTCGTGGTGTTCCCCTACATGATCACGCCGCTGCTGGTGGGCCGGCCGCGCTCGGTCGCGGCCCTGGAGGCCGCCATGATGCGCGACAAGTACATCTGCGTGGCGGCGCAGCACGAGCCCGAGGTCGAGGACCCCGTCCAGGACGACCTCTACGCCGTGGGCACGGTCATCAAGATCCTGCAGATCATCCGCACGCCCGACGACACGCTCAAGATCCTGGTCGAGGGCGAGGCCCGCGTGCGCATCACCGGCTTCAGCGACGGCGAGGAGTTCGGCGAGGTGACGGTCGAGGTGATCCCCGAGAGCCGCGACGACGGGCCGGAGGTCGAGGCCCTCAGCCGCTCGATCAAGGAGCGCTTCAAGGAGTACGTGCGGCTGAACAAGCGCCTGCCCGACGAGGTGCTGCTGTCGGTGCTGAACATGGGGGAGATCGCCCGCATGACCGACTCCATCAGCGCCTACATCGTGGGCAAGGTGCCCCTGAAGCAGGAGCTGCTGGAGGAGCCGGCGCTGGTCGGCCGCATGCGCCGCATCAACCAGATCCTGGCCGACGAGCTGGAGATCCTCCAGATCGAGCAGCGCATCGACACCGAGGTGCAGAGCCAGGTCCAGAAGAACCAGCGCGAGTTCTACCTGAACGAGCAGCTGCGGGCCATCCGCAAGGAACTCGGCTACGGCGCCGACGAGGACAGCGAGGTCGAGGAGTACGTCGAGCGCCTCGAGGCGGGCGACCTGCCCCCGGAGGTGCGCGAGACGGCCGAGCGCGAGATCGGGCGGCTGGCGAAGATGCCCGGGATGTCGCCCGAGGCCGCCGTGGTCCGCAACTACCTCGACACCCTGCTGGAGCTGCCCTGGAAGAAGCGCTCCCGCGACCGGCTCGACACCCGCCTGGTGCGCAAGCAGCTGGACGCCGACCACTACGGCCTGGAGAAGGTCAAGGACCGCATCATCGAGTACCTGGCCGTCCTGAAGCTCACCAAGAAGCTGCACGGCTCGATCCTCTGCCTGGTCGGGCCCCCGGGCGTCGGCAAGACCAGCCTCGGGCGCAGCATCGCCGAGGCCATGAACCGCCGCTTCGTGCGCATCTCCCTGGGCGGCGTGCGCGACGAGGCCGAGATCCGCGGGCACCGGCGCACCTACATCGGCAGCAAGCCCGGCCGCATCATCGAGTCGCTGCGCAAGGCCGGCACCAAGAACCCCGTCTTCCTGCTGGACGAGATCGACAAGATGGGCGCCGACTTCCGCGGCGACCCCTCGTCGGCCCTGCTCGAGGTGCTCGACCCCGAGCAGAACACGCACTTCAGCGACCACTTCCTGGAGGTGGACTTCGACCTCTCGGAGGTCATGTTCATCACCACCGCCAACTCGCTGCACTCGATCCCGGCGGCCCTCGAGGACCGCATGGAGATCATCCGGCTGCCCGGCTACCTCGACCACGAGAAGCTGGCCATCGCGCGCGACTTCCTGGTGCCGCGTCAGATGCAGCGCAACGGCGTCAAGAGCTGGAAGGGCGGCTTCAGCCCGCGCGCCCTGTCGGTGATCATCGACGGCTACACGCGCGAGGCCGGCGTGCGCCAGCTCGAGCGCGAGATCGCCTCGATCTGCCGCAAATCGGCCAAGTTCAAGGCGGAGCGGGGCCGCTTCCCGGCCCGGGTGACGCCCACCTCGCTGCAGAAGACGCTCGGCACGCCCCGCTACCGCCGCCAGGTCGTGGAGGGCGAGCCCGAGATCGGCGTGGTCACGGGCCTGGCCTGGACCGTCGTCGGCGGCGAGATCCTGCCGATCGAGGCGGCCCACATGACCGGCGCCGGCAAGCTGAAGCTCACCGGCAACCTGAAGGACGTCATGAAGGAGTCGGCCGAGACGGCGCTCAGCTTCGCCCGCACCCGCTGCGGCAAGCTGCCGGCGACCTTCATGCAGAAGAACGACCTGCACATCCACGTGCCCGAGGGCGCGGTGCCCAAGGACGGCCCCAGCGCCGGCATCGCCATGGCCACGGCCATCGTCTCGCTGCTGCGCGAGATCCCCGTGCGCAAGGACGTGGCGATGACCGGGGAGATCACCCTGCGCGGCAAGGTGCTGGCGATCGGGGGCCTGCCCGAGAAGGCCGTCGCGGCGATGCGCGCCGGCTGCCGGGTCCTGATCATCCCCAAGGACAACGAGAAGGAGTACCTCGAGCTGCCCCAGACGATCCGGCGCCAGCTCCAGGTGCACCTGGTCGAGACCATGGACGAGGTCCTGGACCTGGCCCTGGTCGGCGGCCGGCAGGGGGAGTCCTGCCGCGAAGCGCGCAAGACGGCCGCGGGCAAGACCGCGCCCGGCGCCTCTCACTGACCCGCAACGGGGGGGGCGCGACGTGCGCGTGGAATTCGTCACCAGCGCCCCCAGCCTGGCCCTGCGGCCGGAGCGCGTCCTGCCGGAATTCGCCTTCGTGGGCCGCAGCAACTGCGGAAAATCCTCCCTGATCAACCACGTCCTGGCCCGCAAGGCCATGGCCAAGATCAGCGGCAAACCCGGAAAAACCCGTTTACTGAACTATTTCCTGGTCGAAGACACCTACTACCTGGTGGACCTGCCGGGCTACGGCTTCGCCCGGGTCGGCAAGGACCTCCGGGAGGAGTGGCTGCGCCTGATGCGGGCCTACCTGTTCGCCGGGGACCGGCCCCTGGCCGTCCTGCAGCTGCTGGACGTCCGGCACCGCCCCACCGAGGAGGACCGGCGCATGACGGCCTGGCTGCGCGAGGCGGGGGTGCCGTTCGCGATCGCGGTGACCAAGATCGACAAGCTGGGCAAGACCAAGCTGCCGGAGAGGTTCCGCGAGATCGCGGCGACCCTGGAACTCGACCCCGCGACCCCGTTCCTCCCGACCTCGGCGGCCGGGGGGTTGGGGCGGGACGAGATCCTGGCCTGGTTCGAGGCCGTCCTGGCCGCCGGGGGGGGAGCCCCGGGGCGGGCGAACCCCGGGACCGGGGGAACCGCTGGCCGGCCGGCGCGTTGACAGGTCGAACGGCCGGGTGTTATCATTGGGACCAGAGGGGAGGTTCATGGAGCGCAGGCTACCGATCGGCTCCATCGTCGTCGCGCTGGTGATCCTGAACGTCGCGGCCGCTTCGGCGACCGAGACGCTGATGGATCGGCTGCCGCTCAGCGCGCGCTTCTCCTGCCTGAACTGCCACACCGTGGCGGCGCCCACGAGCGCCACCGCGACCCTGAACCCCTTCGGCGCGGCGTTCCGCGACGGCGGTTCGGTGTGGGACAACGCGCTGGCCGTCCAGGACTCCGACGGCGACGGCTGCACCAACGGCGCCGAGGTGGGCGACATCGACGGCAACGGCCAGATCGACGGCGGCGTGACCGAGGAATCCAGCAATCCCGGCGTCGAGGACTGCTCGGCCAGTGTCCTCAACGACGCGACCTGGGGCCAACTGAAGGCCATGTTCACCGGCCGCTAGGCCGGGGGCGCGCCGGGCCACCACGACGGTCTCGAACCTCGAGGCCCGTTTTTTTTTGCGGGTCCGGCGGGTGACGCCGACCCTGAAGGAGGGCGGGCAACGTGGACGGACTGGCGGCGGGCAACCGCGTGATCATCGGCGGCCAGTGGGGCGACGAGGGCAAGGGCAAGATCGTCGACGCCCTGGGCCGCGGCGTCGACTGGGTCCTGCGCTACCAGGGCGGCGCCAACGCCGGCCACACCATCGTCAGGGGGGGCGAGAAGATCGTCCTGCACCTGGTCCCCTCCGGGCTGCTCAGCGAGGGCGTGCGCGGCTACCTGGGCAACGGCATGGTGGTGGACCCCTGGGCCCTGCGCGACGAGATCATCGAGCTGGAGGAACGCGGCGTGAAGGTGCGCGGCCGCCTGTTCATCTCCGCGGCGGCCCACCTGCTGATGCCCTACCACCGCCGCATCGACGAGTGCCTGGAGAGCCGGCGCAAGCGCCGCAGCATCGGCACCACGGGTCGCGGCATCGGGCCGGCCTACGTGGACAAGGCGACGCGCCAGGGCCTGCGCATGGGGGACCTGCTGCTGCCGAAGGAGAACCTCGAGCGGCGGGCGATCGAGAAGATCCTCGAGGCCAACGAGGCGCTGGCGGCGCTGTACGAGGCCGAACCCCTGTCGGCCGCCAACATCGCCCAGGAACTGGTGGTGCTGGCGCGCAGCTTCGCGCCGATGATCGTGGACGGGCACGAGGCGCTGGCCGGCGTGCGGCTCGGCCGCGAGACCGCGCTGTTCGAGGGCGCCCAGGGCGCCCTGCTGGACCTGGACCACGGCACCTACCCCTTCGTGACCTCGAGCAGCCCGTCGATCGGGGGCGCGCTCACCGGCACCGGCCTGCCGCCGCGCTGCCTGGGCGAGATCCTCGGCGTCTACAAGGCCTACTGCACCCGCGTCGGCAACGGCCCCTTCCCCAGCGAGCTGCTGGCCGAGGAGGGGGACGCGCTGCGCCAGCTCGGAGGGGAGTTCGGCGCCACCACCGGGCGCGCCCGGCGCTGCGGCTGGTTCGACCTGCCGGCCGGCCGCTTCACCGCGGAGTTCAACGGCATGACCGGCGTGATCATCACCAAGCTCGACGTCCTGGACACCCTGCCGGAGATCAAGGTCGCGACGGGCTACGCCGTCGACGGCGGCGTCCTGGACCGCTTCCCGGCGCAGGGCGACCTGCTGGCCCGCTGCAAGCCGGTCTACCGCGCGTTCCCCGGCTGGTTGCAGCCCCTCGGGGCGTGCCGCGCGCTGGCCGACCTGCCCGCCGCCGCGCGCAGCTACCTGGAGTTCCTGGAGCGCGAACTGGCGACGCCCGTGGTGGGGATCTCGGTCGGCCGCGAGCGCGAGGAGATGATCTGGACGCCCGGCGGCGTCAGCGTCTGACCGAGCCCGCGCTTTGACACCCCTGCGGGGTTCCGCTATCTTCCGGGCGGGACGGTCTGCGGACCGCCCGCCCGCCTCCCGACGGGCCGCTAGCTCATCTGGCAGAGCACCTGACTTTTAATCAGGTGGTACCTGGTTCGAGTCCAGGGCGGCCTACCAAATTATTCAAGGGCTTGCGGTAACTCCGTGAGCCCTTGGCTATTTCTCGGACACAGATTCCTTAAATATTTCTCAAGACAGGTCGCAATGCTATTGATAATGTTCATGTTGATATTAGGTGACAGAATAAGGAGGGTGTAGTGGGTGTTTTTAGTGACTATGTGAATTCCATTAGGTCTTTCGAAGAACTCCAGCAGAAAAGACAGGAGCAACTCAAACGAATTGCTGTTGCTCGTGGAGGGAGCCAAGTTTTAGTCTACGCGGCAGATTTATCAGTTCAAGGAAACATAAATCCATCAATTGATGTTGCTGACCTTATGCATTTCAGGGATCAACTCTCGAATCTGAAAGGTGAGCAACTTGACCTCATTCTCCAGACGCCTGGAGGATCGGGTGAAGTCGCCCAGGATATGGTCCGAATTATCCGAAAGAAATTTTCTAGGTTCTGTGTGCTGGTGCCTGGCTGGGCCAAAAGCGCCGGTACCATCATAGCAATGGGGGCAGATGAGATTGTGATGTCTGATGAATCAGCTCTCGGTCCCATCGATGCGCAGATTGCTCGTAACGGAAATGTGTTTTCTGCAGATGCATTTATTAAGGGATTTGAGAAGATCAAGGCCGAAGTCGCTACCGGAGCTCCATTAAATAAAGCCTATATCCCTATGTTGCAGGGAATTTCGCCAGGTGACCTAGAGAACGCAGAAAATGCTTTAGGTTTCGCAAAAGTGCTCGTTCAAGAATGGCTTACAAATTATAAATTTGCTTCTTGGAATATTCATCGGAGTACAGGCGAGCCAGTCACACGCACGGAAAAGGAAGCGAAAGCGCTGGAAATTGCAAATGCTCTTTGCGCACAGTCTGAAAGGTGGAAGAGACACGGTCGGTCATTAATGATCAAGGACCTCGAAGATTTGGGACTTCGCATCACAAACGTTGCTGAGAATTCTGAATTAGATGATGCATTTCGACGTTACTATGCTCTTCAGCATCTGACTTTTGAAAGGACGGCAATCTATAAGATTTTTGAAACACCAGACTCATTCGTTTTTAGAAGCGCGACTCCTGCTGGTCCGGGGGCTGCGCCGTTTACTAGTCAGCGTGATGGCATACCACGTGCAGCTAATATTGGTGTCATCTGTGGGCGGTGTGGCTCCAATTTCTCCGTTCAAGCGAATTTCGATCCGAATGAGCCACTCAAAGCTGGTTGCATCCCGTTTCCTGAAAATAATGCAGTGGATTGTCCAAGCTGTGGGTTCAGAACAGATCTTACTGCGATTCGAAATAACTTGGAAGCTCAGTGCAAAAAAGCTATCGTTATAGCAGCAAAGGGGGCTTGAAATGGAGCGACTAGAAAGTGAACTTAGAATCTGGTACTGCATCGAACAAGGTACCGACGAAGAGACGCGTGAAATTGTAGAAGCTACTCGCGAACTGGAACCTGAACTTCGGGAACTGGAGCGTATTGCGGCTATGAATAGCGAAGATAAATTGGGGACAAATTCATTCTCGATGGCTTAGGATTTATGTGGCATTGACCCTAGGTGAATCTGACGACATTTCTTCCTTATTAGGTATGCGAACGACTAGGTAACACGCACTATTCTCTCGCTCACGATGACTACAATATAGCGGTGCATTGAACCAACAGGACCCGATAGTCGTTGTGTTGCAACGCTGGCTGTTTGGTGAACGACTAGACACGCATCGGAATGACAAGGGGCCCCGCCGCCGGCGGGGCCCCTGCCTTATCGTCCCGGATGTCCGTCCTGCTACTGGGCGTAGGTCTTCGTCCAGAGGGCGTCGAAGTCGGCGATGGTCTTCTCGAACAGGTCGAGCATCGTCAAGATCGGCGCCGAGGTCTCGAGGTCCACGCCCGCGTTCTTCAGCAGCGTCAGCGGCGGGGCGCTGGAGCCGCCCTTGAGCATGCCGTCGATGTAGCGCGTCGCGGCGGGCTCGCCCTTGGCCATGATCTGCTGGGCCAGGGAGATGCCGCTGGTCAGGCCGGTCGCGTAGGAGAAGACGTAGAAGTTGTAGTTGAAGTGGGGGATGAAGGCCCACTCCACCTCGTCGTTCGGGCCCATCTCGTAGTTGGGGCCGTAGTACTTCTGGATCAGCTCCTTGTACAGGCCGTTGAGGTAGTCGGCGGTCAGCGTCTCGTCGCCCTCGGCGTACTCGTGGTAGCGCAGCTCGAACTCGGCGAACAGCGTCTGCCGGAAGATCGTCAGGCGGATCTTCTCGAGGCGCTCGTTCAGCAGCATCAGGATGCGCTCGGGGTCCTTCTCCTGCTTCAGCATGTAGCTCAGCAGCACTTCCTCGTTGCAGGTCGAGGCGACCTCGGCCAGGAAGGTCGTGTAGTCGGAGTACACGGCCGGCTGGTACTTGCTGGAGTAGTAGGAGTGCAGCGCGTGCCCGTACTCGTGGGCCGTGGTGAACACCGCGTCGAGGGTGTTGTCGAAGTTGTGCAGCACGAACGGGTGGATGTCGCGGGCGACGATGCCGCTGCTGTAGGCGCCGGTGCGCTTGGCCCGGTTGGGGAAGACGTCGATCCAGCCGTTGGCCGGGTCGGAGCCCTTGGCCAGCAGGCCGACGTACTCCTTGCCCATGGGGGCGAGGCCCTTGATCATCAGTTCGCGGCCCTGCTCGTAGGTGTAGCTGACCTCGACGTCCTCGAGCATGGGGTTGTACAGGTTCGGGAAGGTCAGCGGCCCCTCGATGCCCATGACCTTGCGGCGCAGGTCCACGTACTTGTGCATGGTGCGCGCGAGGTTGGCGTTGATCGTGTCGATCAGCATCCGGTAGGTGGCGGTGCTGATGTTGTCGCCCTTGAGCGCCGCCTCGAGGCAGCTGTCGTAGCCGCGCAGCTCCTTGGTCAGCAGGTGCGACTTCACGACGCCGTCCAGGGTGGCGGCCAGGGTGTTCTCGTACTGCCGGAAGGTCGTGAAGAAGGCGTCGGTCGCCTGGCGGCGCACGTTGTAGGACTCGCTCGAGCGGGCCCGGCCCCAGCCGGCCAGGGTCAGCGGCTCCATCGTGCCGTCTTCGCGGACCACCGGCGGGAACTTCAGGTCGATGTCGCGCAGCTTCTCGCTGACCTCGGCCGTCGCGCCGCGGACCTGGCCCGCCATGGACAGGACGCGCTCCTCGGCCTTGCTCAGGGAGTACTGCTTCATGCGGAACATGTTGTCGAAGTAGAACTGGTAGATCTTCAGCTCGGGCTTCGCGGCGATGTAGCCGTTGATGACCGCCTGGTCCACCTCCAGGATCTCGGGCTCCATGTAGGAGACGACGCTGCCGAACTCCTGGAACAGGAAGCCGACCTTGCCCTGCATCTGCTGGTTCCCGGCGTCGGACAGCTCGGGGTCCAGGCGCAGCTGGGTGTAGGCGTACAGCTTGTAGAGGCGCTGCACGACGTCCTCGGTCGCCTTCAGGGCGCCGTAGAGGCTGTCGGCAGATTCGCCGAGGTGTCCCTCGTACCCGCCGAGCGACGGCACCAGCGCCTCGACCGCCGCCAGTTCCTTTTCCCAGGCGGCGACGGAGGGGAAGACGTGGTCGTACCGCCACTGGTACTGCTGCGGGATCTCGCTGCGCGGCGTGGCGGGATCGGGGTCGTAGGCCGACGCCGGTGCGACGAAAACGGCCAGGGCGAGCGCGAGGGTGACGAACGCCGTCAGCCGGCGGGCCGTCCGGTGCATGTGGTACCTCCTGGATGGGTTCAGGGGTGGCCCGGCCGCCGGATGGCGGCCGGGCGCGGGGTGTGGGCGGATCAGTAGATGGACCTGCTGGCGCCGTCGGCGGGGAGCAGGGCCTTGTCGACGCCCTCGGGCACGGGTACGGTCAGGCGGGTCCAATTGTTGCCGTCGAAGTGGTAGAGGACGCCGTTGTAGCCCGTGACGTAGATGTCGGTGCCGGAGGAACCCCAGACGTCGGTGAACCAGCCGCCGGTGGCCAGCACGGTGCTCGTCTGGGCGCCGTCGCGCGTGATCGTGGCCACCTTGCCGTACGGTGTCGTGAGGTAGATGACGCCGGCGTCGACGTCGAGCCAGAGCCCGGAGATGCTCTCGGGGAAGGTCGAGGGGACGGCCTGGATGCCGTTGCGGCGCAGCAGTCTCCACTCCCGGAGCCCGTCCAGGTTCTCGTCGAGGTAGAAGAGCTTGCCCGCTTCGTTGGCCATGAAGTTGTCATCGAGGACGGCGCTGGCGTTGGCCGCCGTGATGAGGTTGCTCTGGGGATCCTCGAAATTGCCCCAGAGCCAGCGGTGGTCGTACTCGGTGTGGTCGTTCTCCATGAGCACGACGGCGAACATGCCGCCGATGGCGTACGGGGTGATGCGGGTGGCCGTCGCTCCCTCGACGTTGAACAAGAGCGTGTCGATCGGGACCCCGATCGGGCTGTACCGATAGGCGCGGGTGCCGTCCTGAGACCAGCCGCCGCCGGTGCGGCGCAGGATGGTGCCTTCCCTGCCGACGGCGTGGATCTCGCCGTAGGGCCCGCGGCCGATGTCGAAGAGGTCGGCCGTGGTGCCGCTGTTCTCGCGCCGCCAGGCGGAGCCGTCGAAATGCCAGATCGCGCCGTTGTGGCCGCACGCGTAGACGTCGCTGGACGAAGTCCCCCAGACCGAGGTGAGCATGGTGTCCGGCACCGAGTCCAGGGTCCAGGCGCCGTCGTAGTGGAGGATGACCCCCGGTTGGCCGACGGCGAACACGTCCTGCGGTCCGGTTCCCCAGACCGACATCAGCAGGTAGGCCGGGGCCGGCTCGGGGTAGGGATTCTGCTGGATGTTCGACGGTTCGTCGTCGCCGCAGCCGATGAACGCCAAGCTGGCCAGCGACAGCGCGGCCAGCGTGGCCAGGACGCGGAGCGTCGTCGACACCTGGGGCGCCGCGGCGTCCCGGCGATCGCTCGAAGTTCCCTTTGTCATATCGCTTCGGTCCCTCGAGGCTGATGTGGGGTGGTGGATGCCGGGTAAGCCGCCATCAATCGCCCGCTTGCGGCCCGGCGGCCCATGAATATTAAGCATCCGGGGGGGGGTTGTCCATAAGGACTTGCCTCGCCGGGCGCCCGCGGCGATGTTGGCCGGGTGACCCTGGACGCCAGCAGGAGGAACTCCCGGCCATGAACGCCCCCCCCCACGCCCCGGTGCCGACCGGCCAGGAACTGGTCGAGGCGATCCTGGAATTGCGCCGCGGGCTCAACGCCGTGATCCTCGCCCACTACTACCAGCAGGGCGAGATCCAGGACCTGGCCGACTTCGTCGGCGACAGCCTGCAGCTCAGCCAGGTCGCGGCGAGGACCGAGGCCGAGGTGATCGTCTTCGCCGGCGTCCACTTCATGGCCGAGACGGCCAAGATCCTCAACCCGGGCCGCCAGGTCCTGCTGCCGGACCTCGATGCGGGCTGCAGCCTGGCCGACGGCTGCCCGCCGGACGCGTTCCGCGCCTTCCTGGACCGCCACCCCGGGCACGCCGTGGTGAGCTACATCAACTGCTCCGCGGCGACCAAGGCGATGAGCGACATCATCTGCACCAGCAGCAACGCCGTGCGCGTGGTCGACTCGATCCCCCGCGACCGACCGGTGGTTTTCGCCCCGGACCGCCACCTGGGCGCCTGGGTCTCCCGGCAGCTCGGCCGCGACCTGGTGCTGTGGCCCGGCAGCTGCGAGGTCCACGAGCAGTTCAGCGAGCGCCGTCTCGTCGAGCTGAAGACCCTGCACCCCGGGGCCGAGGTCCTGGCCCACCCCGAGTGCACCGAGGCCCTGC
This sequence comes from Gemmatimonas sp., assembly GCA_013824755.1. Classification (GTDB taxonomy): domain Bacteria; phylum Krumholzibacteriota; class Krumholzibacteriia; order LZORAL124-64-63; family LZORAL124-64-63; genus PNOJ01. The sequence continues at coordinate 27,938 of PNOJ01000020.1, forward strand.
TGCGGCACGCCGACCGCATCGGCTCGACGACCGCCCTGCTGGGCTTCGCCGGCGAGTCCCGGGCGACCGACATCATCGTCCTGACCGAGCCGGGGATCCTGCACCGCATGCGCCGCGAGAATCCGGGCAAGACGTTCTGGACGGTGCCGGGCGCCGACGAGTCCTGCAGCTGCAACGAGTGCCCCTACATGAAGCGCAACACGCTCGAGAAGCTCTACCTGTGCCTGCGCGACCGCGCGCCCGAGATCGTGGTGCCCGAGGACCTGCGGGTCGCGGCGCTGCGGCCGATCGAGCGCATGCTCGCCCTGGGCTGACGGGGGTTGCGATGACGTCCGGTCAGCCCGTCTACCTCGATCACCTGGCGACCACGCCCGTGGATCCCGCGGTGCTCGCCGCCATGACCGACGTGCTGCGCGAGCACTTCGGCAACGCCTCGAGCGGCACGCACGCCTACGGCTGGTCGGCCCAGGCCCTGGCCGAGAACGCGCGGGCGGAGGTCGCCGCGCTCGTCAGCTGCGAACCGCGCGAGGTGGTCTTCACCAGCGGCGCCACCGAGGCCAACAACCTCGCGTTGCGGGGCACGGCGGACCTGTGGCCGCAGCCGGGCCGCATCGTGACCACCACCCTCGAGCACTCCTCGGTCGACCGCACCCTCGACGTCCTGGCGGCGCGCGGCTGGCAGGTGGTCCGCGTGCCCTGCGGCCCGGACGGCCTGGTCCCGGCCGCCGCGGTGGCCGACGCCCTGACCGACGACACGCGCCTGGTCGCGGTCAACGCCGCCCAGAACGAGCTCGGGACCCTGCAGCCCTGGGCGCGGATCGCGGCGGCGTGCCGGGAGCGCGGCGTCGTCTGCCACGTCGACGCCGCCCAGGCCGCCGGCAAGGTGCCGCTGGACTTCCGCGCCGACGGCATCGGCCTGCTCGCCCTCTCGGCCCACAAGATCTACGGTCCCAAGGGCGTCGGCGCCTTGGTCGTGCGCGCCCGCGAGCCGCGGGTGGAGTTGCGCCCGCAGATCACCGGCGGCGGCCAGGAGCGGGGTCTGCGGGCCGGGACGCTCAACGTGCCGGCCGTGGTGGGGATGGGCGTGGCCTGCCGCCTGGCGCTCGCGCGGCGCGAGCGGGACGCCGCGCGGCTGCGCGAGCAGGGCGCGCGCCTCTACGCGCGCCTGGCCGACCGGATCGCCGACCTCGTCCTGAACGGCGACGCCCGCGCGCGGCTGCCGGGCTGCCTGAACCTGAGGTTCCCCGGCGTGCCCGCGGGTGAACTGATGCGCGCCGTGCCGACGCTCGCCCTGTCGGCGGGCGCCGCCTGCACCAGCGGCGAAGGCCGGCCCTCGGCGGCGCTGCTCGCCCTGGGGTTGAACGCCGAGCAGGCCGGTTGCTGCCTGCGCCTGAGCCTGGGCCGCGGCACGACCGATGCGGAGGTCGACGCGGCGGCCGACCGGCTGGCCGCGGCGGTCCTGGAACTGCGCAAGGAGAAGGGGACGGCCTAGGCCGTCCCCGTTCTGCGTCCGCCAGCGCGGCGGGCCGTTCAGCCGACCAGCGACAGCGAGATCCGCTTGCGCTGCACGTCGACCTCCACGATGCGCACCTGGACTTCCTGCCCCTCGCGCACGACATCGCTCGGGTGCTGCACCCTCTCCTGCGAGAGCGCCGACACGTGCACCAGGCCGCGGACTCCCGGCAGCAGCTCCACGAAGGCGCCGAAGTCAGCCATGCCGGTCACCACGCCGGTGACCCACTCGCCCAGCTTCAGCTTGTCCTGGACGTCCTGCCAGGGATCGCCGTCGAGCGCCTTGATGGACAGGCTGACCCGCTCGTTCTTGCCCTCGCCCAGATTCTGCAGGGCGGTGACCTTGACGGTGACTGCCTGACCCTCCTGGAGGGCCTCGGTGGGATCCGCGATGCGGTGATGGCTGATCTCCGAGACGTGGACCAGGCCTTCGACGCCGCCGATGTCGATGAAGGCGCCGTAGGGCATCAGCCGGACGACCTTGCCGTCGCGCACGTCGCCGACGGCGAGGGATTTGCGCGTCTCCTTGCCGCGGCGCGCCTTCTCCTCCTGCAGCAGGACCCGCCGCGAGACCACCAGCCGGCGGCCGCCGTCGGCGAACTCGATGACGCGGAACTCCAGGCTGCGCCCCACCCACGACGGGGGATCGTTGACGAACTGGTCGTCGATCTGGGAGATGGGGCAGAAGGCGCGGTGGCCGCCGAGGTCGACCACGAAGCCGCCCTTGTTGGTCTCCTTCACCGCTCCGGTCAGCGGCACGCCGCTCTGCAGCGCGTCCTCGAGGAAGCGCGTGTCCTTGCCCTGGGCCTTCTGCTTCAGCGCGAGGCGCTGCTCGGCGCCCTTGCCCACCACGTAGGCCGTGATGTCGTCGCCCACGGCGAAGCGCAGGTTGCCTTCGGCGTCCTGCAGGTCGACGGTGCCGATGGGAAGTTCGCTGCGTCCGCCGTAATCGACGAAGCACTCCTCGTCGCCGATCTGGACGAGCTTGCCCGTGACCTGGTCGCCGG